>CAYMDM010000034.1:0-28510 GCA_964389235.1 uncultured Burkholderiaceae bacterium
GGCTGGCCGCGCGCAGCGCCGCGGCCTGGGCCACACGCGCGGCCAGCGGGGTGGCGAGCACCGCGGCCTGCCAGCCGGGCTGGCGCACCTGGGCGCGGAATTGCAGGTAGGCGGTGTCGGCCAGGCAGAGTTGGTCGCCGTGGGTCAGCAGCAGGGTCTGGCCGGAGAAGCTCAGCAGCGTGGGGTCGGGGATGAGGGTGGCGCCGCTGTGGCGGGCAAATCCGAGCCCGAGCAGAAAGTCGCGATTGCCGTGCTGCACGTATAACTCTCGGCCGTGGCGCTGCGCCCAGTCCCGCAGCGATTGGCAGACGCGGCGAGTATGTTCGGCCAGCGCCGGCAGTTCGGGGTGGGTGGCGAGGTCGGCGGCGCTCGCATCGAGCAGGTCGTCGCCGATCCACGCTTCGAACAGGTCGCCGAGGATGAACAGGGCGTCGGCCTCGTCACCCGGGCCGGCCAGCCAGCGCAGAAGCGCGTCGGTGGTGCGCGGGGCGTGTGGGCCGAGGTGCAGGTCGGAAATGAAGGCCAACCGCCGCGCGGACGGGGGCAGGTCGAGGCGATGGAGTGCAGGAGGGGCTTGCTGCTGGAGCAAGGAAGAGCCTGCGGCCGTCGTGGGAAGTGCGGACAAGGTGGCGGAGAAGGCGAGCGGGCGGATGGCTCAGAGCGGACGAGAAACCCGGCAGAGGGGCCGGCAAGCCCCTTGCCCGAGGTATGCGGCGACTCACGCCGCGCGCGAGCCCCGGCGCGGTTCAGACCTCGACCGCCTTGAGGATCACCACGTCTTCCACCGGCACGTCGTCGTGAAAGCCTTTGCGGCCGGTCTTGACGCCTTTGATCTTGTCGACCACGTCCTGGCCCTCGACCACCTTGCCGAACACTGCGTAGCCCCAGCCTTGCGGGGTCGGCGCGGTATGGTTGAGAAAGGCGTTGTCGGCGACGTTGATGAAAAACTGCGCGGTGGCCGAGTGCGGGTCGGAGGTACGGGCCATCGCGATGGTGTAGCGATCGTTTTTCAGGCCGTTGTTGGCCTCGTTGGCGATCGGTGCCTGGGTGGGCTTTTGCTTCATGCCGGGCTCGAAGCCGCCGCCCTGGATCATGAAGCCGTCGATCACGCGGTGGAAGATGGTGCCGTCGAACTGGCCGGCGCGCACGTAGTTCAGAAAGTTTTCGACCGTCTTGGGCGCGCGCTCGGCGTCGAGTTCGATGCGGATGTTGCCGTGGTTGGTTTGCAGTTCGACCATGGTGGGGCTGTCCTGTAGGGAAGGGAAAAGGGGCGATCAGGGCAGCACTTTGGCCGCTTCGATGACCACGGGTTTGACCGGCACGTTCTGATAAGGGCCGACGTCATGGGTGGGCTGGGCGACGATTTTGTCGACCACGTCCATGCCCGAAATCACTTTGCCGAACACCGCATAGCCGTAGCCGTCGGGCTGGGGATAGTCGAGCGAGGCGTTGTTGGCGACGTTGATGAAAAACTGCGAGGTCGCCGAGTTGGGGTTGGCGGTGCGCGCCATCGCAATGGTGCCGCGCAGATTGCGCAGACCGTTCTGGCTTTCCAGCGGAATCGGCGGCCGCGTGGGTTTTTGCTGCATGTCGGCGGTGAACCCGCCGCCCTGGATCATGAAGCCCGGGATCACGCGGTGGAAGATCGTGCCCTTGTAAAAGCCGCTGTTGACGTAGTCGAGAAAGTTGGCGACGGTCTTGGGCGCGCGCTGCGGGTCGAGCTGCACGACGATGTTGCCCAGCGACGTGACGAGTTCGACCTTGGGCTGCGCCGCAGCGTCGGCGGCGAAGGCCACCGGGCCGAACAGCGGCGCGGCAACAAAGGCGAGCGCGGCGGCGAAGGCCAGCCGCCGAGCGGCGCGCGCCGGCTGGGTCGGGGGATTGATCGAACGGGAAAAGAGAGCGAAGGTCATGACACACTGCCTTGGAAAATGAGTTGCCAGCCCGCCGCACCCTGCGCCCAGTACTGGCGGTAGAGCTGGCCCGGGTCGGTGGACGAGGTGTACTGCACCACCCGCTGGCCGGGGTATTGCAGGATGGAGTAGCTGCCGGGCTGCAAGTTCGCTTGGGCGTCCATCACGCGGGAAGACGCGGGCAGTGCAGCGGCGCTGGCTGCGTCCTGCGGGCGCAGACCCTGCGCGGCGGCGGCGTGCACCTGCGGCTGCATCTGCGCAATCGCCTGCTGGCGCTGCGCGGCCCAGGCCGCAGGGGACAGCCAGTGAATGCTGGGCGTGATGACCACCGGGGTCGTTCCCGGCTCGACCTCAGCCGCCAGCCGCTGCAGGTCGGGGTTGGACAGCACCACGCAACCGTCCGAGGCCAGCGGCACGCGGGCATAGCTGCCGGGCGGGCTGCCGTGCAGCCAGATGCCGAGCCCGGTGTGGCCGGCGCGCTTGTCCCATTCGTTCGGATAGTTCAGCGTCAGCGCGCCAGCGCCGTACAGCGGCTTGAGCTGGGCTGCGCCGATCTTGCGGGTGATGAAGTAGATGCCCAGCGGGGTTTTCATGTCCCCGGCCGCGGTCTTGCCCGCGCCCAGCTTGCCCTGGCTGAAGTAAAAGCTCTGCTGCAGACGCGGCACCCCGTTGGCGACCGCGAACAGATACAGCCGCGAGGCGCCGGTGTCGACCACCAAGGCGTGCCGCACATTGCCGGCCAGCGTGACCAGGTTGGACGGAATCGCGCCAGCCGGTGGGGGCGCGGCGTAGGCATCGACCCGCGCCCGCGCTTCGGCGCGCAGCGCCGCCAGCGTGGGTTCGGTCGCAGCATCGGCCGCCGGCACCGCGCCGAAGCCAAAGGCGGCGCCGGCCTTGGCGCGATACACGTCGCCCAGCGCGAGTTGCGCCAGTGCGAAGTAGGGCGTGCGCTGCGCGAGCTGCTCGGCCCGAGGCAGCGCGCGGGCGAGGTGGCCGTCGGCAATCAGCGCGTAGACATGCACCAGCGCGCGTTCGTTGTCGTCGCCGCGTTCGGCAGGCGTGGAACCCAGCGCTGTGGTGAGCTTGAGCAGCCGCTTTGCATCGGCGCGCGGGGCGGGGCGCGTCTGTTCATTCGCGGAAGCCGGGGCCACGCCCGGCCCGACCGGGCCGCTGTGTGTGCGCGGGCCGAGTTCGTTGCGGCTGGCGGCACCGTAATCGGTGGCGGCGCGGGCAGCGAAGAACAGGGGCACGCACACCAGCGCCCAGGGCAGCAGCTTGCGCACCCGCCGAAGCGCGGCGGGCGGGGTCTGGGCCTGGGCGGATGAGTTAGACATGCCGCTGTGCCGGGGTGTCAGCCGGCGATCTCCCGCACGATCAGCCATTTGCCGTTTTCATGCTGAAAGCGCAGGGTTTTCGGGCCGTCGAAATGAATGTCGCCGGAGCTGTAGATCTGGCGAAAGCGCGCGGTGGCGGTGTTGCCGTCGACCTTGACTGCGAGGTTCTTGACCACCACCGAAATGTCCTTCTTGTCGCCGATCAGGCGGCGGCGCTGTTCTTTCCACGCGGCCAGCGACAGCCCTTTTTCCGGCTGGAAGTTCGGCGCGTAGGCGGCGAAATAGCCGGGCAGATTCTTGCTGCTCCACGCCTGCGCCCACTGCTGAACCGCGGTGTCGATCGCGGCGCGGGAGTCGGCGTCATTCGCGGCTGACTTCGCCGGTTCGGCTTCGGCGGCCTTCTCTACAGCTTTTGCCGCTGGCGGAACGGACGGCGGCGCTGGGTGGGCGGGCGCGACAGGCTCCGGCTTGGCAGCGGCAACGGCGGTGGGTTTGGCCGTGGGTTGTGGCGCGGCGGGCCTGGCTGCTGCCGGCTCGGTCTTGGCCGGTTCGACCGGCAGCTTCACAGCAACCGGAGTGGCGGCTGGCTTGCCGCCTCCCGCACCGCCGCCGGTTTGGTTGAACAGCTCGCGGATCAGGTTGAGCTTGAGCTTGGTGCCGGCGTTGTCGCCCGGACTGAGTTGCAGCGCCCTCTGGTAGGCCTGGCTGGCGAGCTTGGCATAGATGTCGCCCAGGTTTTCCTGCGCGGTGGCGTAGCTGGGGTTGGTGCGGATGGCCATTTCCAGCGCGGCGCGCGCTTGCTCGTACTTGCCCTGCTGGGCGTAGAGCACCGCGAGGTTGTTGTAGGGCTCGGGCAACTCGGGATATTGCTCCGTGAGCTGCTTGAACACCTGGATGGCTTCGGCGTCCTTTTTCTGCTCGGTCAGAATCACCCCGCGCAGAAACTGCAGTTGCGGGTCTTTGGGGTTCTGTTTGAGCAGAGCGTCGGTCTCGGACAGCGCCGCTGCCAGGTTGCCGCGCTGAATGTTCTGGTTGATGCTTCCCACATCGGCGGCCGCAGCGGCCAGCGGCCAGGCCAGAGTCGCGGCGATGAGGGTGCAGAGCAGTCGTTTGCGCATGGGGCAGAAAAGGGGAGGCGCGGCAAGCACGGTTCCGCTGGGGCGGCGGGGTGGGCGACGGTTTAGGGCCGGGGATGCGCAAGTCGAAATCGCGCTGGCTGTGCTAAGTTTTTGATTTTATCCAGGCTCCCAACGGGCGCGGCCGCAACACCCGGCGGTCGCGCCCGTCGCTTTCTGTGCCCGTCATGCTGCACGCCCCGCTTCAGCTCTACAACACCCTCGCCCGCGCCAAGCAGCCGTTCGAGCCGATCGAACCCGGCCACGTGCGCATGTATGTCTGCGGCATGACGGTGTATGACTACTGTCACCTCGGGCACGCGCGCATGATGCTGGTGTTCGACCTGCTGCAGCGCTGGCTCAAGGCGCGCGGGCTGCGCGTGACCTATGTGCGCAACATCACCGATATCGACGACAAAATCATCCGCCGCGCGCAAGAGAATGGCGAGACCATCCGCGCGCTGACCGACCGTTTCATCGCCGCAATGCACGAGGACACCGATGCACTGGGCATCGAGCGGCCGACGCACGAACCGCGTGCCACCGACTACGTGCCGCAGATGCTGGGGCTCATCGACCGGCTGAAGACGCGGGGCCTGGCCTATCGCGATACGCGCGGCGATGTGAACTACCGGGTGCGCGCCTTCCCCGGCTACGGCAAGCTCTCGGGCAAGTCCATCGACGAACTGCGCGCCGGCGAGCGGGTGGAGGTGGACGCAGCCAAGGAAGATCCGCTGGACTTCGTGCTGTGGAAAGCGGCCAAGCCCGAGGAGCCGGCCGAGGTGAGATGGGATTCGCCCGACGGGCCCGGGCGCCCGGGCTGGCACATCGAATGTTCGGCGATGAGCTGCGCACTGCTGGGCGAGACCTTCGACCTGCACGGCGGCGGCGCCGACCTGCAGTTTCCGCATCACGAAAACGAGATTGCGCAGAGCGAAGGCGCCAGCGGCAAGCCCCTGGCGCACTTCTGGGTGCACAATGGCTTTGTGCGGGTCGATGGCGAAAAGATGTCCAAATCGCTGGGCAATTTTTTCACCATCCGCGACATCCTCAAGGTGTTCGACGCCGAGACCCTGCGCTTTTTCATCGCCCGCGCGCATTACCGCAGTCCGCTCAACTACAGCGACGCGCATCTGCGCGACGCCCGGGCGGCGCTGTCGCGCCTCTACACCGCGCTCGAACCCTTCGGCGACGCCCTGTCCCCGCGCATCGACTGGGACGCGCCGCAGGCGCAGGCCTTCGCCGCGGCGATGAACGACGACCTGGGCACACCCGAGGCGGTGGCCGTGCTGTTCGATCTGGCGGGGGCCGTCAACCGCACGGGCGACGCCGCGCTGGCCGCGCTGCTCAAGGGGCTGGGCGGGCTGCTCGGGCTGCTGCAGCAGTCGCCACGGGCGTTTCTGCAGGCCGGCAGTAGCGAAGCAGTGGACGCGGCCTGGGTGGAGGCGCAGGTCGCCGCCCGCAGCGCGGCCAAAAAGGCGCGCGACTTTGCCACGGCCGACCGCATCCGCGACGAACTGCTCGCTCGCGGCATCGTGCTCGAAGACAAGCCGGGCGGCCTGACCACCTGGAGGGCGGGCTGATGGTGCGGCGAAGCGCCGCGCCTGCCGTCGGTGCGCCGCTGCGCATCGACTGGGAGCGCGCTTGCGCGCATCTGCAGAAATCCGATCGGGTGATGCGCAAGCTCATCGCCGCCCACACCGGCGCGCGGCTGGAGAGCCGCGGCGATGCCTTTCAGACGCTGGCCCGATCCATCGTCGGCCAGCAGATTTCGGTCAAGGCCGCGCAGGCGGTGTGGGACAAGGTCGTCGCCGCGCACCCGGCCATCGCGCCGCACCATCTGCTCGCTTCGGGCGAGGCCGGGCTGCGCGCCTGCGGCCTGTCGGCGCGCAAGGTGCAGTACCTGCTCGACCTGGCCGAGAAATTCCACACCGGCGTCGTGCACCCGCGAGCCTGGCACGACATGCCTGATGACGAGGTGGCGGCCGAGCTGGTGAGCATTCGCGGCATCGGCCGCTGGACTGCCGACATGTTCCTGATCTTCCACCTGCTGCGCGCCGATGTGCTGCCGCTGGGCGACCTGGGGCTGATCCGTGGGGTCAGCCAGACTTACTTCGCCGGCGAGCCGGTGACGCAAAGCGAGGTGCGCGAAGTGGCAGCGGCCTGGGCCCCTTGGCGCTCGGTCGGCACTTGGTATATTTGGCGCAGCCTGGACCCGCTGCCGGTAGCCTACTGAATCGCTTCAGAGGCCGCCCGCGCGGGTTGCGCACTTTCGCGGTGCGCGCAGTCAACGAGGACTTCGCATGAGCAAAAAAATCTTCCTCGACTTCGAGTCGCCCGTGGCCGAACTTGAAAACAAAATCGACGAACTGCGCTACGTGCAGGACGAATCGGCCGTCGACATCTCGGAGGAAATCGCCCGGCTGCAGAAAAAAAGCCTGCAGCTCACCAAGGACATCTACGCCAAGCTCACGCCCTGGCAGGTCACGCAGATCGCCCGCCACGCGCAGCGGCCGTACACCCTGGACTACGCACGGCTGATCTTCACGGACTTTCACGAACTGCACGGTGACCGTACCTTTGCCGACGATCAGTCCATCGTCGGCGGACTGGCGCGGCTGGGCGGGCAGGCGTGCATGATCATCGGCCACCAGAAAGGCCGCGACACCAAGGAGCGCGCGCTGCGCAACTTCGGCATGCCCAAGCCCGAGGGCTACCGCAAGGCGCTGCGACTGATGAAACTGGCGGAGAAGTTCGGCCTGCCGATTTTCACCTTTGTCGACACGCCAGGCGCCTATCCCGGCATAGACGCCGAGGAGCGCGGGCAGAGCGAGGCGATCGGCCGCAATATCTTTGAGATGGCCAAACTGCGCGTGCCCGTCATCTCGACCATCATCGGCGAAGGCGGATCGGGCGGGGCGCTGGCGATTGCCGTTTGCGATCAACTGCTGATGCTGCAATACGGCATCTACTCGGTGATTTCGCCCGAGGGCTGCGCGTCGATTCTGTGGAAAAGCGCGGAAAAAGCGCCCGAGGCGGCGGAGGCGCTGGCGCTGACCGCGCATCGCCTCAAGGCGCTGGGGCTGGTGGACAAGATCGTCAACGAGCCGGTCGGCGGTGCGCACCGCGACCCCGAGGCGATGGCTGCCTCGCTCAAGCGGGCGCTCGGCGAGGCGCTGCGCCAGTTCCAGAACCTC
This sequence comes from uncultured Burkholderiaceae bacterium, assembly GCA_964389235.1. Taxonomy (GTDB): domain Bacteria; phylum Pseudomonadota; class Gammaproteobacteria; order Burkholderiales; family Burkholderiaceae_C; genus Thiomonas. The sequence continues at coordinate 7,560 of CAYMDM010000034.1, forward strand.
GACGCCGATGAACTGGTGCAGCGTCGCCTGCAGCGCTTGCAGGACTTCGGCAAGTTTGAAGACACCAAGCAGGCCGCGCGGCGCTGATCGGCCAGCGGCTGCTCCGCAGCCGGCGGCGGGCTTCTTGGCTGCGGGTGCGCAGCCGCCCGCGCCTGCGACATTCGATCCCGCAATTGCCGCCGCGCCTGCGCTGGCGGCGCTGCGGCGCTTTCTCGTCCGCCATCCCGACATCGACCGCGCCGAGCGCATCGGCGTGGCTTTCAGCGGCGGGGCCGACTCCACCGCGCTGCTGTTGGCCGCGGTTGCGCAATGGGGCGCCGCTCGCATCGAAGCCCTGCACATCGACCACGGCCTGCAGGCCGCCGCGCAGACCTTTGCTCAGCACACCCGCACGTTCTGCAGCGCGATCGGCGTGCGCTGGAGCCAGCAGCGCGTGGACGTGCCGGCGCGGCGCGGCGACAGTGTGGAGGAGCAGGCGCGCCAGGCGCGCTATGCCGCGCTGGCGGAACTGGCGCAAATAGCCCGCTGCGGCGTGGTGCTGCTTGGCCAGCACGGCGACGATCAGGTGGAAAGCCTGTTGTTGGCGCTGCTGCGCGGCGCCGGCCCGCGCGGGCTGGCGGCGATGCCGGAGCGGTTCAGTCGCGCGGGTTGCGACTTCGCCCGCCCGCTATTGGATTGCGGCGCAGACGAGTTGCGCGCCAGCCTGAATGCGGCCGGCGTCGGCTATCTGGACGACCCGATGAATGCCGACCCGGCCTATCGCCGCAGCCGCATCCGACACGAGCTGCTGCCGGCCATCGCCCGGCTGGAGCCGGGCTACCGCGGCACCCTCGGCCGCAGCGCCGCGCTGTGCGCGCAGGCCGACGCCTTGCTGGCTGAGCAGGCCGCCGCCGATTTCGCCGCCTGTCGGGAAGGGCAGGGACTGGCGTTGCCGCGGCTGCGGGCTCTGGGTTCCTTGCGAGCGGCAGAGGTCATCCGTCATTGGCTGCGGCTGGAGGGGCTGCGGCTGGGCAGCGCCCGCACCCAGGAGCTGGTGCGGCAGATCATGGCCACGGCCGACGGCGCATACGCGCTGGCGCTGTGCTGGCCGCAGGGCGAGTTTCGCCGCAGCGGGCAGACGTTGCTGCTGCGCGCCGCGCCCGCAGGCCGGCGCGATCAATCCGCCTAGAATCCTCGTTTTTGCGCACGATCGCTCGCTGCCGCGCTGGGTCATCGCGGGATAGGCGGCTGAGCAGCACCAGCCGGCTTTGCGGTCAGTCGTGCGCACGAGCAGAGCACACCCTATGGCACTCATCGTCCAGAAATACGGCGGCACCTCGGTCGGCTCGGTCGATCGCATCAAAAACGTTGCGCGGCGCGTGGCCAAATGGCACGCGGCCGGGCATCAGGTGGTGGTCGTGGTCTCGGCCATGTCGGGCGAAACCAATCGGCTGATCGCGCTGGCCAAGGACATCCAGCCCGAGCCCGATCCGCGCGAGCTCGACGTCGTCGCCGCCACCGGCGAACAAGTCACCATCGGCCTGCTGGCGATGGCGCTGCAGACCCTGGGGCACAAGGCGCGCAGCTACACCGGCTTCCAGGTCGCGGTGCACACCAACAGCGCGTTCACCAAGGCGCGCATCGACTCCATCGACAGCGAGCGGCTCAAGGCCGACCTGGCCGCGGGCGTCATTCCCGTTGTTGCCGGGTTTCAGGGCGTGGACGCGCAGGGCAATATCACCACCCTGGGCCGCGGCGGTTCCGACACCTCGGGCGTGGCGCTGGCCGCGGCGCTGAAGGCCGACGAGTGCCAGATCTACACCGATGTCGACGGCGTCTACACCACCGACCCGCGCATCGTCCCCGAAGCGCGGCGGCTGGACACCATCACCTTCGAGGAAATGCTGGAAATGGCCAGCCTGGGATCAAAGGTGCTGCAGATTCGCTCGGTGGAGTTTGCCGGCAAATACCAGGTGCGGCTGCGGGTGCTTTCCAGCCTGACCCCGTGGGATCTGCCGCTGGAGCAGGAGTCGCGCAGCGGCACGCTCATCACTTTCGAGGAAGACGAAAAAATGGAACAAGCCGTGGTGTCGGGCATCGCCTTTGCCCGCGATGAAGCCAAGATCATGGTGCTGGGCGTGCCCGACCGCCCGGGTATCGCCTACCAGATTCTCAATGCCGTCGGCGAAGCCAACATCGAAGTCGACATGATCGTGCAGAACCAGAGCGTGGCCGGCTTCACCGACTTCACCTTCACCGTCGGCCGCAACGACTATGCCCGCACCCTGGACATTCTCAAGGCGCAGGTGCAGCCGCACATCGGCGCCAAGGAAGTGATCGGCGACCCCAAGGTGTGCAAGGTGTCCATCGTCGGCATGGGCATGCGCTCGCACGCCGGTGTGGCCAGCAAAATGTTCCGCACCCTCGCCGAGGAAGGCATCAACATCCAGATGATCTCCACCTCCGAGATCAAGGTGTCGGTGGTCATCGATGAAAAATACATGGAACTGGCCGTGCGCGCCCTGCACAAGGCGTTCGACCTCGAACAACCCGCCGCGTGAGGGAACGCAACGCCGTTCATGCAATAATGCGCGGCTTTTGCGGCCGGCTTCGCCCGCGCCGCAAGCCAACCAGCTGCACCGGAGACGTGACCGAGAGGCCGAAGGTGCTCCCCTGCTAAGGGAGTATGCGGTGTAGAGCCGCATCGAGGGTTCGAATCCCTCCGTCTCCGCCAATACATATTCGTAAGCCCATGATTTCATGGGCTTTTTCTTTGACCGCTTTCGCGGTTCTCTTACCCTTGATCTTTCGGGCGTACAGCAATAGGGCGGTTGCCCCGTTCGCGATACGGCAGTTTTCAGGAGGGTCGGGAGCAACGGGTCAGCGCGCACCGAGTGCGGCCAGACGCTGGGTGTAGAGGTGTTGCAGGCAGGCGGTGGTGCTGCAGCGCATTTTGGCGCGCACCCACACGATTTGCGCGTGGCGGATGGGGTCGGCGGCGGTGGGGTTACCGGCGTGCTGCAGCGCGCTCTGGTAGGCGGCGACAATCTTCCGGTCCATTGCGGAGAGCTGTGGGTCGGCGCAGACCAGCCGATCCGCCCGGGCCGTCGCGCGGGCGCAGTCGAACGAGGGCCCCGCAGTGGCGGCTGGCGCGGCTGGGGCCGCGGCGAGGCGGGTCTCGGCCTGCGGATTGCGCACGTAATCCATGCCGTCGACCCAGCCCCAGCTGACCCCGTGGAGCATCTGGCAGGCGTCTCCCGGCCCGGTGTCATCGAGATGCAGCTTGCCGTCTGGGCGCACTTGAAAGCTACAGACGCAGGCGGCAGTAGAGCGCTTGCTCTCGCCCACGGGAGCGAACCGGACCGTGAGCTTGTTGCCGTTGAGGCGGTAGGGGCCGGTGGCGACCGGCATCGGCGCATCCGAGAACTGGGATCGAATACTCCCAGGCGACGAGCGGAAAGCGGCGAGCGAACGAAAGAGGGGCGCAGGTGTGCGGCGGCTCCTCTGCTGCCGCACGGATTTTGCACGAGATATCTGACGGTCAAACCCCGGAAGGGTCGGATATCTCTTCGTGCCTGCCTCGAACGCGGCTGCGTTTGGGTCGAACTGAGACGAGGCTGGTCGGCTGCAATCCCGATTTGCTAGACGGGGCGGTCGGTAGCGGCGTGCGGGCTCAGAATAAATGCGCAGCGCGGGTCGACGTGAAGCCAGACGGTCTGCCCGGGCTGCGCGCCTAGGCGCCGCCACGCCGGTGGCAGCAGCAGGGCTTGCACGCTTGCGCCCCATGCCAGCCGCAATTCGAGGCGGTGCAGCGGGCCTTCGCGGCGCTCGACCAGCACGGTCGCGGGCAAGATCCATTCGTCTGGGTGGGGCGAGGGCGGATCGAATGAAGGGATGACTTCGATCTGCGCCGGGTCGATGAACAAGCGCACGATTTGCCCAGGATGTGCGTCGTGTGGCTGCAGGTCTGTCGGCCACGGCAGCAAAGGAGTATCGGTGCCGACCGGGCGCAGCAGCAGTCGCTGGTGGCCCGCTTCGGGCTCGGCGGCGACGATCTGCATGCCCCAGCGGTTGACGTCCGGGGCGCTCGCGGTGGTGTCGAGCGGGGGCGCCAGTGCGCGCAGCTCGGCGGCGTCGATGCGGCGCAGCCGGCCGTCGTCCAGCCGGGCGTGGTGGTCGGCCAGTTGCAGCGCCTCGGCCGGGTCGTGGCTGACCAGCACGGTGGTCAGCCGGTATTCGCGCAGCAGCGCGGCCAGGGTCTGGCGCAGCGCCGGGCGGGACTCGGGGTCGATGGCCGACAGCGGCTCGTCCAGCAGCAGCAGCCGTGGCGGGCCGACCAGCGCGCGCGCCAGCGCGACGCGCTGGCGCTGGCCGCCGCTGAGCTGCGCCGGTTTGCGCCCCAGCAGCGGCCGCAGCGCGAAGGCTTCGATCAGCGGATCGAGGTCGGCGCTCGTGCCGCGGCCGAAGCGCAGGTTATCGGCCACGGTGCGGTGCGGAAACAACGCGTCGCGTTGCATCGCGTAGCCGATGTGCCGCTGCTCGGGCGGCAGCGGGGTGAGGTCGGTGCCGTGCGCGGAAATGCGCCCGGCCAGCGGCGCGCGCAGCCCGGCCAGGGTGTCGAGCAGTGCGGTTTTGCCGGCGCCGTTGCGGCCGAGCAGCGCAAGCACGCGGCCGGCGGGCAGGTCGAAATCGGCCGGCTCGGAGCGCCAGTCGCCCGCGCCCCAGTGCAGCGCCTGCAGCCGCAGACCTTGGTGGGTTGCCGCTTCAGACATCGGGCGCAGCAGTGGAGCGGCGACGGGCCAGCAGCAGCCGCGGCCCCCAGAACAGCGCCAGCACCACCGCGAGGAACAGCACCGAGGCGGCTACCGCCGGCGTCAGCCCGGCCTGCAGAAAAAGCTCGTAAATGCGGATCGGCGCGGTCATCGGGTAGTAGGCGATCAGCAGCACTGCGGCGAATTCGCCGATCGCGCGGGCGAAGCACTGGATCAGCCCGCTCAGAACCGACGCGCGCGCCAGCGGCAGGCTGATACGCAAAAACACTGCCCACGCCCCTGCGCCCTGCACCCGCGCCGCGGCTTCGACCCGCGTGTCCACCGCTTCGAAGCCGCGCCGCGCGGCCTGCACTGCGTACGGCAGCCCAACGTAGCTCATCGCCAGCACGACGCCGGAGAACGTGCCCCAGAACTGCAGGCCCAGCGCGTCCAGCGGCGCGCCCAGCCAGCCGCTGCGGCTGAACACCAGCAGCAGCGCGATGCCGACGACCGTGTGCGGCACGGCCAGCGGCAGGTCGATCACCGCCTCGATCAGACTTTTGCCGCGAAAAGCCTGCCGCGCCAGCACATGGCCCAGCGCGACCGCAAACGGCGCGACCAGCGCGGTGGCAACCGCCGCGGCGGCGACGCTCAGGCCGATTGCCGAGCGCACCGCGTCCATCGCTGCTGCCTGCCGCAGCTCGGCCCAGCTCGGCCGCAGCACCAGCGCCAGCAGCGGCAGGGCGATGAACGCGATCACTACGGCACCGAGCAGCGCGAACAGCCCGTGCAGCGCGCGACCGCCCTGCAGTGGCGAAGTCTCGGTTGGCGGCGGCCGGGTCATGCGGTCAGTGCGGCGCATCGGCGGTCAGCGCTTGCAGCGAGGGCGGCAGACGGTCGCGGTGTTGCGCCTGCGCCGGGTGCAGCGGGGTGAAGCCGTTGCGGCGCAGCAGTTGCTGCCCTTGCGGCCCGAGCAGCAGGGCGACGAACTCGGCTGCGAGCCGCGGGTGCGGTGCGTCGTGCGGGATGGTCAGCGCGTAGACGATGGGGCGGGCGGTGAGCACGCCATTGGCCGTGCTCACCCGCGCTTGCGCGTATTGCGCGGCCCGCGCCGGGTCGCTGAGGTCGATCTGCGGCGGCAGCGCCAGCCAGCGCAGGTGGTGCTGCACCGCGTCGGAGCGGTAGATCGCCAGGTAGTCGATCTGCCCGAGTTGCAGCGCGGCGATCAGGTCGGTTTCGGTGTCGCGCATATTGCGCGCCGGCGCGTTGGCCAGCACGCAGCCCGGCAGCCCCGGCTGGTGGTAGAGGCGCGCGGCCAGTTGCAGCATTTGCAGCGTCTGGTAGCCCGAAGGATCGGTGTTGGGGTTGGAGCGGCCGATCTGCACCCCCGGCTGGCACAGCACCTGCCACCAGTTGCTGGCGTTGATGTGTGCTGCGCCGCGGCTGTGGGCGGTGTAGGCGAAGGTCAGGGCGTTGCCGGCGAAGGCGATCGACCAGCTGGCTGCCGGTGCCGGACCGGCGAGCAGGTAGCGGTCGATCACCGCCGCGTCGGCCACGGCGACGACGTCGGCGCGCTGGTGCAGGTCGGTGACCAGCCGCGCCATCTTGACACTGCCGCCGTATTGCGCGCGTACCGACACCCCCGGGTGCTGTGCCTCGAAGGTGCGGGCGAGTTCACTGAAGGTCTTGCCCAGGCTGCCGGCGGCGAACACCGTGAGGGTTTGCGCGACAGCGGGGGACACGGGAAGCAGAGCGAATGCGCCAAGCAGCAGCGCTGCCAGACGCAGCCCATTGGGCCAGCGCGGCCAACGCGGGCGCATCAGATCCCCGCCTCCGCCGCGGCCTGGGCGGGCGCCGCACAGCGCTCGAACGCGGTGTACTGCAGGTAATGCCGATGCACCGCGCGGCCCAGCAGCGCGATGCCCAGCCGCTGCGCCAGCGTGAAACCCATTTCCGTCACCCCCGAGCGCGACACCAGGATCGGCAACCCCATCCAGGCCGCCTTGATGACCATTTCCGAAGTCAACCGCCCGGTGGTGTAGAGCAGTTTGCCGGCGCCGGCCACGCCTTCTAGCCACATCCAGCCCGAAATCGCATCGACCGCGTTGTGCCGGCCGACGTCTTCGGTGAAGCGCAGCAGTTGGGCCGTGGCGGCGTCGAACAGCGCGCAGCCGTGCACCGAGCCGGCGCGCTTGTACAGCGAGTCCTGCCGCCGCATGGTGTCGAGCACCGCAAACAGCGCTTCGCGCTCGATGCGGGTGTGCGGGTCGATGCGCAGGCGCTGCAGATCGTCCATCAGGTCGGCGTACACCGTACCCTGGCCGCAGCCGGTGGTGACCACGCGGCGGCGGCCGGCGTCGTGCGCGGCGGCGGGGTCGCGCAGAGTGATCGCGCAGGCCTGGGTGTCCCAGTCGACCTGCACCGCGGCGATCTGTTCGATGCGTTCCACCAGCCGCTGGTTGCGCAGATAGCCCAGCGCCAGCAGCTCGGGCGCGCTGCCGACGGTCATCAGCGTCACCAGCTCGCGCTTGTCCAGATACAGGGTCAGCGGCCGCTCGACCGGGATTTCGATGTCGCGCTCGCGTCCGGCCTCGTCGTGCACGCGCACCGCGCGGGTCAGCGGTGCCTGCGCCTGGCTGAGCAGCGGTCGGGGCGGAGCGGCCTGCGGGGACATGGCAGCGATGATGCCTGAGCCGCAGCAATCGTGCCGCCCGCGGCCTGCCGAGTTCCGAGGGCGTGGCAGGCGGCGGCGGGGGACTTCAGGCCGGCACCGGCGCTGCGGCGGGCGAGACCTGCGCGCGCGCCGGCGCGCCCGGGCTTAAGCGCACCGCGCAATACTTGACCTCGGCGATCTTGCCCTCGGGGTCGAGCCTGGGGTTGGTCAGCAGATTGGCCGCGGCCTCGACGTAGGCGAAGGGAATGAACACCGCGTCTTCGGGCATCGCCGGGTCGGCGCGGGTGGCCAGCTCGATCGCCCCGCGGCGCGACTCCACGCGCAGCATCTGCCCCGGCGCGAGATCCAGCTTGGCCAGCAGCGTCGGGTGAACGCTGGCCGTGGCCACGGGTTCGAGTGCGTCGAGCACGCTGGCGTGGCGGGTCATCGCCCCGGTGTGCCAGTGTTCGAGCTCGCGCCCGGTGATCAGCACATAGGGGTAGACGTTATCCGGCGGCTCGGCGCCGAAGGCCAGCGGCGCGGGCTTGAGCTTCGCGCGGCCGTCGGCGGTGGGAAAGCGGTCGATGAACACCACCCGCTGCCCCGGCTCGTCCTCGGCGGCGCAGGGGGAAGTGACCGCGCCTTCGCGCAGCAGCCGCTGCCAGCTCACACCCGCCAGAGAGGGCATGAGGCTGCGCATTTCCTCGTACACCGCCGCCACGCCGGCTTCGCCGCCGTGCAGGTCGACCTCGGCGGTCGGCGCCACGCCCAGGCGGCGGGCCATGTCCTGGATGATCCACAGATCGGCGCGCGCCTGCCCGGGGCTGGCCAGCGCCTTGCGGCCGATTTGTACCAGCCGGTCGGTGTTGGTGACGGTACCGGTCTTTTCCGCCCAGCTCGATGCGGGCAGCACCACGTCGGCCAGCGCCGCGGTTTCAGTGAGGAAAATGTCCTGCACCACCAGGTGTTCGAGGCGGGCGAGTGCCTGCCGGGCGTGGTGCGCGTCGGGGTCGCTCATCGCCGGGTTTTCGCCTTCGATATACATGCCGCGAATCTGGCCTTCGAGCGCGGCGTGGATGATCTCGACCACCGTCAGCCCCGGGGTGCGCGACAGCGTGCCCTCGGGCAGCGCCCAATGGCGCTCCACGCGCGCAATGTTCTCCGGCGTGGTGCGCAGATAGTCAGGGAACATGGTCGGCATCAGCCCGGCGTCGCTCGCGCCTTGCACATTGTTCTGTCCGCGCAGCGGGTGCAGCCCGGTGCCGGGGCGGCCGATCTGCCCGGTGAGCAGGCACAGCGCGATCAGCGCGCGCACATTGTCGGTGCCGTGCACGTGCTGCGCGATGCCCATGCCCCAGAAAATCATCGACGCGCGGCTTTGCGCAAACGCCCGCGCCGCGGCGCGTATGTCCTGCGCGGACACGCCGCACAGCGGCGCCATCGCCTCGGGCGACAGTGGCGCGACATGCTCGCGGATGGTCTGCACTTCGTCGGCATGGCAGCGCGCGGCAATGGTCGCTTCGTCGAGCAGGTTTTCCGCGAACAGCACGTGCAGCATCGCATTGAGCAGCGCCAGATCGCTGCCCGGCTTGAACTGCAGCGTCAGCCAGGCTTTGCGCGACAGCTCGGTGCGCCGCGGGTCGGCAAGGATCAGCCGGGTGCCGCGGCGCAGCGCGTTTTTCATCCACGTCGCCGCCACCGGATGGTTGACCGTGGGGTTGGCGCCGATGAGCAGAATCACATCGGCGTGCAGCGCGTCTTCCACCGGGTTGCTCACCGCGCCCGAGCCGATGCCTTCGAGCAGCGCGGTCACGCTGGAGGCGTGGCACAGCCGGGTGCAGTGGTCGACGTTGTGGGTGCGCAGCCCGACGCGCACCAGTTTCTGGAACAGATACGCCTCTTCGTGCGAGCCCTTGGCGCTGCCAAAGCCCGCCAGCGCCGCACCGCCGTGCTGCTCGCGGATGCGCAGCAGGCCGCCTGCGGCGCGCTCCAGCGCCTCGTCCCACGTCGCTTCGCGGAACACCTCGTGCCAGTCGGCAAGTTTCACCCGCTCGGGGTCTTTGGGTGCGTCGTCGCGGCGGATCAGCGGCACGGTCAACCGCGCCGGATGCTGCGCGTAATCGAAGCCGAAGCGGCCCTTGACGCACAGCCGGTCGTGGTTGGCCGGGCCGTCGCGGCCTTCGACACGGGCGATGAACTCGCGCCCCTGCGCGTCGGCCTGCACGTGGTAGGTGATCGCGCAGCCCACGCCGCAATACGGACAGACCGAATCGACCTGCCGAATCGACGGCTGCGCCCAGCTGCCGTTGGCGGGGACGAGCGCGCCGGTCGGGCAGGCCTGCACGCATTCGCCGCAGGCCACGCAGGTGCTCTCTCCCATTGCCGCGGACTGGTCGAACACGATGCGCGCCGCCGCGCCGCGGCCCGCCAGCCCGATGACGTCGTTGCCCTGCTCGTCGCGGCAGGCGCGTAGACACCGGGTGCACTGAATGCAGGCGTCGGCGGCGAAGGTGATTGCCGGGTGCGAGGTGTCGGGCGCGGGCGGCTGCGGCCAGGCGGCGGCCTGCGCGGCGTCACCAATGAACGCGCCAGCAAAATGCTGCGCGTCGGCGCCCAGGCGCTGCGCCCAGTGCAGCAGTTCGTCGTCGTGGCGGTCGCGGCGCTCGGGTTTGCGCGCCAGCAGCAGCTCAACCACCCCGCGCTGCGCAGCGCGGGCGCGGTCGCTGTCGGCGTGCACCTTCATCCCCGGCTCGACCGTGCGGCAGCACGACGCAGCCAGCACCCGCTCGCCGTCGATCTCGACCATGCAGGCGCGGCAGTTGCCCACCGGGCGCAGCGGGTCGTGATGGCACAGATGCGGAATTTCCACGCCGTGGCGCGCAGCGGCGGCCCAGACGGTTTCGCCCGGATGCGCGGCGAGCGGCTTGCCGTCGAGGGTGAAGGCGAGGTCGGCAGTTCGGGTGTCCATGCGCTTACTCCTTGGCCGCGCCGGCTTCGTGCGGGAAGTGGCGCAGCACGCTGTCGACGGGGTTCGGCGCGGCCTGGCCGAGGCCGCAGATCGAGGCGTCGCGCATCAACTGGCTCAGCCCGGCCAGATGCGCGGCGTCCCAGCGGGGGCCGTGCATCGCCGCGAGCAACTGGTGCGTGCCTTCGCGGCAGGGGGTGCACTGGCCGCAACTTTCGTGCGCGAAAAAGCGCAGCAGGTTGCGCGCGGCCTCGGCTGCGGTGTCGATGCGGCCGTCGGCGTGCCGGCCGAGCACGATCACCGCCATCGAGCCGATGAAGCAGCCGTGCGGCTCCAGGGTGCCGAAGTCCAGCGGCAGCTCGGCGGCCTGCTGCGCGTTGAGCATCCCGCCCGAAGCGCCGCCGGGCAGCACGCCGTACAGGCTCCAGCCCGCGGCCATGCCACCGGCGAACTCGTCGATCAGCTCCTGCGCGGTGATGCCAGCCGGCGCGAGGTACACCCCCGGGCGGGCGACGCGGCCCGACACCGTGAACCGCCGCAGCCCTTTGCGCCCGCGCCGTCCGGCGCCGCTCCACGCGGTTGGGTCGCGCACCAGTGTGGGCACCCACCACAAGGTTTCGATGTTGTGCTCCAGCGTCGGCCGGCCGAACAGCCCGGCAATCGCCACGATAGGGGGTTTGAGCCGCGGCATGCCGCGCCGGCCTTCGAGCGACTCGATCAGCGCCGATTCCTCGCCGCAGATGTACGCGCCGGCACCGCGGCGCAGCGCCACCCGCGGCGGCCGCGCGCGCACCGCGGCGTCGTCGCCTGGCTCGTCGTCGTCTGGCCCGCCGATGTCCACCCCGCCGTAGCGCAGCAGCCCGGCGGCGTGCAGCGCCTGCAGCTCGCGGTGCAGCAGCGCGTGCTCGGCGGCGTATTCGTCGCGCACATAAATCCAGATGCGCCCGGCGGCCACCGCCCAGGCGGCGATCAGCAACCCTTCGAGCGCCGGGTGCGGCGCGGTGCGCAGAATCTCGCCGTCCTTGCAGGTGCCGACCTCGCCTTCGTCGGCGTTGACCACGACCATCCTCGGCCCCGGCTGCTGCGCCACGGTGTGCCATTTGCGCGCGCTGGGAAAGCCCGCGCCGCCCAGCCCGCGCAGCTCGGCGGCTTCGAGCTGTTGCATCACCTGCTCGGGGCTGAACTTGCCGGCGCGGCAGTCGGCCAGCAACTGGTAGCCGCCTTGCGCGCGGTAAGCGGCCAAATCCTGCGCGGCAGCGGGCGGCTGCGGCGGGGCGTCGGCTTGGTCCAGCGCGGCGAGCACCGCTTCAGCGTTGGCGTGCGGCAGCGCGTGCCGCCCGACCAGCGTGCCAGGCGCCTGGGTGCACAGCCCCATGCACGACGCGCCTTCGACGGCAACGTCGCTGCCGCAGCGGGCTTTCGCCTCATTCAGCAGCCCGTCCGCGCCGGCGAGCGCGCAGCTCAGGCTGGTGCAGATGCGCACGGTGGTTTGCGGCGCGGGTTCGCCTTCGCGCAGCAGGCGAAAGTGCTGGTAGAAGCTCGCGACCTCGTAGACCTCGGCGGTGGACAGTCGCAGGCGCTCGGCCAGCGCCGCCAGCAGCGACGGGCGCAGGCCGCGGTGCGCGTCTTGCAGCCGGTGCAGGTGTTCGACCAGCAGATCGGCGCGCGGTGCCAGATCGCCGCACAGCGCCTGCACCTGCTGCCGCGCCGCCTCAGGCACGAGACCGCCGCGCGGCGTCGGGCGCAGCAGGGGTTTGATGTCGATGCGGGCGGCGGTGCGCGGCGCGGGGTCGCGCACGGATTCAGTGGCAGGGGCAGTCATCGCAGGCGGCTTGTGGGATTGAACCGGCGCGAGCCGTGGTCGAGGCGACTTAGCACCCGAACCGGCTCGCTGGCCGCGAACTTAGGCCGCGGCCATGCGTGGGTTCAAGCGCAGGATGATTGGCCGACTGGCGCAGTCGGGTAAAGCACAGGGGCCGGCGGCTGGCGCTACCGGCGCAGGCGGGGCCGGGCCCGCACCCGCCGCGTGCAACGAAATCAGTTGCCGGTGTCGTCCACTAGCGCGCGCGCCTGCGCGATATGGCCGCGGTAGGCGTTGAAAATCTTGCGCAGCGCCGTCTGCATATCGGTGCGCGGGGCCCAGTCGAGGTCGCGCATGGTGTTGGCGATTTTGGGCACGCGGTTCTGCACGTCCTGGTAGCCCGCGCCGTAGTAGGCGCCGGAACTGGTTTCGATCAGCCGTACCGCCCTGGCCGACTCGGCGTATTCCGGCAAGGTTGCGGCGATCGCCAGCATCATTTCCGCCAGTTCGCGCACCGAATGGTTGTTCGCCGGGTTGCCGATGTTGTAGATCTTGCCGCTGGCGATGCCGGCCTTGTTGGCGATGATTTTCATCAGCGCGTCGATGCCGTCGTCGATGTCGGTGAACGCGCGCTTCTGCTGCCCGCCATCGACCAGGCTGATCGACTCGCCGCGCACGATGTGACCGAGGAATTGCGTCACCACGCGCGAGCTGCCCTCCTTGGCCGAGAAAATGGTGTCCAGCCCGGCGCCGATCCAGTTGAACGGGCGAAACAGGGTGTAGTCCAGCCCTTCCTGCTGGCCGTAAGCGGCGATCACCCGGTCCATCAACTGCTTGGAGCAGGCGTAGATCCAGCGCGGCTTGTTGATCGGGCCGTAGACCAGCGGCGAGTTCTCGGGGTCGAACTCGGGGTCGGGGCACATGCCGTAGACCTCGCTGGTCGACGGAAACACCAGACGCTTTTTGTGCTTTACCGCGGCGCGCACGATCGGCAGGTTGGCCTCGAAGTCGAGCTCGAACACCCGCAGCGGCGCTTTGACGTAGGTCGCCGGGGTGGCGATGGCCACCAGCGGCAGGATCACGTCGCACTTGCGCACGTGGTATTCGATCCACTCGCGGTTGATGGTGATGTCGCCTTCGAAAAACTTGAAGCGCTTGTTCGGCAGCAGGTCGTCGAGGCGGTCGGTGTTCATGTCCATGCCGTACACCTCCCAGTCCGTGCTGGCGAGGATGCGTTTGGACAGGTGGTGGCCGATGAAGCCGTTGACGCCGAGGATGAGGATTTTTTTCATGGTGCGAGTCTCGATGGGGAATTCAGGGGTGCGCGGGCCAGTCGGCGGGCGGCAGCGGCACGCCGGGGTGCGCGGCGTCCCACAGTTCGTGCAGCAACACGGTGCCGCCGTCGCCGCAGCGGGCGAGCAGCAGGGAGCCTGCGCGTTGTGGGCCCAGCGGGGCATCGGCGGGCAACAACCCGGCTTGCGCCGGACGGGCCAGCCGGGCGCGAGCGACGATGTAGCGGCGGCCACCCTGCTCGAAAAACGCGCCGGGGTAGGGCGGGGCGACCGCGCGGATAAGGTTGTAGACCGCCTGTGCCGGCTGCGCCCAGTCGATGCGGCCATCCTCCGGCTTGCGACCGCCGAAATAGCTGCCGGCGGCCAGATCGTTGCGCCGGCGCGGCACCTGCCCGCGCAGCAGTTGCGGCAGCACGCCCGAGAGCGCGATTTCGGCGGCGACCGTGACTTTGTCGAACACGTCTTTGGCCGTGTCGTCGGGCAGGATGGGCACGGCCTGCTGCGCGACGATGTCCCCGGCGTCAGGCTTGGCTTGCATCACATGCAGCGTGGCGCCCGTCTCGCGCTCGCCGTGCAGCACCGCCCAGTTCACCGGCACCCGGCCGCGATACTTGGGCAGCAGCGAGCCGTGCATATTGAGCGCGGCAATGCGCGCGGCGGCCAGCACATCGACCGGCAGCATGCGGCGAAAGTAGAACGAAAACACATAGTCCGGCGCGAGCGCGACCACGCGCTGCGCCAGCGCCTCGTCCACCGTCTGCTCGACCCAGGCGACCGGCAGGTCGAACTCGGCGGCGACGTCGGCGACACGGTCGAACCAGCGGTTTTCCTGCGGATCGTCGGGGTGGGTGATGACCAGCGCCACCTCCATTCCCGCCGCCAGCAGGGTGCGCAGGCTGCGCACCCCGACGTTGTGGTAGGCGAAGACGACGGCTTTCACAGCTCGGCGGGGTTCACGGCGCCAGGTCCTCGCCGGCAGCCGCGCGCGATTCGAGCGCGGGTTGCGGCGCCGGTTGCGCGGCGCCCTGGGGCAGGCGCGATGCGGCCGGCGGCACGAACACCCCGGGCGCGGGTGGCAGATCCTGCAGCACCGCATGCACCAGATAGCGCGGACGGCCGCGAACCTGCTCGTAAATGCGGCCGATGTATTCGCCCAGCAGCCCGATGCTGAACAGAATCACCCCGAGAAAGCAGAAGGTGATCGCAAACAGGGTGAACACACCCTGCACCTGCGAGCCGAACAGCAGACGCTGCACCATCAGGTAGAGGAACAGCGCGCCCGAGGCCAGCGCCAGCAGGATGCCCACATACGACATCACCTGCAGCGGCACCAGAGAAAAGCCGGTGACCAGGTCGAAGTTCAGCCGGATCAGCTTGGTCAGCGAATACTTGGACTCGCCGGCGGCGCGCTCCTCGTGCGCGACCTCGATTTCGGTCGGATTGAGCGCAAAGGTGTAGGCCAGCGCCGGCACGAAGGTGTTGGACTCGGTGCAGCGGTTGACCGTGTCGACCACTTGGCGACCGTAGGCACGCAGCATGCAGCCCTGATCGGTCATGCGCACACGGGTGATTTTTTCCCGCAGCTTGTTCATCGCCCGGCTGGCGTGGCGGCGAAACCAGCTGTCCTGCCGCATGCGGCGGATGCTGCCGACGTAGTCGTAGCCCTCGCGCATCTTGGCCAGCAGCTTGCCGATCTCCTCCGGCGGGTTCTGCAGATCGGCGTCCAGGGTCACGACCACCTCGCCGCGGGTCTGCTCGAAGCCGGCGAGGATGGCCATGTGCTGGCCGTAGTTGCCGTTGAACAGCACCACACGGGTGACGTCCGGCCGCAGCCGCTGCTGCTCGGCCAGCAGCGCGGCCGAGCGGTCGCGGCTGCCGTCGTTAACAAAAATGATTTCGTACGGCTCGCCCAGCGCGTCGAGAGCCGGGTAGAGCCGAGCGAACAGCGCAGGCAGCCCGGCCTCCTCGTTGTAGACCGGAATGACCACCGAAACGGCGGGATGGGGATGCAGACTCATGCGCCGAATTCTCGCAGCACCGCGTCCAGCGCAGCCGCGACGCGGTGCACGTCGGCATCGCGCATCGCCGGGAACAGCGGCAGGGTGAGGATGGACGCGCCGACGCGCTCGGCGTGCGGAAAATCCCCAGGCTTGAAGCCTCGGGCACGGTACAACGCGAACAGATGGATCGGCGGGTAGTGCACCCCGGTGACGATGCCGCGGTCTTTCATCGCCTGCATCACCTCGGCGCGGCGCAGTTGCAGCGGCAGCACGATCTGGAACATATGCCAGTTGCTCTGCTCCAGATCGCGTGGCGGCAGCTGCACCCCGCGCTCGGGCAGATGGATGGCCGCCAGCGCGTCGAAATACAGCGTCGCCAGCTCGGTGCGGCGGGCGTTGAACGCGGCCAGGCGCTGCAACTGCCCCCAGCCGACCCGCGCGGCCACGTCGGTGAGGTTGGACTTGCCGCCGAGCACATCGACTTCCATGCCGTCCAGGCCGCTGCGCTGCACACCCTGCAGCCGCAGCCGCCGCGCCAGTTCCACGTCGGCGTCCGGCGGCAGCACCAGACAGCCGCCTTCGATCGAAGTGATGTTCTTGTTCGGGTGGAAGCTGAACGAGGCGAAGTCGCCAAAGCTGCCGACGCGCTGGCCGCGCCAGTGGCTGCCGATGGCCTGCGCCGCGTCTTCGATCACCCGCAGGCCGTGGCGCTGGGCGATCGCATAAATCGCGTCGAGATCGCACGGCAAACCGGCCAGGTGCACCGGCAGCAGCGCCTTGGTGCGCGGGGTGATCGCGGCTTCGATGCGGGCAGCGTCAATGTTGCGCGTGACCGGGTCGATGTCCACGAACACCGGCGTTGCGCCGACCGCCAGGATGACGTTGGCCGTGGCCACCCACGACAGCGGGGTGGTGATGACTTCGTCACCCGCGCCGACGCCCAGCAGCCGCAGCGCGATTTCCATGGTCACCGTGCCTGAGCTGTAGGTCAGCACCGGGCAGCCGCCGAAATAGTCGCTTAACGCCTGCTCGAAGCGCGTGTTCCACGGCCCGGTGGTGATCCAGCCGCTGCGCAGCACTTCGGCGACGCCGGCGATCGTTTCCTCGTCGATGTCCGGTCGGGTGAAGGGGAGGATGTCGTGATTGGTCATACAGGTCAGGCGCGGGCGACGACGACCACGCCGATGATGATGATGGCAATGCCGATGAGCTTCTGCGCGGTCAGCGCCTCGCCGAACAGCCACCACGCGGCAAAGGCGGTGACCACATAGCCCAGCGACAGCATCGGGTAGGCGATCGACACCTGCACGCGGGTGAGCGCCAGGATCCACACCACCACCGACACCGCGTAGCACGCCAGCCCGAGCAGAATCTGCCACTGCAACGCGAAGTGCAATCCGGCACGCAGGATGTTGCCGGCGGTGAAGCTGAACTGCCCGGCGGTTTCGGCACCGGCCTTGATCAGCAATTGCGCCGCGGCGTTGAGCAACACGCCGGTGAGCACTAGCGCGAAGGCAATCGGGGTCAATTCGCTGCCTCCGCTGGCGCGGCTGCCGGCGCGTTCCACTGCGCGGGCAGGCGAGTTGCCGCAGCTTGTGCCGCCGCACCGTAGTCCTGCCCCGGCCTGGCGATGACCACAAAGCGAGGCGCGCGGTAGATCACGGTCATCGGCACATGCAGGCGCTGCAGCTCGGGGAGGATCGGCGGGGGCATCAGCGCCAGCGGACGCACGTCGCGCTGCCATTGCGCGGCGAACTGCTGCAGGGTCGGAATCCACTGATTGGGCGCCTGTTCCATGCCGAAGTGCAGCTCGCCCTGATAGGCCACCACGGTGACGGTGCGGTTCAGATAGAACGGAAGCGTCTGGTCATAGGTGCCGACGGTGTAGAACGGCTGCCCCGGGTGCAGCCAGGGGCGGATCGCCGCGACCACATCCTTGCTCGACGCGGTGCGGCCCAGAATCTGAAACTGCTGCAGGCCGACGGTGATGCCCAGGAACAGCGCAATGCCCACGGTGATCACCGCGCGGGTGCGCCGGCCCTGGCCTTCCCACCACCAGGCGAGCAGACCGGTGACCAGTGCCAGCACCGCCGGCACTTCCAGCCACCAGCCGTATTGCTGGTACAGCGCACCCGGGGTGAGGTTGTTGCCCGCCCGCCAGAGCTGGGTCAGCCCGATCACCGCAACCAGGCCGATCGCCGCCAGCAGCGCAAACTGCCAGCGCAGCGCGCCGCGCCGCGCCTTGTCGAGCTGGTCGCCCATCAGCAGCGCCAGCGCCGGAAAAATCGGCAGCACGTAAGACGGCAGCTTGGATTTGGAAATGCTGAAAAACACGAAAATGAACACCGCCCAGATCAGCAGCATCGCGTGCGGATTGAACGCTCGCGGCTGCCCGCGCGGGTCGCGGCCTGGCTGCGCCGGCTGGCGCGCGCCGTGCTTCAGCGCGGCAAACAGCGTGCCCAGCCACGGCAGCACCCCCAGCAGAACGATGGGGATGAAATACCACCAAGGCCCGGGGCGGTGCAGCTTGTCGGTGAGAAAGCGGGTGAACTGCTGATAGATGAAAAAGTAGTCGAAGAACTCCGGGTTGCGCAGCTGCACCAGCACGAACCACGGCAGGGCAATCACCAGCAGGATGATCAGCCCGCTGATCAGGTGCAGCCGCGTCCACAGTTTCCAGTCTCGATAGAGCAGGGTGTAGATCACCAGCACCGCGCCGGGCAGCAAGATGCCGATCAGCCCCTTGGACAGCACCGCCAGCGCCATCAGCGCCCAGCAGGCCCACATCCATCCTCGCGTCTGCGCGCGGCTGGCGCCCGGCCGCTGCGCCAGCAGAAACGCCAGCAGGCTGCCACCCATCGTCGCCGCGGTGCCCATGTCCAGGGTGTTGATGTGACCCATCGCGTTCCAGTACAGACTGGACGCGAGCACCGCGGCGGCGAACACCCCGGCGCGACGGCCGAACAGCCGCGCTCCGGCAAAGCCGGCGAACAGCACCGTCAGCAGACCAGTCAGCCCGGTCCACAGCCGCGCCTGCCACTCGCCCTGGCCGAACAGCTCGTAGGCAATCGCCGTCGTCCAGTATTGCAGCGGGGGCTTTTCGAAATACTTGAACCCGTCCAGCGTGGGCGTGACCCAGTCGCCGCTGACGACCATCTCCCGCGGGATTTCGGCGTAGCGTCCCTCGTCGGTCGGCACCAGATCGCGCCATCCCAGGGTGCCCAGCCACACGATGGCCAGCAGCACGGCGAGCAGCCACAGCCGGCCGCGGCTCAGCGCGGCCGAGCCGGCAGGATCGACTTCAGGGGTGGACAGGGGCATGAGCAGAAAACGGGCGCGCGGCGGCGTCGCGCCCCGAAGCACAAAGCCCCGGATGGTAGCGGGCAGGTCACGCCGCTAAATTAGCTGCGACACAGCACCCAACTCAAACCCCCGGCCAGCGCGCCGCTGGCCGAGCCCTTCGGAGACTCGCATGACCTGGCCCACCCACACCGTCGAAAACCAGCCGCAGCCGCTGCGCCGCTACAACCTCTACACCGCCGACCCGGCCTTGCAGACCGCAGTCGAGCGCGCCGGCGCCGGCTGGGCGCAGGCGGCCTTGCAGCAGCAGGGCGCCGAGCTGGGCACGCCCGAGCAGTTCGAGCAGGGGCGGCTGGCCAATGCGGTGCCGCCGATTGCGCATGTGACCGACGCGCGCGGCAACCGAGTCGATGCCGTCGAGTTCCATCCGGCCTGGCATGCGCTGATGGCCGACATCACCCGCCGCGGGCTGCACAGCGGGCCTTGGGCGAATCCGCGCGCAGGCGCCCACGCCGCGCGCGCCGCCGGGTTCATCCTGCAGACCCAGATCGAAGCCGGCACCCTGTGCCCGACGACCATGACCTATGGCGCGATTGCCGCGATGGGGCGCGACCCCGAGCTGCGGCGCGACTGGCTGCCCACCCTGCTGCGCCCCGAATACGACGCCAGCGACCGCCCGCTGGCGCAAAAGCGCGGCGGCCTGATCGGCATGGGCATGACCGAAAAGCAGGGCGGTTCCGACCTGCGGGTCAACACCACCCGCGCCGAGCGCGACGGCGACGGGTGGCGCATTACCGGCCACAAGTGGTTTTTCTCCGCGCCGCAATGCGACGCGCATCTGGTGCTGGCGCAGGCGCCCGGGGGGCTGAGCTGCTTTGTCGTGCCGCGCTGGGCGCCCGACGGCAGCAAAAACCCGGTGCTGATCCAGCGGCTCAAAGACAAAGTCGGCAACCGCTCCAACGCCTCGTCGGAAGTCGAGTTCCAGGGGGCGTGGGGGCGGCTGCTCGGCGAAGAAGGCCGCGGCATCCCGACCATTCTGGAAATGGGCACCTACACCCGGCTGGATTGCGTGCTGGGCACCACCGGGCTGATGCGGCAGGCGCTGTCGCAGGCGGTGCATCACGCGCGGCATCGCCGCGCGTTCGGCGCGCTGCTGATCGAGCAGCCGCTGATGCGCCGGGTGCTGGCCGACATGGCGCTGGAAGTCGAGGCGGCGATTGCGCTGGCGGTGCGGCTGGCCGCCGCGTTCGACGGCGGCGACGACACGGTGTCCGCGGTTTGGCGCCGCTTGCTCACCCCGGCGGCGAAATACTGGACGTGCAAGCGCGGCCCGACCCTGGCGGCGGAGGCGATGGAAGTGCTCGGCGGCAACGGCTACGTCGAGGAGGACAACCTCGGCCGCATTTACCGCGAAATGCCGGTCAACTCCATCTGGGAGGGCTCGGGCAATGTGATGGCGCTGGACGTGCTGCGCGCGCTGTCCCGGCTGCCGCAGGCGGCCGAGGTGCTGGCCGCCGAGTGGGCCCCGGCGCGCGCGCGCCACGCCGCGTTCGACGCCCACGCCGGCCGCGTGCTGTCGGCGCTGGCGGCCGGGGTGCAGCCGGGCGAGGCGCGGCGCTTCACCCAGGATCTGGTGCTGGCGCAGCAGGCTTCGCTGCTGCTGCAGCAAGCCCCAGCATCGGTGGCCGAGGCGTTCTGCGCCAGCCGGCTGCAGCAGGGGCCGGGCGGAGCGTTCGGCGATCTGCCCGCGGGGCTGGATGAGGCGCTGCTGCTGCAACGCGCGCTGCTCATCGACTGATTCGGCAGCGCCGCGCGGCGCTCACTGCAGGATGCGAAACCGCACCGGCACCTGTACCCAGGCCGCGACCGGCTCGCCCGCGTGGCTGGCCGGCACGAAGCGCCATTGCCGCACCGTCTCCAGCGCCGCGTTGTCCAGCGCGCTGTAGCCGCTGCTGGCATGCACTTCGACCACCAGCGGCTTGCCGCCGGCGCTGACCAGCACCCGCAGCACCGTCGTGCCTTCCTCGCCAAGCTGGCGCGACAGCCGCGGATACGGCGGCGGCGGATTGTGCAGATAGGCCGCCGTTGCATCCGGCGGGGTGTCGGGTGCGGCGGGGGCCGCCGGCGTTGCGGCGCGGGGTGACGCTGCGGGGCTGGGCATCGCCGGCGCGGCGGGTGGCAGTGCCGGGGCAGTGGCGGGGGCGCTCGAC
>CAYMDM010000035.1:0-28268 GCA_964389235.1 uncultured Burkholderiaceae bacterium
GGTGGTGGACGTCGAGGTGGTGGACGTCGAGGTGGTGGACGTCGACGTCGAGGCCGATGAAGTGGCGTTGGCCCAGGAATTCCACCAAGAATTCCACCACGACGAATTCGTGCTGCCTGAATTGGTGGAGGATGTTCTGCGCAACGCCGCGCTGGCCGATGAGGCTGGTGCCGCGGGGGCGTTAGTCGTGGTCGGCTCGGACGACGTGGAGGAGGGCGCAGCCGCGTTGGCGCTCAGGCTCTGCGCGGACGCGGCCGCGCCGCCATCCCCTCCGCCGCCACAGGCGGTCAGGCTGGCAGCCAGAAGGACAACAAGGGCGGCTCGATGTCCGACCGAGAACGATAACTTTTGCATGTTTCCCCCCAGGGTGATGCGCAAATCTGATGATGGGGGCGAAGTATCCCCCCAAATAGGGGGTTTAGGCAATTTCAACCCCTCGAACACGTGGGGTCATGGGGGTGGAAGGCGAGCGGACGGCGCCAACGGCTTTGGGAGCAGCGGGTTTTTATACTGCGCGGATGTGTCCGAATCACGACCCCGGAAGCCGCGCGGTGCAGCTTGCGCAAAGCACGCTGGACATCGAGGCGGCGGCCTTGCTGGCGCTGCGGCAGCGCCTGGGGCAGCCGCCGCTGGCTGAGGCTTTCGCGGCAGCGGTGCAGTGCATCCTCAACAGTGGCGGACGCGTGGTGGTGTCGGGCATGGGCAAGAGCGGCCATGTCGGGCGCAAGATCGCTGCGACCCTGGCGTCTACCGGCACGCCGGCCTATTTCGTGCACCCGGCCGAGGCCAGCCACGGCGATCTGGGCATGGTCACTGCCGACGATGTGTTCCTGGCGCTGTCCAACTCGGGCGAAAGCGAGGAACTCACCCGCATCGTGCCACTGGTCAAGCGGCTGGGTGCGCGGCTGATCAGCATCACCGGCCGGGCGGACTCGACCCTGGCGCGCCACGCCGACATTCACCTCGACTGCGCGGTCGAGCAGGAAGCCTGCCCGCTGAACCTCGCGCCGACCGCCAGCACCACCGCGCAACTCGCGCTCGGCGATGCGCTGGCTGTGGCGCTGCTCGACGCGCGCGGCTTCGGCCCGGACGATTTCGCCCGCACCCATCCCGGCGGCAGCCTGGGCCGCAAGCTGCTGACCCATGTGCGCGACGTGATGCGCACCGGCGAGGCGGTGCCGCAGGTCGCGGCCGACGCGCCGTTCACCGCCGCGCTGCTGGAAATCACCCGCAAGGGGCTGGGGATGACCGCGGTGGTCGA
Organism: uncultured Burkholderiaceae bacterium; assembly: GCA_964389235.1. GTDB lineage: Bacteria > Pseudomonadota > Gammaproteobacteria > Burkholderiales > Burkholderiaceae_C > Thiomonas. The sequence goes on from CAYMDM010000035.1 coordinate 1,262, forward strand.
CGAATCAGGGCGGCTGGCGGGCATCGTCACCGATGGCGACCTGCGCCGGCTGATCGAGCGCGGCGCCGATCTGCACGCGCTGCTGGCGGGCCAGGCGATGCACCCGAATCCGCAGACCATCGCCGCCGATGCGCTGGCGGTGGAGGCGGTGCAGATCATGGAGCAGCGCCGCATCAACCAGCTGCTGGTGACCGACCCGCAGCAGCGCCCGATCGGCGCGCTGAACATGCACGACCTGTTTGCCGCCAAGGTGATCTGACATGCCTGCCCTTCGCCTTTCCCCGGCCGACCCCACGCCGGCGCAGACCTTCGACCCCGAGCTGCTGCTGGCGGTGCAGGACGTGCGGCTGCTGCTGCTCGACGTCGACGGCGTGCTCACCCCGGGCGACCTGCTCTACGGCGAGCAGGGCGAAGCCCTCAAGCGGTTTTCGACTATCGACGGGCATGGCCTGAAGCTGCTGCAGGCCTCGGGCGTCGAGCCGGTGATCATCTCCGGCCGCGACAGCCCACCGCTGCGCGCGCGCATTGCCGAACTCGGGCTGCTCCACAGCGTGCTGGGCAGTGGGGCCAAGCTGCCGGCTGCAGACGGTGTGCAGAAAGCCCTGGGCGTTGACTGGGCGCAGACTGCGGTGATGGGCGACGACTGGCCCGACCTGGGGCTGATCGCCCGCGCGGCGTTTGCCGCTGCGCCGCCGTCGGCGCACCCGGAGGTGCTCGCGCGCGTGCGGCATGTCACCCGCGCCCCGGCCGGGTTGGGGGCGGTGCGCGAAGTCGCCGATCTGCTGCTCGCCGCGCGCGGCGCGTATGCGCGCTGGCTGCGCGATGCGCTCGACGGCGCGCCGCATCATCCGCAGCCGCTGGCCGGCTCGCGCTGAGGTTGAACGATGCGACCGGCTTCGCCCACGACGCTGCGGCGGCTGCGCGCGCTGTGGCTGCGGCTGAGCGCGTGGATGCCGCTGCTGCTGCTGGCGCTGGCCGCCGCGTTCAGCTGGTGGGTCGCGCAGGTGGTGCTGCAGGCGGAAAAAGGGGCGGAAAAGCCGCCAGCCGGCCCGGTGCTGCCGGACTACGTGCTGCACGACTTCCGCACCGAGCGCTACGACCCGCAGGGGCGGCTGACCTCGCTGCTGTCGGGCCGGCAGATGGTGCACGACCCCGCGCAGAACACCTTCACCCTCATCGATCCGCGGCTGCGCACCCAGACCGCCGAAGGCGTGGTGACCCTGGCGCAGGCGCAGCAGGGCCGGTCGAACGCCGACGGCAGCAATCTGCAGCTCATCGGCGACGCGGTGGTGCGGCGAAAGGCCGGCGGCGGGCAGCCGCCGCTGGTGGTGCGCAGTGATTTTCTCAACATCTTTCCCAACACCCAGGTGGTCGAGTCCAACCGGCCGACGCAGATCGAGCAGGGCGCTAGCCGCCTGAGCGGCGACCAGCTTCGCTTCGACGGTCTGCAGGGCCTGCTCTCGATGGACGGGCGAGTGCGCGCGGTGTTCACCCCTGGCGGCAGCGCTGGCGAGACGCAGCGATGAGCGAGAGCTGGGTGCTGATCACCGGCGCGTCCAGCGGGCTGGGCGCGGCGCTGGCGCGCGCCTATGCGGCACGCGGGCAGCGCGTGGTGCTGATCGGCCGCCGCGCTGACGCGTTGCACGCCACCGCGGCGCAATGTGAGAGCCGGGCGCAGGTGCGGGCGGTCGACGTGCGCGATCAGGCGGCCTGGGGCGCGGCGGCGCAGAGCTTGCTGGCCGAACGGGGCTGCCCCGAAGTCGTCATCGCCAACGCCGGCATCAGCCACGGGGTCGATCTGCGTCGCGCAGAAGACCTGGCGATCGCCGCCGACATCATGGACACCAACTGGCGCGCCGCGCTGGCCACGCTGGCGCCGTTCATTGCGCCGATGCAGCAACGCGGCCACGGCACGCTGGTGGGCATCGCCAGCGTCGCCGGGGTGCGCGGCCTGCCGGGTCACGCCGCCTACAGCGCCAGCAAGGCCGCGCTGATCCGCTCGCTCGAAAGCCTGCGGGTGGAACTGCGCGGCAGCGGGGTGAAGGTGGTGACCATCAGCCCCGGGTATGTCGCCACGCCGATGACCGCCGGCAACCCGTTTCCGATGCCCTTTCTGCTCGACGCCGACACGTTTGCCCGACGCGCGCTGCGCGCGATCGACCGTGGCCGCGCCTACGCGACCATTCCGTGGCAGATGGCGCTGGTGAGCAAGTTGCTGCACGTGCTGCCGCGCGCGCTGTACGACGCGGTGCTGGCCCGCGCCGGGCGCAAGCCGCGGCGGCATTGAGCCAGGCCGCGCGCGCAAAGTCCAGTGCCGCGGTCGATGTTCAGCCGCGCGCCGCAGTCAGCGACGCATCGAGCACGTCCAGCGCCTCGTTGAACACTGGCTCGGTGATGGTCAGCGGGAACAGGAAGCGGATGACGTTGTAGTCCACGCCGCAGGTCAGCAGGATCAGCCCGCGCTGCAGCGCCTCGGCCTGCACCCGCTTGGTGAACGCGGCGTCGGGCGCGCCGCTGGCCGGGTCGTTGAACTGCACCGCGACCATCGCCCCCAGCCCGCGCACGTCGGCGATGTTCGGCACATCGGCGCGGCGGGCATTCAGCCGCGCCTTGAGCGCATCGCCCAGCTTTTGTCCGCGCGCGGGCAGCGCCTCGTCGCGCATCACGTCGATCACCGCATGCGCTGCGGCGATGGCGAGCGGGTTGCCAGCGTAGGTGCCTCCGAGGCCGCCGGGGGCGGGCGCGTCCATGATGTCGGCGCGGCCGGTCACCGCCGACAGCGGCGTGCCCGCGGCCAGCGATTTGGCAATGGTCATCAGATCGGGCAGCACCCCGGTTTGCTCATGGAAGTGCTCCATCGCGAACAGCTTACCGGTGCGGCCAAAGCCGGTCTGCACCTCGTCGGCGATGAGCACGATGCCGTGCGCATCGCACAGCTCGCGCAGCCACTGCACCGCCTCAAACGAGATGACGTTGAACCCGCCCTCGCCCTGGATCGGCTCGAAAATGATCGCCGCCACCCGCGAGGGTTCGATGTCCGCCTTGAACAGGTGTTCAACCGCCTTTTTCACTGCGGCGAGATCGCTGCCCTCGGCCGGAAATGGCGCGTGGTAGATCTCCGGCGGGAACGGGCCGAACCCGGCCTTGTACGGCTGCACCTTGCCGGTGAGCGACACGGCAAACAGGCTGCGGCCGTGGAACGCGCCGCCAAAGGCGATGACCCCGCCGCGGCCGGTGTGGGCGCGGGCAATCTTCACCGCGTTTTCCACCGCTTCGGCGCCGGTGGAAAACAGCGCGGTCTTTTTCGCATGGCTGCCGGGGGTCAGGGCGTTGAGCTTTTCCGCCAGGCTGACGTAGCTCTCATACGGCACGACCTGGTAGCAGGTGTGGGTGAAGCGCTGCAGTTGCGCTTCAATCGCGGCGACGATGCGCGGATGGCGGTGGCCGACGTTGAGCACGGCGATGCCGCCGGCAAAGTCGATGAAGCGCCGTCCTTCGACGTCCCACAGCTCGGCGCCTTCGGCGCGGTCGGCGTAAAAACCGGCCATCACGCCGACGCCGCGCGGGGTGGCGGCGGCACGGCGGGCCTGGAGTTGTTCGTTGGCTGAGTGGTTCATGTGGAGTCTCCGTTGATGTTCTGCTGCGGCGCGCTTCATTGCGCGTCGATGCGCATCCAGGTGGTCTTGAGTTCGGTGTATTTGTCGAAGGCGTGCAGCGACTTATCGCGGCCGTTGCCCGATTGCTTGACCCCGCCGAACGGCACGGTGATGTCGTCCTCGTCGTATTGGTTGACGTGCACGGTGCCGACCTGCAGCGCGCGCGACACCCGCACCGCGCGGTCGAGGTTGCGCGTCCACACCCCGGCGTGCAGGCCGTAGGTCGAGTCGTTGGCGATGGCGATCGCCTCGGCCTCGGTGTGAAAACGGATCACCGCCAGCACCGGGCCGAAAATTTCTTCGCGGGCGATTTTCATGCTGTTCTTTACGCCGTCGAACACCGTCGGCGCCACATACTGCCCGCCGGTGTGTTCCAGCGCCCGGCAGCCGCCGACCAGGCAGCGCGCGCCTTCGTCCTTGCCGGACTGGATGTAGCCCAGCACCGTCTGCGTCTGCGTTTCATCGACCAGCGCGCCGAGCACGGTGTCCGGGTCCAGCGGGTCGGCCGGGTGGTACTGCGGCGTGAGCGCGGCGAGCTTTTCTACAAAGGCGTCGGCGATGCTGTCCTGCACCAGCAGCCGCGACGGCGCGTTGCAGCTCTCGCCCTGGTTGTAGAACATGCTGCCAATGGCGGTTTCGGCGGCGCGGTCGAGGTCGTCGAAATCGGCGAACACGATGTTGGCCGACTTGCCGCCGAGCTCGTTGTACACGCGCTTGAGATTGCTGCGGCTGGAATACTCCAGCATGCGCCGGCCGGTGCGCGTCGAACCGGTGAAGCCGATGGCATCGACATCCATGTGCAGCGCCAGCGCCTCACCCGCCTCGTGGCCATAACCCGGCACGACGTTGAGCACGCCTTCAGGCAGCCCGGCTTCGAGCGCCAGTTCGGCCAGCCGCAGCGCAGTCAGCGGCGACTTTTCGCTGGGCTTGAGTACCACGCTGTTGCCAGCGGCCAGCGCCGGGCCCAGCTTCCACGACGCCATGAGCATCGGGTAGTTCCACGGCACGATGGCGCCGACCACGCCGACCGGCTGGCGGGTGACCAGCGCCAGGGCGTTGTCGCCGGTCGGGGCGATCTCGTCGTAAATCTTGTCGGTCGCTTCGCCGAACCATTGAATGCAGCGCGCCGCGGCCGACACATCGGTGTTCAGGCTGTTGCGGATGGGTTTACCCATGTCCAGGGTTTCGAGCAGCGCGAGTTCGTCGCGTGCCGCGCGCATCGCCTCGGCAAAAGCGACCAGCACTTTCTTGCGCTCACCCGGCGACTTGCCAGCCCAGCGGCGGTCGTTGAACGCGGCGCGGGCGCTGGCCACTGCGCGGTCGATGTCGGCCGCCTTGCCGCGGGCGACGCGGGCGATGACCTTGCCATCGAGCGGGGAGATGCAGTCGAACAGGCTGCCGTCGACCGCGTTCCAGCGGCGACCATCGATGACCATGCGGCCGTCGATGCCGCGGGCTATCAGGTCGGCAGCGCGACCGTGCCAGAGGTCGCGGGTGTTGGGGGCGTTCATGCGAATCTCCTGGGGGATGAGTGTGAGGTGTGAATGTGAACGGTCGGCCGCCGGCAGCGGCGCGCAGCAGCCTCAGGTGAGACTCAACTCGAGGGCGCCGCCAGCAGCAGGATGGCGAAGTGCTTGCGCACCCGGCCGTGGTTTTCCCAGATGCCGGTGAATCCGCCGGGGACGACAAAGGCGTCGCCGGCTTTGAATTCGTGCATGCTTCCGTCGCCGCCGCGCAGGGTCACGCGGCCTTCGAGCAGCACGCAGAACTCCTCTTCATGCGGGGCGTAGCGCACCCGCCAGGCGCCGGCCTCGCCCTGCCAGGTGCCAGCGCTGAACTGGCCGGTGGGGTCGGTGTAGTGCGTCCACGCGAGTTGCTGCGGGTCGCCCCGCAGCACCCGGTCGGGCGCCGGGGCGAACGCTTCGGCGGCCGCCCCGCTGGAGGAAAAGTCGACAGGGCGAGTCATCATCTGAAACGGTGAGGGGAAGAAACGGCGGGCGGCCCGCAACCGAGCCGCCCGCACGGCACCGATCAGAAGCTCACGACCACCGATGCAGCCAGCAGGTTGTTGTATTTCTTGTAGCTGCCATCGGACACGTTGTAGAAGGTGTTGAGGTTGGAGCGGTCGTAGCGATACTCCATTTTCAGCGTGGTCGATTCGGTCAGCAGGTAGTTCCAGCCCAGCGACAGCGCGAAGCGGTTGGCGCCCTTGTTCGGGTCGGTGATGCTCCAGGTGCCGGCCACCGGGTCGTACGCATAGCCGGGGCCGAAGCCGTTGACACCGTTGAACGTCGCGCCAGCGCCGCCGGACGTCGGGTTCATGTAGCCACCGGGCAGACCGCCGCCGTTGCTGCTGTTGTTGAGGTAATCGGCCCGAGCAAAGCCCAGGAACCTCGGGGTGAAGTTGTAGGTGAGCATGCCCGACAGACCCCACCACTTGGCCTTGCCGCCGTTGTAGGCCGCGCCGGTCTGCTGGCCGTAGCCGACTTGGCCGTAATAGCCCCAGTCGCCGTTGGTCATGTAGCCGTCGACTTCAAACATCTGCGCGGTGGACGTGCCGGTGGGGAAGAGTGCTGTCGTGTTGCCATTTGCATCCAGCACCGCATTACCCATGCCATCGGTCACGACGTTGGAGTTGGGCAGCTTGCCCACCATCGCCCAGAAGCCGATGTCCGCATTGTCGTATCCCGGCGGCGAGTAGTCGGCGCGGAACACCACAGCCGGCGCACGCCCACCATTGCCGCCGTAGTAGTAGCGCGGCGAGTTCATGTTGGCGATCATCGCCTTCCATTCCCAGTTGCCCACGGTCTGATCGAGGCCGACGCCGGTGTAGGCGGTCAGCTCGGTGAAATCGAACAGCAGGTTGTGGGTGATGGGCTTGGTCTGGTTGTCCCAGGTCGATTCATACCCTTCCCAGTCCGGGATCTGGCCGGCGATCAGCTTGGTATCGCTGTTCATCGGAATCGACACCGAGGCTTCGTGAATGATCGAGTTGCCATTCATGTTCACCCCCGCACCGCGATCGGGCGCCAGCGTGAGGTTCCAGTTCACCCCACCGGCAGTCTCCTTCTGGAACTGGATGTAGGCGCTGCCGAAGTAGGAGTTGTCGTAGTTGTAGAGCGAGTACGCCGACGGGTCGCCGTTGGAGCGGTTGAGGAAGACGAAGGAGCTGGCCTGCTGGTCCTGGTTGTAGACGTAGGCCGGAGCGATCATGCCGCTGATCTTCAGGCCTTGAAAGCCCGACTTCTCGGCCGCGTCTTTCATGCCGGCGACCTGGATGTCGGCATGGTTGGCGACCTTGCTGGCGTCCTCGGTGGCCTTCTGGTTGTCTTGGATCTGGGTCTGCTGCGCCTTGACCTGGGCTTCGAGCTGCTGCACCTTCGCTTTCAGCGCCTCGATCTGCTGCAGGATTTCGGCATTGGAGTCGGCCGCCCGCGCCAGGGTAGGCGCCAGCCCCAGGGCGAGCGCCAGCGCGGTGAGTTTGAACGAGTTCATGGTGTGTAGCCTCCAGAGTCGATGTTGTGTGTGAGGGAGATGACGACGGGTGTGAACAGACCCCTGTGTTGCCGAGCCGCTGACCCTGCAAGGTGTCAGCGACCCTCCGCGGTCAGCAGACCGGAACCGTAGGCGGGCGCCGCTGCGTCCGCCGCGTTTTGCTGCAGGGCCAGCGCCGCCTGGCGGGCGCGCTGACGTTCGCGCCGGGCGATCAGCACACTGCTGACGGCCACGGCGATGATGACCAGATAGACGATGATCGCGCCGACCACGTTGATGGTCGGGTTCAAGCCCAGTCGCGCGCGCGAGAAAATCACCACCGGCAGGGTCGTCGCCCCGGGGCCGGAGAGGAACGCTGAGATCACCACTTCGTCGAGCGACAGCGAGAACGCCAGCAGCCAGGCCGAAACCAGCGCCTGCGAAATCGACGGCAGGGTCACGAGCATGAACACCTGGAACGGCCGCGCGCCCAGATCCATCGCCGCTTCCTCGATGGACTTGTCCATTTCCTTCAGCCGCGATTGGATGACCACCGCGGCATACGAAATGGCCATCACCGTGTGGCCGATGTAGATGGTGAGAAAGCCCTTTTGCGGATAGCCAACCGCCTTTTGCACCGCGACGAAAAACATCAGCAGCGCCAGTGCGATCACCACCGTGGGCATGACCAGCGGAATGTTGATCATGAAGTTCAGCAGCCCCTTGCCGGCGAAGCGCTGGTAGCGCACCAGCGCAAACGCCGCCAGGGTGCCCAGCACCACCGAGGTGGTCGCGGTAGCGAACGCGACCTTGAGTGAAAGGATCAGGCCGTTGATCACCTCGGTGTCATGCAGCACCGCGCCGTACCACTTGAGGGTGAGGCCGCCCCACAGCGTGACCATGCGCGAGTCGTTGAACGAATAGACGACCAGCACGACGATCGGCAGGTACAGAAAGATGTAGACCAGCAACAGCCAGGTCACTGGCAGCAACGCTGAGCGTTTCATCGCGTGGCCTCCAGCGACTTGGTCTGGTACTTGTTGAACACCGCGATCGGCACCAGGATCAGCAGCACCATCACAATCGCCACTGCCGAGGCGCGCTGCCAGTCGAGGTTGGAGAAGAACTCGTTCCACATCACCCGGCCGATGTTCAGCGTCGACGGGCCCGACAGCAACTCGGGAATGACGTATTCACCGACCGCCGGAATGAACACCAGCAGGCTGCCGGCGATGATGCCCGAGCGCGACAGCGGCACCGTCACCAGCCAGAAGGTTTTCAGCGGCTTGGCGCCGAGGTCGGCGGCGGCCTCGATCAGCCGCACGTCCATTTTCACCAGTGTGGCGTACAGCGGCAGGATCATGAACGGGATGTAGCCGTACACCATGCCGATCATGAACGAGAACGGCGTGAACAGCATCTGCAGCGGCTGGTGGATGATGCCGATCCACAGCAGGAACTGGTTGATCAGCCCGTTGACGTCCAGCAGGTTCTTCCACGCGTAGATGCGGATGAGAAACGACGTCCAGAACGGCAGCATCACCAGCATCAGCAGCGCCGGTCGGATGCTGGGCCGGGCGCGCGCCATGAAATAGGAAAACGGATAGCCGATGACCAGGCACAGCACCGTGGTGAGGAAGGCCCACCACAGCGAGTACAGATAGGTGATGATGTACAGGCTGTCGCGCACCAGCGCGAGGTAGGGGGCGAAGCGCAGCTGCAGCGACAGGGTGTCGTTGGCGAAGCTCACCAGCGGGTTGAAGCCCACGCCGAGGGCGTCGCTCTCGGACACGCTGATCTTGAGCAGGATGAGAAAGGGCAGCAGCAGGAACGCAGCCAGCCAGATCTGCGGGATGCCGATGACCACCGAGCGGCCCCAGTTCCAGGGCCGGCGGGTGCGTTTGATGACGGGGGTGGACGCCATGATGGTGCGCGCGTTCAGTCGACGATGATCACCGGGGCATTGCTGGCCCAATTGACCGTGACCGTGGTGCCGACGTCGAACGGATCGGCGTGGCGGTCGGCGTTGGATACGGTGGCGCGGATGCGGCGCTTGCTCGGCAGCTCCAGCTCGTATGCGGTGTAGCTGCCCATGTACGAGCGTCCGGACACCTGGGCGACCAGGGTGTTTTCGGGCTGCGGATGGCTGCCTTCCTGCAGACCGATTTTTTCGGGGCGCAGCGCCACGGCGACGGCCATGCCCAGGGTGCCGCTGACCCCGTGGCCAATGTGAAAACGGCCGTCTGCCGTCTGCACCACGCAGTGGTCGGGCTCGTCGACCACCAGCTCGCCGTCGAACATGTTGACGTTGCCAATGAAATCGGCAACGAAGCGGGTCTGCGGGTGTTCGTAGATTTCGATCGGCGTGCCCAGTTGCAGAAACTCGCCGTCGCGCATCACCGCGATGCGGTCGGCCATGGTCATCGCCTCTTCCTGGTCGTGCGTCACCATCACACAGGTCACGCCGACCTTGCGCAGGATGTTGACCAGTTCGAGCTGAGTGCGCTCGCGCAGCTTTTTGTCCAGAGCGGCCAGCGGTTCGTCGAGCAGCAGGAGCTTCGGTCGCTTGGCCAGACTACGCGCCAGCGCCACGCGCTGCTGCTGGCCACCTGAGAGCTGGTGTGGCTTGCGTTTGCCGTAGGCGCGCAGCTGCACGAGTTCGAGCATTTCCTCGACCCGGCGCTGGATGTCGGCACGCGGCATGCCATCGCGCTTGAGGCCGAAGGCGATGTTGTCGAACACCGTCAGATGCGGAAACAGCGCGTAGGACTGGAACATCATATTGATCGGCCGCTCATACGGGGGCAGATCGGTGATGTCCTGGCCTTCGAGCAGGATGCGCCCGGAGGTGGGCGTCTCGAATCCGGCGAGCATGCGCAGCAGCGTGGACTTGCCGCAGCCCGAGGAGCCGAGCAGCGCGAAGATTTCGCCTTGATCGATGTCGAGGTGGATGTCGTTGACGGCAACGACTTCATCGAAGCGGCGGGTGACGCCGTCGATACGAATGAAGGGCTGGGCCGTGGAGGGCGATGGACTCACGTCGACGGGGCTGCACGCGGCAGCGAAGGGGAAGGGTTGGTCGGCCCCGCGCGGCCGCAGATTCAGCCGCGGCCGCGTGGGGATGAGACATCAGACACGCATCACAGACCGGTCTTGAACTTGGTGTACAGCCGGGTGACCAGGCGGCGCTCGTCGCTGGTGTACACCTTGGGCGGACGCAGCTTGTTCATCATCTCGGGGCTGAGGAAAACGAAGTCGTTGTCCTTGACCGCCGGGTTGACGTATTCCAGCGAGGCCGGCACCGGGTTGGCATAGAACACCGTGTTGGTGTCGGCCGCACACACCTTGGGTTGCAGGCGGTAGTTGATGAACTTGTAGGCGTTGTCGATGTGCTTGGCGTCCTTGGGGATGGCCATGGTGTCGATGAAAATCACCGCGCCGTGGGTCGGCGGGAACACCTTGATGTGCACGCCGTTCTTGGCCTCGTTGGCACGGCGGTAGGCAATGCCCATGTCACCCGACCAGCCCAGCGACATGCAGATGTTGCCGCCGGCCAGATCGTTGATGTAACCCGAGGACGAGAACAGCTTCACGTCTTTGCGCACCTTCTGCACCATCGCCCAGGCTTTTTCGAAGTCGGCGGTGTTGTTGGTGTCCTGCGGGATGTTTAGGTAGACGAACGCCGCTTCCATGATGTCCTGCCCGGAGTCGAGCATCGAAATGCCGCAGGACTTGATCTTGTCGGCGTAGGTCGGGTTGAAGATCAGATCCCAGGGGTTGTCGGGCATCGGGGTGTTGCCCAGGGCTTTCTTCACCTTGTCGACGTTGATGCCGACCGTGGTGTAACCCCACATCCAGGGAATGAGATATTTGTTGCCGGGGTCGACCGCGGCGAGCTGCTTCATCAGCTCGGGGTTGAGGTTCTTGTAATTGGGGATCTTGGACTTGTCGATCGGGTGCAGCAGCCCGCCGCGAATGTCCAGCGCTCCCCAGTTGGACGAGGGCACGACGATGTCATACCCGGTGTCGCCCGCGACCAGCTTGGCGAACAGGGTCTCGTTGGAGTCGAAGGTGTCGTAGCGCATCTTGATGCCGTACTCCTTCTCGAAGTCCGGCACCGTGGTCGGGGCGATGTAGTCCGACCAGTTGTACATATTGAGCACGTTGTCCGCGGCCTGCGCCGGGGCGAAGCTGCCCAGCGCGAGCGCGGCGCCGGCCGCAGCGAAGGCCGCGAGCAGCTTGCGTTTGATCGGGTGTGGCATAGGTCATTCCCTCCAGAATCGGTTTGTGATGGGTGAGGAAAACTGCGGGGTGAAGCGGTGGAACTCCTGCAAATCCCGTACCAGTCGATGTTGGCGCGGGGCCGGCACGGGTCTATCGTGCAGCGCGCCGGGAATTTATATCAAGCCCTTCTGTTGCAGCCCGGCGAAGGTGTCGTCCAGGCTTTTGCGGATGCGGCGGATCATTTCGTCGATGTCGGCATGGGTCATGACCAGCGGCGGGGCGATGATCATGCGTTCCTCCACCGCGCGCATCACCACGCCGTTGTTGAAGCAGTGGTCGCGGCAGATGTAGCCCACGCCCAGATCGGCGGGGAACAGGGTGCGCGAGGCCTTGTCCTTGTACAGCACCAAACCGGCGACCATTCCCAGGCTTTGCGCGTCGCCGACCAGCGGATGGTCGCCCAGGGTCGCGAACTTTTCCGCCAGATACGGGGCGAGGTCGTTCGCAACCCGCTCGACCACTCCTTCTGCGCGGAGCGCCTTCACGTTGGCGATGGCCACCGCGCAGCAGGTCGGGTGGCCGGAATAGGTGAAGCCGTGGTTGAAGTCGCCCCCCTTGTCGATCAGCAACTGCGCGACGCGGTCGCCCACCAGCACCCCGCCCAGCGGCAGATAGCCTGAGGTCACGCCCTTGGCGAAGGTGATGAGGTCGGGGTGGGAGTTGATGTGCGGGTGCTGGCAGCCGAACCACGTGCCCAGGCGGCCGAAGCCGCAGATCACCTCGTCGGACACCAGCAGGATGCCGTATTTGTCGCAGATGCGCTGGACCTCCGGCCAGTAGCTCGCCGGTGGGATGATCACGCCGCCGGCGCCCTGCACCGGCTCGCCGATGAACGCCGCGACCTTGTCCGCGCCGAGTTCGAGGATTTTGTCTTCCAGCCAGCGTGCCGCGCGCAGCCCGAAGTCGTGCGCGCTCTCGCCCGGCTTGCCGTGCTGCAGTTGATACGGCTGGTCGATGTGGACGATGCCCGGCAGCGGCAGATCGCCCTGCGCGTGCATGCCTTCCATGCCGCCCAGCGACGCCCCGCCCAGGGTGCTGCCGTGGTAGGCATTGCGGCGGCTGATGAGGGTCTTGCGCTGCGGCTGACCCATCAGGTCCCAGTAGCGGCGCACCAGGCGGATGATGGTGTCGTTGCCCTCGGAGCCCGAGTTGGTGAAAAACACATGGTTGAACCCGGGCGGCGCGACCTCGGGCAGCAGCGCGGCGAGTTCAGCCGCAGGCGCCGTGGTGGTCTTGAAAAACGCGTTGTAGTACGGCAGGGTCTGCATCTGCCGGGTTGCGGCATCGACCAGATCCTGCCGGCTGTAGCCGAGGTTGACACACCACAGCCCGGACATGCCGTCGATGATTTCGTGACCCTCGGAGTCCCAGATGCGCACGCCCTCGCCGCGCACGATGACGCGGCTGCCGGCGGCGTTCAGGCTCTTGGTGTCGGTGAAGGGGTGCAGGTGGTGTGCGGCGTCCTGCGCCCGCAATGCCGCGGTGTCGAACGTCGGCAGGTCGTTGGGTTTCATCGCAAATCTCCGTCTTGGGGGTGGGGCCGGCTGTTGCGCCGGCCCTCATTGGGGGTGAACGGGCCGCGGCGGCGTCGCCGCGAGCAGGGATAAAGCGGTGGATCGAAGGGGCGGGCCAAGCTCAGACATGCAGCAGCAGGTGCTCGCGCTCCCACGGGCTGATGACTTTCATGAACTCGGCGTATTCGCTCATCTTCACCGCCTTGTAGATGCCGCAGAAGCGCTTGCCCAGCACCGCTTCGATTTCCGGCACCTCGTCAAGCAGCCGCACCGATTCGGACAGGCTTTGCGGCAGCGGGGTGGCCAGCGGCGTGGCGTAGGCGTTGGTGGTCATCTCCGGCAGCGGGGCGATGGCGTTGACCATGCCCAGATATCCGCAGGCCAGGCTGGCGGCCAGCGCGACGTAGGGGTTGGCGTCGGCGCCGATCACCCGGTTTTCCATGCGCCGGTTCTCCGGCCCGGAGTTCGGGATGCGGATACCTACGGTGCGGTTGTCAGCACCCCACTCGACGTTGGTCGGCGCCGCGGTGTTGGCGACCAGCCGGCGGTAGGAGTTGACGTAGGGCGCGAACAGCGCCATGACGTGCGGGATGTATTTCTGCAGACCGCCGATGTAGTGCAGGAACAGGTCGGACGGGCTGCCGTCGGGGTTGCTGAACACATTGCGCCCGGTCTTGATGTCCACCACGCTCTGGTGCACGTGCATCGCGCTGCCCGGCTCGCCGGCCATCGGCTTGGCCATGAAGGTGGCGAACATGTTGTGCCGCATCGCCGCTTCGCGGATGGTGCGCTTGAAAAAGAACACCTTGTCGGCCAGATCCAGCGGGTCGCCGTGCAGGAAGTTGATTTCCATCTGCCCGGCGCCGACTTCGTGAATCAGGGTGTCGACGTCGAGATCCATCGCGTCGCAGTAGTCGTAGATGTCCTCGAACAGCGGGTCGAATTCGTTGACCGCGTCGATGCTGTAGTGCTGGCGCGAGGTCTCGGCGCGGCCCGAGCGGCCCACCGGCGGGCGCAGCGGCATGTCGGGGTCGGTGTTTTTGTCGACCAGATAGAACTCCAGCTCGGGCGCCACCACCGGCGCCCAGCCGCGGGCGGCGTACAGCTTGAGCACGTTCTTGAGCACGGTGCGCGGCGCGTAGTCCACCGGGCTGCCGTCCTTGAAATAGCAGTCGTGGATGACCTGCGCGGTCGGGTCGGTGGCCCAGGGCACGACGCGGGCGGTGGCCGGGTCGGGCACCAGGTTCATGTCGCGGTCGGTGTCGGCGATGAGCTGTTCGAGCTTTTCGTCGTCGGGCCAGTTGCCGGTCACGGTCAGCCCGATGATGCTTTCGGGCAGCCGCATGCCGCGGTCTTCGGTGAATTTGTTGCGGGGCAGGATCTTGCCGCGCGCCACGCCGGTGAGGTCGGGCACCAGACATTCGATCTCGGTGATGCGTTGGGCGTTGAGCCAGCCTTCGAGATCGTTGAAGGTCCAGTTCTTGCGGTTGTCGCTGCTCATTTCAGTGGTCGTTTCCAGATCGCGTTTCATGGAGGTTCTCCTGTGATCCGCACGCCTTGAACGCCAGGGGCGCGCGGGTGAATCGGGCCAGTGCGGCGGGTGCCGCGCCGGCCATGGCCTCAGGCAGCCGACGCCAGCGCCGGCGCGGCCTTGCGGCTGCGGGCGTACTGGCGGCAGGCGTCGCCGAAGGCGGCATACAGCGCACGGGATACCGGGTTCTGCGCGGCTTGCCATTCGGGGTGCCACTGCACCGCGAGCAGAAAGCCCGGTGCGTTGCGGTGGCCATAAGCTTCGATCAGCCCGTCGGGCGCGTGTGCCTGTGCGACCAGATCGGGCGCCAGCCGGTCGATGCCCTGACCGTGCAGGCTGTTGACCTCCCAGCTGGCGCGGCCGACGATGCGCTCGATCAGGCTGCCCGGCACGGCCTTCACGACGTGCGCAGGGGCGTACTGGCCGGCGATGTCCAGCGATTCATCCTCGCGGTGGTCGGCGAAGCCCGGAGTGTTGTGCACCTCCTGCAGCAGGCTGCCGCCGAGCGCGACGTTGATTTCCTGAAAGCCGCGGCAGATGCCGAATACCGGCACGCCGCGGGCAATCGCCGCGCGGATCAGCGGCAGGGTGGTCGCGTCGCGGTCGGGGTCGGCCGGCGAGTCCGGGTTGGACAGGGATTGGTTGTAGTGATGCGGCTCGATGTTCGACGGCGAGCCGGTCAGCACCAGTCCGTCGATGGTGTCGAGCAGGGTGTCGATTGGCAGTTGCGCACCGAGCGAGGGCAGCAGCAGCGGCAGCGCCCCGGCCAGCGGCAGCACCGGGTCGACGTATTTCTTCGCGACCGCGAAGGTGGGGTGGCCGCCGAGGTTTTTCAGATCGGTGGTCACTGCGACCACGGGCAGGCCGGTGGCGGAAAACGAGGTCGAAGACATGTTCAAAGCAAGAAGGTAGGGCGTTTGGCGGGCGTTTTCTGCTGCATTGCATCAGGCTGCGTCTGGCGTCCGTGGCCGGTGCATCCGGGCCCGTTTGTGGTGCGTCGCATCAACCGCGCGCACCGCTTTGCACCATCAAAATTCCTAGGGTTTTCCATAGGTTAGATCGAATCTACTGGCTCAATTTAGCCCGGCATTGGTACTCTCGGAAGTGCCACTATGCGGTTTTGCGATGGAGCCACCACCC
Source organism: uncultured Burkholderiaceae bacterium (assembly GCA_964389235.1). Lineage (GTDB taxonomy): Bacteria > Pseudomonadota > Gammaproteobacteria > Burkholderiales > Burkholderiaceae_C > Thiomonas. Next base: position 16,861 of record CAYMDM010000035.1, read on the forward strand.
GACCCAGTCGCGCCCATCGCTGCCGCCCCGCCTGTTTTTCTCATGCGCCCGCTCGACCTCGCCGAACTGCTGCTGACCGATCTGCAGCGCAACGATGACCCGGCCGCGGCCAGCCAGCCGCTCAACCGCCGCCTGTATCTGTCGCTGCGGGCGGCGGTGCTCGCGGGCCGGCTCAGCGCCGGTGCGCAGCTTCCCTCAACTCGCGATCTGGCGCAAGACCTCGGGGTGTCGCGCAACACCGTGATGTCGGCGGTGACCCAGCTCACCGCCGAGGGTTATCTCACCGCGCGGCAGGGCAGTGGCACCTTCGTGTCCGACACCTTGCCCGACCTCGGACCGCTGTCGCCGATGGCGCGGGCGCGGCGCGGCGCCGGGCTGCGGCTGGCCGAACGTCAGCTCTCGCAGCGCGGCCGGCTGCTCACCGGGGAGTCGGGCTCGGCGCGGCTGGAGGTGCAGCCGTTCGCGCCGGGGGACATCGAGTTCACCGAATTTCCGATCCAGCTGTGGCAGAAGCTGCAGGCCAAATACTGGCGTAGCCTGGACCGCGATCTGCTGGACTACGGGCAGGAAGGCGGCTACATGCCGCTGCGACAGGCGATTGCGCAGTACCTCACGCTGTCGCGCTCGGTGCGGGTCACGCCCGAGCAGGTGCTGATCACCTCGGGCACGCAGCAGGCGGTCGATCTGGCTGCGCGGCTGCTCACCGACCATGGCGACGAGGCCTGGGTGGAGAACCCTTGCTACTGGGGCGCGCGCCGCGCGTTCGAGGGCGCGGGGCTGAAGCTGCGGCCGATTGCGGTCGATGCCGAAGGGCTGGCGCCGACGGCCGAAGAGCTGGCCAGCGGGCAGCCGCGGCTGATCTACGTCACGCCCTCGCACCAGTATCCCCTGGGCCATGTGATGAGCCTGCAGCGCCGGCGCGCGTTGCTGGAGTTTGCGGCGCAGCGCCGCTGCTGGATTTTCGAGGACGACTACGACAGCGAATTCCGCTTCGGCGGCCGTCCCTACGCCAGCCTGCAGGGGCTGGATCCGCATGCGCAGGTCATTTATTCGGGCACCTTTTCCAAGGTCATGTACCCGGGCATCCGGCTGGGCTATCTGGTGGTGCCGCCCGATCTGCTCGACGCCTTCAACACGGGGCTGTACGACCTGTACCGCCCGGGGCAGCTGATGCTGCAGGCGGCGCTGACCGACTTCATCACCGAGGGACATCTCAACACCCTGATCCGCCGGCTGCGCGTGGCCTACCAGAAGCGGCGCGACGAACTTGCCCGCCGCATCCAGTCCACGCTGGGCGAGCGGGTGTGCATTTCCGGGCAGGAGTCGGGGCTGCATCTGTGTCTGGTGTTCCGCCAGGACGGGGTGGATGATGAGGCGATCGCCGCCGCCTGCGCGCGCGAGGGCATGACCGTGCGGCCGCTGTCGCGCTACTACATCGGCCCGCCGCTCAAACGCGGGCTGGTCATCGGCTACGCCTATGTGCCGACCGAGCGGGTCGCGCCGTGGGCGCGCAAGCTCACCGAGTTGCTCGACCGTCTGCTGCGCTGAACGGCGGATGACCGGCCGGCGGCCGCGCTGCGCGCAGCGACGCAGCGATTCAAAGCCAGTCGCGCAGCCGGTACCACGCCATGCCCAGCACCAGCGCCGGGGTGCGCAGCCAGTCGCCGCCAGGAAACGCGCGGTGCTGCAGCCTGGCGAACAGGTCGAAGCGCTCGGCCTGGCCGGCAATCGCCTCGGCCGCCAGTCGCCCAGCCATGCCGGTCAGCGCCAGCCCGTGGCCGGAAAAGCCCTGCAGGTAGAACACATCCGGCGCGACGCGGCCAAAGTCTGGCGCGCGGTTCATCGTGATGTCGACAAAGCCGCCCCAGGCGTGGGTGATTTGCGCGTCGTCCAGTTGCGGGAACACCCGCAGCATGTCCTTGCGCATGGTCGTCGCAAGGTCGCGCGGCGACAAGGTCGAGTAGCTCACGCGGCCGCCGAACAGCATGCGGTGGTCGGCCGACAGGCGGTAGTAGTCGAGCACGAACTGGTTGTCCGACACGCAGGCACGGCTGGGAATCAGCGCGTTCGCGCGGGCCTCGCCCAGCGGTTCGGTGGCGATGATGTAGGTGCCCACCGGCATGATGCGCCGCGCCAGCCGCGGGTTCACCGCGCCCAGATGCACATTGCCGGCCAGCAGCACATGGCTGGCGCGCACCTGGCCCGCATCGGTGCGCACCAAGGCGCGGCCGCCGCCGGCCTGCGCGGCCGGCTGCACGTCCAGCACTTCCGAGGCTTCGTGGATGCGCACCCCGGCCGCGGCGGCGGCGCGCGCCAGCCCCAGGGTGTAGTTCAGCGGGTGCACGTGGCCGCTGAAATCGTCGAAGGTGCCGCCGCAGTAGCGCCGGCTGGCGATTTCGGCGCCGACGGCGTCGGCGTCCATCCAGCGCAGGTGGCGGTAGCCGTAGGCGCGCTGCATATGCTCGGCCCAGGCGCGCAGCGCGTCGCGCTTGCGCGGGGTCACGGCGACAGTCATCGCGCCTGACACCCAGTCGCACGGAATCGCGTAATCGCTGATGCGCTGACGCATCAGCTCGATGGCCTGCAGCGACACCTCCCAGGCGGTGCGCGCCGCGGCCATGCCGAGTTGTTTTTCGAACGGCTCCATTTCGCTGGCGTAGCCCACCAGCGCCTGCCCGCCGTTACGCCCGGAGGCGCCCCAGCCGATGCGCATCGCTTCGAGCAGCACCACGTCCATGCCGCGCGCGCGCAGGTCCAGCGCCGCCGACAGCCCGGCCAGTCCGCCGCCGACGATGCACACATCGGCGCGGGTGTCGCCGCGCAGCGGCGCATGCGCCGGCGCGGCGTGGGCGGTGTCGGCGTAGTAGGAACGGGCGACGAGCGCCTGGGCCTGGGGTTGCAGTCGCATGGCTGGGATGGGTAGGAGTCAGCCGCGCGTCGGCTCGGCCGCCAGCCGGGCGCAGAGGTAGGTCCACACCGCATGCGCGGCGATGTTGGCGGTGAGTTCGGCGTGGTCGTAGGGCGGGGCGACTTCGACGCAATCCATGCCGACGAACGGCAGTGTCATCGCCGCCAGTTCCTCGATCAGGGTGAGCAGCTGCGCGCTGCTCAGGCCCCCGGGCTCGGGCGTGCCGGTGCCCGGGGCGAAGGCGGGGTCGAGGCAGTCGATGTCCAGCGTCAGGTAGACCGGTGCGTTGGCTGCGGCCAGCCGCTGCCGCACGTCGGCGATCACCGGCGCAAGCTGCGTGGCACTCTCCAGCCCGCGCAGCTCGCGCGCGGTGTAGATGCGCCCGCCGATGGTGTTCACGTATTCGCGCGCCTCGCGTTCGGCGGCCGAGCGGATGCCGATCTGCACAAAGCCCTGCGGCACCACCAGCCCTTCCTGCACTGCCTCATAAACCCACGTGCCGTGGCCCGAAGGCTCGCCGAAATGGTCGGTCCAGGTGTCGCAATGTGCGTCGAAATGCAGCACTGCCAGCGGCTGGCCGTGCACCGCGCGCGCGGCGCGAAGCAGCGACAGGGTGATGGAATGATCCCCGCCCAGCCAAACCATGTGCTGCTGCGCCATCAGCCGCTGCGCCTGGGGTTCGAGCGCTGCGCGCATCGCTTCCAGCGCGGTGTTGGGCAGCAGCAGGTCGCCGTGGTCGCTCACCTGCGCGGTCGGCGACAGGTCGAACAGCGGGTGGGTGGCGTCGCACAGCATCGCGCTGGCGGTGCGGATGGCTGCTGGGCCGAAGCGTGCACCCGGGCGGTTGGTGGTGGCTCCGTCCCAGGCGACGCCGGCGATGCCAAAGCGTGCAGGGGAGGGTGCGGTGCCCTGGGGAAAAGCGCCGGCCGGCGCTGCGCCGAGAAAACGCTGCTGCGACAGAAAGGCGAAGGCGTGCTGAACCATGTCGTTATTCCCTCGGGTCGCGGCGGCAGGGCGGTGCGGCACTCTGGCCGCGGGCGCTGCCGTTGCTTGCGGGTCGTCGTGAACGGGCTGGGAAGTTCAGCTTGCGGCGGGCGCCGGCCGGAAAGAGTCCCAAAGCGGTATGCAGGATAGTCGCGAAAAAGGCGGTATCGCAGGGCCACTTTGGAACCGCGAAACAGGGCCACTTCAAAGCCGGCGCGGCGCTTGCCAGCAGCGGCGGCGGCTGCGCATACTGCGAGGCGATCCGCCGCATCGGAGCCCGTTCATGTCTGCCTCAACTCCTGGTTCAACCCCGTTTTCCGCCGCGCAGATCGCGCGCTTTTTCGCCGCCGAGTCGGCCTGTTTTCGCGCTGCGCATCCGCGCGCTGCGGCCTATCACCAGCAGGCTGCATCGCACTTTCTGTTCGGGGTGCCGATGCACTGGATGGCCGACGCGCCAGCGCCGGTGCCGCTGGTGGTCGACCGCGCCGAGGGCGCGCGGCTGTTCGACGCCGACGGCCACGCCGTCATCGACTTCTGCCTGGGCGACACTGGCGCGATGTTCGGCCACAGCCCGGCGCCGGTCGCGCGGGTGCTGGCCGAGCAGGGCGGGCATGGGGCGACGACCATGCTGCCGTCGCAGGCCGCGCTCGATGTGGCGGGGTTGCTGCAGCAGCGCTTCGGACTGCCGATGTGGCAGTTCACCACCACCGCGAGCGACGCCAACCGCTTTGTGCTGCGCTGGGCGCGGGCGATCACCGGGCGTTCGACCATTGTGGTGTTCAACGGCTGTTACCACGGCACGGTCGACGATGTGTTCGTCGACCTGCAGCCGGACGGCAGCGCGCACACCCGTCCCAGCCTGCTCGGCCAGGTGCACGACCTCGCGCGATTCACACGCGTGGTCGAGTTCAACGACCTGCCGGCGCTGCGCGCCGCGCTGGCCGCGGGCGACGTAGCCTGCGTGATCACCGAGCCGGTGCTGACCAATATCGGCATGGTGCTGCCCGAGCCGGGCTTTCTCGAAGGCGTGCAGGCCGCATGCCGCGAGCACGGCGCCCTGCTGGTGCTGGACGAAACCCACACCATTTCCTGCGGCCCGGGCGGCTACACCCGGTTGCATGGTCTCTCGCCCGACATTCTGGTGCTGGGCAAGCCGCTGGCCGGCGGCACGCCGGGCGCGGCGTACGGCTTTACGACGCAAGTCGGCGCGCGCATGCAGGCGGCCAAGGCCGCGGCGCCGGCCGGGCACTCGGGCATCGGCACCACGCTGTCGGCCGGGCTGCTGACGCTCAAGCTGATGCGGGCGATGCTCGCCGAGGTGATGACCGAAAGCGCTTACGCCAAGATGTTTGCCATCTGCCAGCGGGTGGCTGATGGACTGGAGGCGATCATCGCCCGCCGTGGTCTGCCGTGGTGCGTCACCCGCATCGGCGCGCGCTGCGAATACCAGTTCACCCCGCGCCGGCCGCGCAACGGCAGCGAGGCGCGCGCCGCGTTCGACGACGCGTTGGAGCCCGCGTTGCACCTGGCGCTGCTCAACCGCGGGGTGCTGCTCACGCCGTTCCACAACATGGTGCTGGCCAGCCCGGCGCACACCGAGGCCGATGCCGATGCGCTGATCGCCGCGTTCGACGACGCGCTATCGGCGCTGGCTGCGGCTTGAGCGGACTTCAGGCGGAGTCGGGGCGCGCGCCGCCGACCGGTTCCCACTGCGGCGCGGCGGCGCGCAGCCAGTCCGCGGCCAGGCCATCGTCGCCGAGATGGCGAGGGTGAAACCCGGGCCGGAAGTAGGCCAGCAGCGGCCGCGCGGTCTGCCACACCACGCCGTGCCGGCCAAACGCAAAGCGCAGCGCCGACACCCAGGTGCGCGGCTGCGCGAGCGCACCGTCATGCCGCAGGTTGTCCAGGGTCTGCCGCATCGAGCCCACCAAGAACAGCCGCGTCGCGTAGGCAAACCAGCGCAGGCGTTGCCAGTAGCCGCCGCCCAGTCGCTGGTAAAGGTCGAACGCCACCGCGCGGTGCTCGCTCTCTTCAGCCGCGTGCCAGCGCCACAGGGTGCGCAGCGGCTCGTCGGCGCGGGCGAACCAGTCGCCGGGCTGATCGACGCGCGCCAGCGCGAGATGGCCAAGCAGCGCGGTGTAATGCTCGAACGCGGCCGTTGCTGCGAGGGCGCGGCGGGCGCGTTGCAGCGCGGGCCGATGCGCGTCGGCAGCGCGGCGGCGGGCCAGCTCGACCTGCAGCCGCCGCTCCCAGGCGTTGTCGAAGCCCTGCCGCGCCAGCTCGGCGTTGTACTGCACGTGCAGATGCCGGTGCGTCGCTTCCTGGCCGATGAACTGCTGCATCGTTGCGCGCAGCGCGCGGTCTTGCGGCGTATCGCCCAGCAGTGCGGCGCCGTCGCGCACGCTGTCGATGAAAAACTGCTCGCCGACCGGAAAGCTCATCGACAGCGCGTTGAAGTACGCGCTGGTGAACGCGTCGCCGCCGTTCCAGCGGCGGGCGAAACCGTGCGACAGATCGACGTGCAGCCGCCGCACGGTCAGTGCGGGGCTCGTTGCGGACGGGGCGTTGGCCATGATGTGTCGATGATGCGCAGCCACGCGGCGCGCGTCAAACGGGCCACGGCAAAGCCGCCAGAGATTTCAGGGTTTGATGTACTGAAAGCCGGCCTTTTCCAGCTGCATGATGCGCACGAGACCCGCCGGCACGATCACCGCCTGCGGCACCAGCTTGGGCATGTGGCCAAGCTTTTTCGCCATGCCTTCCATGGTGTTGTGGCAGGCGTCGAACTCCACCCCCTCGTCATTCAGCGAAGAAATGCGTTTGGCCATCGGGCTGCTGGCCAGCAGCATGCGCAGCCCGGGGCCGTAAGCGACGATGACAATGCGCACCTTTTCCTGCCCGAGAAAATCCAGCGCGTTCTGCGCGTTGTTCAGCGTCAGCGCCCAGCGCTCAGGGTTGTCCTCGCTGACCTGCAGCACCAGTTTGTACTGGGCAAACGGCAGGTCGTGAATGAAGGTCGGCTTGTCGAAGTTGAAATCCTTGAGCATCGATGGGTTGGCCGCGTGTGCCGGCAGCGCGGCGGCGGTGAGCAGCGCAGCTGCGGCCAGCAGCAGACGAATGGCGCGCAGGGCGCGGGTGGAAAGCGTTGGGGTCATGCCTGTCTCCTTTGGGGTGGTGGGCGGCCGCGCTTCTGTCGGCGGGCCGTCGTGAATCGGCTCAGGCAGTATCGGCGCTGCCGCGCGGCGGCGCAATTTCCGGGTGTAACGAATGTCGCGCAACGTCGCCGGCAGCGACGCGCGCGATCGCTCCCCGGCGGCGTTCAGCTCTGGATCAGCCGTTTGGATCGGGCAATCGAAAACAGCATGCCCGCGCCGGCCATCAGGGTGATCAGCGCGGTGCCGCCGTAGCTGATGAACGGCAGCGGCACCCCGACCACCGGCAGGATGCCCGAGACCATGCCCATGTTGACAAAGGCGTAGATGAAAAAAATCAGGGTGATCGAAGCAGCCAGCAGCCGTGAAAACAGCGTCGGCGCGTTGGACGCGATGATGAGCCCGCGGATGATGAAAAACAGATACGCCGCCAGTAGCACCAGATTGCCGGCCAGCCCCCACTCCTCGGCCAGCACCGAAAACACGAAGTCGGTGTGCGACTCGGGCACGAAGTTCAGGTGCGCCTGGGTGCCGTGCAGATAGCCCTGGCCGAACACCCCGCCCGAGCCGATCGCGATCATGCTCTGGATGATGTTGAAGCCCTTGCCCAGCGGGTCGCTCTGCGGGTCGAGCAGCATCAGCAGCCGCTGGCGCTGGTAGTCGTGCATGAAGTGCCACAGCAGCGGCGCGCTGCCGGCCGCAGCCAGCACCAGCAGCGCGATCACCCGCCACGACAACCCGGCGAAAAAGATCACGAATGCGCCGGTGGACAGCACCAGCAGCGCGGTGCCCAGGTCGGGCTGCTTCATGATCAGACCGACGGGAATGGCCAGCAGCACCGCGGCGATCACAAAGTCCTTGAAGCGGATGAAGCCCTCGCGCTTCTGGAAGTACCACGCCAGCATCAGCGGCACGGCGATTTTCATCAGCTCCGACGGCTGCACCACGGTCACGCCGAGGTTGAGCCAGCGGCGCGCGCCTTTGCGCACCAGGCCGAACATCGCGGTGGCGATCAGCAGCGCGACGCCGAAGGTGTACAGCGGCACGGCGATCTGCATCAGCCGGTGCGGCGGAACCTGCGCCACCGCGAACAGCACCACGAAGCCCAGCAGCAGATTGCGCAGATGGTCGGCAAACGGCACATGCGCGTCCTGCAGCGCCGAAAACAGCACCACGCAGCCGATGGCCACCAGCCACAGCAGCGCGGCCAGCAGCGGGCCGTCGAAACCGGTCACGTAAGGCCGCAGCCGCAGCCACGGCGAGGGGCGTTGCAGGGTGCTGCTCATAGGCGGATGCCTTCGTCGGGGTCGATGCGGTCGGGCCGCGCGGCAAAGCGGGTGAACAGCGGGCGGCGCAGCCCGCCATGCCCGCTGCCGCAGGCCATGCCGGCACCCGCGTAATTGCCGAAGTCCGCGGTCTGCCGCGCCTGGGGGGCTGATGCGGCGGGTGTGGCCAGTGAAGGGTTCGCAGCATTGGGGCTGCTGCCGGGTGCGGGCGATGGTGGCGGCGTGTCTGCACCGGGCGCCGACGCAGAGCCGCGGCGGGCAGGGGCATTGGCGGCCCCGCGCGTGGCCGCCGTGCCGGAAGCCGCTGCTGTTGCAGCGGACGCCACCGGCTGCGGCGGGCCCGGACGCGCGCCCGGAATCGCCGGCACGCCCTCGCGCGAACCGGCGTAGGTGAAGGACACCGGCGTCGGCCGGGTGCCGCTGATTTTTTCGATGTCGTCGTCGCTGGGGTAGACGCCGAGCAGGTGGTAGTCCAGCGCCTTGCGGGCAATCGGCGCGGCGGCCATGCCGCCGAAGCCGGCGTTTTCGACGATCAGCGCAATCGCGATCACCGGCTGGTCGGCCGGGGCGTAGACCACGTACAGCGCGTGGTCGCGCAGATGCTTGGCCACGTCGGCGGCGTCGTAGGTCTGGTTCTGGCCGACGGTGAACACCTGCGCGGTGCCGGTCTTGCCCGCGGTGGTGTAGGTCGCGCCGCGAAAGGCATCGGCCGCGGTGCCGCCGGGCTGGTTGACCGCGACCATGCCGTCGTGCACCACCTGCCAGTTCGCCGCAGACAGCGGCACCCGGCCGAGAACCTGCGGTTCGGTCAGGGTGAAGGCGCGGCTTTGCATGTCCTCGATCGCCCGCACCACGCGCGGCGCGCGGCGGGTGCCGCGTGCGGCCATGGTCGCCAGCGCCGAGCCCATCTGCAAAGGTGTGAACGCGTTGTAGCCCTGGCCGATGCCCAGGCTGATGGTGTCGCCCTTGTACCAGACCTGTTGCGCCGGGTTGCGGAACGCCTTGCGCTTCCATTCGCGCGTGGGCAGCACGCCCTTGGCCTCGCCGACCAGGTCGATGCCGGTGGGCTGGCCGAAGCCGAACTGCGAGGTCCACGCCGCCATGCCGTCGACGTTCCACGCGTCGGCGACCATGTAGAAGTAGGTGTCGCACGATACCTGGATGGCTTTGTGCATGTCCACGCGGCCGTGCCCGCCCGGCACGTCGTCGCGGAAGCGGTGGGTGCCGAGCATGAAGTAGCCCGGATCATTGATGGTGTATTGCGGGGTGCGAATGCCGTTGGTCAGCGCGCCGCTGGCGAGGTAAGGCTTGTAGGTCGAGCCGGGCGGGAAGGTGCCGCGCAGCACGCGGTTGAGCAGCGGCCGGTCGGGCGAGGTGTTGAGCGCGTCCCAGTTGGCCTGGTCGATGCCGTCGACGAACAGATTGGGGTCGAAGGTCGGCATCGACACGAAGGCCAGCACCTCGCCGTTGCGCGGGTCGATCGCCACGCAGGCGCCGCGGCGCTTACCGTAGAGGTCTTCGATCAGTTTCTGCAGCCGGATGTCCACGCCCAGCACCAGGTTCTGCCCCGGGGTGGCGGGCTGGGTGCGAATTTTGCGTACCGGCTTGCCCACCGCGTTGACCTCGACTTCCTCGTAGCCGGTCACGCCGTGCAGTTGCTGCTCGTAGGCGAGTTCGACCCCAAGCTTGCCGATGTGGTCGGTGCCGAGGTAGTTGCTCGCGTCGTCGCTGTCGTCGATGCGCTGTTGCTCGGCTTGGTTGATGCGGCCGATGTAGCCGATCAGATGGCTGGCCAGACTGCCCAGCGGATAGTTGCGGAACAGTCGCGCGCGCACATTCACCCCAGGGAAGCGAAAGCTCTGCGCGACGAAGCGCGCAACCTCGTCGTCGCTGAGTTTGCTGCGGATCGGCAGCGACTCGAAGCGGCGCGACTGCCCCAGCAGGTTGTTGAAGCGGCGTTCGTCGAACGCGGTGATCGGCACGATGGCCTTGAGCGCGTCGATGGTGTCCTGCAGCTTGCCCTTGACCTTCGACGGGGTGATCTCCAGGGTGTAGGCGGCGTAGTTGTCGGCGAGGATCACGCCGTTGCGGTCGAGGATCAGCCCGCGCTGCGGCGGCAGCGGCACGATGGCGATGCGGTTGTCCTCCGCCTGGGTGGAGAACTGGCGGTGGCGCAGCACCTGCAGCCAGATCCAGCGCCCCAGCAGCAACGCAAACGCCAGCACCACCGCCGCCGCGGCGATGATCAGCCGGCGGCGGAAGCGGAATATCTCGCGTTCGATGTCGCGCAGTTCGGTCATCGCGGAAAACGGCAGAAGGCAGCAGGGCTCGGGGTTGAAGGTTGGTTCACGGCGCCGGCAAACGGTTCAGCGCGGCGTGTTGCCGGGTTGCGAGCGGTTACTGCCAGCGTGGCGGTCTGGCTGGAAGCCGCATCGGACTGAAGCAGGTCACAGCGGTCGATTCACGTCGGTATCCGGCGGGCGGCGCTGCGGCGCCAGCAGCAGCAGCGTGACCAGCGGCCACAGCGCCGCCTCGATCAGCGGCGACAGCAGATAGCTCCAGCCGGGAAAGCTGCCGCCGGCCCACATGCCCACCGCGAGATTGATCAGCTGCGCCGCGGCGAACAGCGGCAGGATCTGCAGCGCCTGCTGCAGCGGCGAAAACCACAGCAGCCGGCGGTGCAGGGTGATGGCAAAGTAGCTCAGCAGCACATACGCCAGCGCATGCTGGCCGAGCACTGCGCCCTGCTGCACGTCCACCAGCAGGCCGAGCGCAAACGCCACGCCCATGCCGACCTTGCGCGGCTGATGCACATTCCAGAACACCAGCGCCAGCGCCACCAGATCAGGCCGCCACGGCAGCCGCCCCAGCGGCACGAACTGCAGCAGGAGTGCGATCAGCAGGCTGGCGGCGATGAACCACGGGTTGGCCGGCTTGAGCAGCACCTCGGGCGCGCGCCCCGGTGGCTGCGGCGCCGCCGGCATTGCCGAGGCGGGGCGGCTGCGGCGCGGCAGGGGCAGACGCGGCAGAGGCATCGGGGCACTCGTTGCGGCGCTCAACGCGGCCGGGGCGACGCGG
>CAYMDM010000036.1:0-27586 GCA_964389235.1 uncultured Burkholderiaceae bacterium
TTCGTCCTGATCACCTCACTGGCCTGTGAGGGTCAGATTCATCTGGATTCCATTAACTGTCAGCAACTGGGTTTCTGACAACAACACCATGTTCCCCGACGTGTCGATCGAGAACACCGACTGAGTGCTACCAACGGACTGGCCGGCCGCGTTGGTGAGTGTCCCGATCTCGGTGAAAGTGGCCGACGTAGACGATGTGCCGGGCGAGGTTACAAAGCTGATTGTGTTGTTTCCCAGCAAGGTCGGTGTTGAACTGTTGGTGCTACACGAATAGACGACAACGGTGCCAGTTTGGCCAACTGTCACTGAGGGCGGGTAGATGCCGGGCGCTTGCGCGACACAAGTTGCAGTCGGCGACGACAGACCCAAGGGCGCATACGACGTGGACAAATAAGCCGTGTCGGTCGCTGCGACAGGCAGACTCTGTCCGTTCACCGTCACGGAGCCATTAATCGTTGCGGTCGCGACCAACGCAGACTGCCCGTTGAAGGTAGAGGTACCGGCGGGTGATAGCGTAATGGTCGCAGTTCCCGTTACAGGGAATTTCGCGCCACTACTCAAGTTGGTCGCTGTGCCGCTGATAGAGAAATTCTTCTGAAATCCCGCCGCGTAAAGCTTCGAAATTCCAGCCTGCAGCGGGAATGAGGTGGCAACCGCAGGTTGACCTGAATCTGTCCCGCCTCCCCCGCCTCCCCCGCCTCCCCCGCACGCTGCGAGCAAAGCAGCCGAGGCCATCAAAGACGCTAGAACCAGTCGCGAAGCGATGTGTCGATTGGCGCTCATCTCTATTCCCCCTCCTCAAACTTCTGACCGCACGAAACAAATCATCTCACCGAGATTTTCTGCATCTTCGCATTACTCGCGCATTTTCGAAAGATGTTTTACATGCAGTTTCAGAAAATCCTCGGATTTCATAGAGCTCATGCCGTCAAGCGGCATTCGTCGACGTTTTTCGTCGGTATTGCGGCAAAAGTTGTCAACCAGCGGCCACGCGCCCGGCAGCGGCACTCAGCCGCTGGACTGGGTGGAGAAAGTCAGGGTCATCGGAATGCCGCCCAGCACCAGCAGCTGCAGGCGGTAGACCAGGGCGATGTTGCCGGCGCTGTCCAGCGCGTACTGCACCTGCAGCCGGCCGATGGGCACGCCCAGCGGGTCGGTCAGTTGCTCGTTCAGGGTGAACAGCACGCTGGCACCGGAGCCGCCAGGCGCGGTGGTGAAGGTGAGCGAGGCCGAACCCGCCGGGTCGTTCGCGGCGGACGCGCAGGTGAACGCCGCGACCGTGCCGCTCTGCCCGGCGCTGACGGTGGCGGGGTAGGCGCCGCTGCCCTGCACGGTGCAGGCGCTGCCGTCGCTGCTGCTGGCCAGCGGCGCGAAGGTCAGCGAAAAGTAGTCCTGCGTGGTCGAGCTGATCGGCACCGTCTGCCCGGCGACCCACGCGGTGCCGGTGGTGGTCGTGGTGACCAGATACGCCGGTTTGCCGGCAAAGGTGGTCAGCCGGGCCGGGCTCTGCACGATGGTGGCGCTGCCGGTGACGGGTTGCGAGGTGCCCGACACGTCGGCGGTGCCGCTGACGCTGGCGGTCTGGGTCGCGCCCCTGAGGTAGAGGTTACTCAGGGCGAATTGCAAGGGATACTGCGCGGCGTTGGAACCGCTGCCCGCGCCGCCGCCGCAGGCGCTCAGCCCGAGCGCGGACGCGAGGACGACCAGGAGCACACGGCGCAGCGGCAGGGCAATTGCAGGCATGGGGCTTTGGACGGACGCGGACGTTGCGACGACTTTACCGAACGCTGCATCCGCGCCGGCCCGAAGCGCTGTCGGGCCCGCGCCGGCCGCCGCTCAGGCTTTTTTGATCAGCCGGATCAGGAACAGCAGAATGATGGCGCCGATGGTCGCGACGATCAGGCTGGGCAGGATGCCCGCGCCCGGGAACAGCCCGAGGGAGCGAAACACGAATCCGCCGATGAAAGCGCCGACCACGCCGACCACCAGATCGCCCAGCAGCCCGAAGCCGCCGCCGCGGGTGATCTTGCCGGCGAGCCAGCCGGCGATCAGGCCGATGATGAGAAAACCGATCAGTCCCATCGCGCAACTCCTTGGTGTGCGGCGCCCGCCGGTCGCAGGCACCTGAAAGCACCCTAGCAGAGATCGGCGGCAGTCGCGCAACCCTCGCCGGCGCGGCGGTGTGCCCGGAGGGTCAGGCCGCGACGGTGTGCGGCTGCGGGCGCAGCACCCGCGCGAGATAGGGGCCGGTGACGCTGTTGCCGTCGGCAGCAATGTGCTCCGGCGGGCCTTCGGCGATCATACGCCCGCCGGCCGCACCGCCGCCCGGGCCGAGCTCGACGACCCAGTCGGCACACGCGAGCACGTCGAGGTTGTGCTCGATGATGACGATGGTGTTGCCGGCATCGCGCAACTGCCGCAGCACACCCAGCAGCAGTTCGATGTCGGCAAAGTGCAGCCCGGTGGTCGGCTCGTCGAGGATGTACAGGGTGCGCCCGGTGTCACGGCGGGAGAGTTCGAGCGCGAGCTTGACCCGCTGCGCCTCGCCCCCCGACAGCGTGGTCGCGCTCTGGCCGAGACGGATGTAGCCCAGCCCGACGTCGCGCAGGGTCTGCAGCTTGCGCGCGATCGCCGGCACGGCGCCGAACACCTCCAGCGCCTGATCGACGGTGAGGTCCAGCGCCTGCGCGATGTTCAGCCCGCGGTAGGTGACGTCCAAGGTTTCGCGGTTGTAGCGGCTGCCGCCGCACACCTCGCACGGCACGTACAGGTCGGGCAGGAAGTGCATTTCCACCTTGACCGCGCCGTCGCCCTGGCAGGCTTCGCAGCGCCCGCCCTTGACGTTGAACGAAAACCGCCCGGCGTCGTAGCCGCGCTCGCGCGCGGTGGGCGTCTGCGCGTACAGCTCGCGCAGCGGCGCGAACAGCCCGGTGTAAGTGGCGGGGTTGCTGCGCGGGGTGCGGCCGATCGGCGACTGATCGACGGCGATCACCTTGTCCAGATGCTCCAGACCGTCGAGGGCGACATACGGCGCGGGCTCGGTGGCGGCGCGGTTGAGATCGCGCGCGCAGGCGGCGTAAAGCGTGTCGTTGACCAGCGTGGACTTGCCCGAGCCCGATACCCCGGCGACGACGTTGATGCGCCCGAGCGCAAACCGCGCGGTGACGTCGCGCAGGTTGTTGCCACAGGCGCCGCGCAGGGTCAGCCATTGCGCCGGCGGCGGCAGGCGGTCGGCCTGGTGCAGCACACTGCGCCGGCCCGACAGATACGCGCCGGTGAGCGAAGCGGGGTCGGCCATGATCTGCGCCGGCGTGCCCTGCGCGACCACCTGCCCGCCATGCTCGCCCGCGCCCGGGCCCATGTCGACGACGTAATCGGCCGCCAGAATGGCATCGGTATCGTGCTCGACCACCAGCACCGAATTGCCCAGATCGCGCAGCCGCTGCAGGGTGGCGATCAGCCGGTCGTTGTCGCGCTGGTGCAGGCCGATCGACGGCTCGTCGAGCACATACATCACCCCGGTCAGTCCCGAGCCGATCTGGCTGGCCAGGCGGATGCGCTGCGCCTCGCCGCCCGACAGGGTGTCGGCGCTGCGGTCGAGGGTCAGGTAATCGAGCCCGACGTCGATCAGAAAGCGCAAGCGACTGCGGATTTCGTGCAGCAGCCTTGCCGCGACTTCGCCGCGCTGCCCCGGCAGATCCAGCGCGGCGAACCAGTCGGCCAGTTCGCGCAGCGGCATGCGGCTGAGCTCGTGCAGCCGCGCGTCGCCGACGGTGACGTGGCGCGGCACCGGCGCCAGCCGCGCGCCCAGGCAGTCCGGGCACAACTGCACGGTGCGCAGCCGCGCGAGCTCCTCGCGCACCGCCGGACTGTCGGTCTCGGCCCAGCGTCGCTCCAGGTTGGGGATGATGCCCTCAAAGGGGTGGCGGCGCACCGTGGTTTTGTTGCGGTCGCCGAGGTAGGTGAAGGCAATGGCCTCGTCGCCGCTGCCGTGCAGCAACACCTGCCGAACTGCCGCCGGCAGTTGCTCGAACGGGGTGTCGAGGTCGAAGCCGTAATGCGCGGCCAGCGCCTGCAGCATCTGGAAATAAAAGGCGTTGCGCCGGTCCCAGCCGCGGATCGCGCCGCTGGCCAGGCTCAGCTCCGGGTGCGCGACCACCCGCGCCGGGTCGAAGCGCTCGACCTGCCCCAGGCCGTCGCAGCTCGGGCAGGCGCCAGCGGGGTTGTTGAACGAAAACATTTTCGGTTCGAGCAGCGGCGCAGCGAAGCCGCAGATCGGGCAGGTCGGCCGGCTGTGAAACGGCGTGGCTTCGCCGCTGTCGGCATCGAGCGCCAGCACCTGACCGTCGGACAGCTTGAGCGCCGTCTCCAGGCTTTCGGCCAGGCGCTGGCGCAGATCGGGGCCGGTCTTGATGCGGTCGACCACCACCTCGACCTGCTGCGGCTCGCGCTCGAACTCCGCCGGCAGCGCATCGGCCTCGACCACTTCGCCATCGACGCGAAAGCGCACAAAACCCTGCGCCCGCAACGCCTGCAGCCGCTGCGCCACCGCCCCGCGCGGCTGCGGCAGTGGCGCCAGCACCAGCAGCCGGCGCCCGACCGGCCAAGCCGACAAGACATCGACCATCTGGGAAATGGTCTGCGCCGCCAGCGGCTGGTCGGGGTGGTGCGGGCAATGCGGCGTGCCGGCGCGCGCGTACAGCAGGCGCAGGTAGTCGTGGATTTCGGTGACGGTGCCGACGGTCGAGCGCGGGTTGTGGCTGGTGGCCTTCTGCTCGATCGCGATCGCCGGCGCCAGCCCTTCGATCAGATCGACGTCGGGCTTTTCCATCAGCTGCAGAAACTGCCGCGCGTACGCCGAGAGGCTCTCCACATACCGCCGCTGCCCTTCGGCGTAGAGCGTGTCGAACGCCAGGCTGGACTTGCCCGACCCCGACAGCCCGGTGATCACCACCAGCCGGTTGCGGGGCAGATCCAGCGAGAGATTCTTGAGGTTGTGGGTGCGCGCCCCGCGCACGCGAATCCACGCCGCGCCGGACGGTTCGGCAGCGGCGGCGCTAGGGGCAGGGGAGTCGCTCATGCGGGTGTCGATCGAAGGCGAGCGCGCGTTTCGCGGCTGGAGGCAGCAGATGCTCACCGGCGCGGCCCGCACGCGGGCAAACGTGCAACTATACGAAGTGCCGCGCGCCCGCGCCGGGCGCGACTTTGCGTGGGGCCGCGGGCGGGCACGATGGCCAACGAAACTGAAACGGCCTGTAAACCGCGGCAACTCTGCCCGCGCCGGCGCATCCACCCCTGGGTATCGGCGAAAATATCGGTCTCGCCGCACGAACGACGGCCAGCCTGCATCCCCGCCGCACTCCCGATCCAATCCCCGATGCCCCGATCCCGCCCCGCCTCATCTGACGCAATGACGCCTGCCGAGCGCCGCTCCGCGGCGACGCTGGCGTCGATCTACGGCCTGCGCATGCTCGGGCTGTTTTTCATCCTGCCGGTGTTTTCGGTCTACGCCCAGCATCTGCCGCACGGGCAGGACAAGACCCTGGTCGGCCTGGCGTTGGGCATCTACGGGCTGACTCAGGCGCTGATGCAGATTCCCTTCGGCCTGGCCAGCGACCGCCTGGGGCGCAAGCCGGTGATGGTGTTCGGGCTGGCGATTTTCGCGCTCGGCTCCTTCGTCGCCGGCGCCAGCGACAACCTCTACCTGATCATCGTCGGCCGCGCCATTCAGGGCGCCGGGGCGATTTCGGCAGCGATTTCGGCGATGATTGCCGACTCCACCCGCGAGCAGCACCGCACCAAGGCGATGGCGATGGTCGGCATGACCATCGGCCTGGCCTTCATCGCCTCGCTGGTGCTGGGTCCGCCGGTTTATCACGCGATTTCGGTGCCCGGCATGTTCCTGCTCACCGGGGTGCTGGCGCTGGTGGCAATCGCCGTGGTGATCTGGGTCGTGCCTCCGGCGCCGCTGCATCCGCACCCGGAAGAAACACAGGGCCACTGGGCGCGCGCGGTGTTCACCCCGGCGCTGCTCAAACTCGACTTTTCGATATTCGTCGTCAACTTTCTGCAGGTCAGCATGTTCGTCGTCGTGCCGGTTGCGCTGGTCAAGTACGCCGGCATTCCGCTGCTGCACCACTGGATGGTCTATCTGCCGGTGACGATGATTTCGTTTTTTCTCGCCATCCCCGGCATCATCTGGGCCGAAAAACACGGCCACATGAAAGCAGTGTTCGTCGGCGCCGTCGCGCTGCTGGTGCTGACCATGCTGGGGTTCGCCGCCGGCTACACCCATCCGGTGGCGCTGATCGCCGCGCTGTTCTTTTTCTTCGTTGCGTTCAATGTGATGGAGGCGCTGCTGCCCTCACTGGTGTCGCGCACCGCGCCGACCAACCGCAAGGGGCTGGCGCTGGGCATCTACAACACCGGGCAATCGCTCGGACTGTTCGCCGGCGGCGCCATCGGCGGCCTGCTGGCGCAGCACTACAGCAAGGAAGGGGTGTTCCTCGCCGCCGCGGCGCTGGCGGCGGTGTGGTTCCTCGTCGCGCTGACCATCCAGCCGCCGCATCGCGCCAAGCCTGCGCCGGCAGAAGGCAGCGGCGCGGCGCAGCGTGCCTGAAAAAGCCCGCGCCTGATCGCCGACCCGTTCTCGCCCACCTGCCTCTGCGCGGCGCTGGCGGTGCTCACTGCTCCGCACCGAAGCCGCGCAAGCTATGCTTGCCGCCTGTTCACCGGGCGCGCCCGCGCTGCGCGGCGCCGCCACCTCCAGGACGTATTCATGGCCTCCGTCAACAAAGTCATTCTCATCGGCAACCTGGGGCGCGACCCCGAGACCCGCTACGCCCCGTCGGGCGCGGCGATCTGCAACGTCACCATCGCCACCTCGCGCAACTGGAAGGACAAAACCAGCGGCGAGAAACGCGAGGAAACCGAGTGGCACCGCGTGGTGTTCTACGACCGCCTGGCCGAGATCGCCGGCGAATACCTCAAGAAGGGCCGGCCGGTTTACGTCGAAGGCCGACTCAAAACCCGCAAGTGGACCGACAAGGACGGTGTGGAGAAATACACCACCGAAATCATCGCCGAGGAAATGCAGCTGCTCGGCGGGCGTGAAGGCGGCGGCGACGAGGGCGGCTACACCCGCAGCCGCGACGACGCCCCCGCCCGCGCCACCCGCCCGGCCGCTCCCGCCGCTGCGGGCAAGCCGGCCGGCGGCGACTTCGGCGACATGGACGACGACGTGCCCTTTTAGACAACACTCCCGTTTTCGCCCCCGACGCCCTGCCTGCGCAGGGCGTTTTGTTTGCGCGGCCCGCGGGGCAAGCAGGCCTCGCCGGTGCGGCGGTCACCCAGCCTTGCGCGCCACCGCGTCGATCAGCGCCGAGCGGCCGCTGTGCCCGCTGCCTTCGGCAAGCACGTCCTCGTGTTCACGCAGCAGCAGCCACTGGGCCTGCGGCAGCAGCTCGCGCAGCAGGGGCTCGGTGTAGAGGTGTTCGAGCCGACCGGGGCCGCCGGTGCGGTAGTCGAGCTGCTTGGGGGTGTAGCCTTGAAGCAGCAGCAGGCCGCCGGGTTTGAGGGTCTGCCACATGCCGGCAAACAGCCGCTGGCGCAGCGCCGGGTCGGCGAACTGGACAAAGATGGCCGCCACCGCGTCGAACGCTTCCGGCGCCCAGTCCCAGTCGTCGACCGCGGCGACGTGAAAGTCGACTTTGGCACCGCGCTCGGCGGCCCAGCGGCGGGCCTTGTCCACCGCCACCGGGGAGAGGTCGAACGCGACGACCTGATGCCCTTGCTCGGCCAGCCAGATGGAATTGCGCCCCTCGCCGTCGGCCACGCACAGCACGCGGCTGCGCGGATGCAGGCGCGAGGCCTCGCGTACCAGAAAGGCGTTGGGCTGCTCGCCGAACAGAAAGCCGGGCTGGGCGAAACGCTCGTCCCAGGTGCCCTTAGGGTTGGCAAAGCCCGCGGCGGGGCTGGTTTTTGCGGTATCGGTCATGCGGGAACTCCGAATCAAATCCCCGCATTGTTCCGGTTTATTTGAGTTTTTGCCCGGTGCCGTCGAACACGCTGACCGTCACCGGGATGCCCTGGCGCACGCTTTCGCCGACGGTGCAGAACTGCTCGAACTGCGACAGGATGCGGTCGAGGTGCTGCATCTGCTCGGCGCGCGCGCCGAAGTGGATGTCCACCGCAATCGACAGCACCCGCAACCGCCCGGCAGCGTTGCGGCCGATGTCGGCCCGAGCCGTAGTGGTGATGCCGCCGGGATCGTTCTTGAACTTGGCCAGCGCGAAGTAGAGGCTGGAGCTCATGCAGTTGCCCACCGCCGCCAGCAGCAAATGCGACGGCGACGGCCCGGCGGCCGTGCCCAGCGGTGGCGGCTCGTCGGTGAGCAGGGTGGTGTCGGTGCCGCTGAAGCGGGCATCGAACTCGTAGGCCTGACGCTGGGTGAGGGTGACGGTCGGCGGCTGTTTGTCTTCCATGGGCGCACTCCGGTTGCGAGGCCGCGCCGGCGGCGCGGCGATATCCGCGATTGTGGCGGCATTACGCGCATCGGGCCTTGACGCCGGCCCAACCCAGGCGTGGCCGCGCCGCATAACATCGCCGCTCCCGCCCTCCGCACCGCCCGCACCTTGGCCACCGCCGAAGAAACCTGGCTGAAGCAGCAGAAGCACACCGTCCGCGCGCCGCTGCAGCGCGCAGTGGTGCTTGGCCTGGCCGCGGGGCTGCTGGTGATCGTGCAGGCGTGGCTGCTGGCGCAGGCGGTCAGCCGGGTAATCATCGACGGGCAGACGCTGTGGCAGATCGCGCCTTGGCTGGCGGCAATGCTGCCGCTGTTTGCCGCGCGATACGCGCTGGTGCGCGCCTCAGAACGCGTGGCGTTTGCCGCCTCGGCGCAGGTACGGCGCGATCTGCGCGCGGCGGTCTATGCGCATCTGCAGGCGCTCGGGCCGTTGTGGCTGGCACGGCAGAGCAGCGGTGCGCTGGCCAATACGCTGGTGACGGGTGTGGACGCGCTGGAGGCGTATTACGCACGCTACCTGCCGGCGATGTCGCTGACCGCGCTGGTGCCGCTGGCGATTCTCGTGGTCGTGTTTCCGCTGGACTGGGTGTCGGGGCTGGTGCTGCTGATCACCGCGCCGCTGATTCCGGTATTCATGATCCTGATCGGCAAGGGCACCGAAATCCTCAACCAGCAGCAATGGCAGTTGCTCACCCGGCTGAGCGCGCGCTTTCTCGACAGCATCCAGGGGCTGACCACCCTCAAGCTGTTTGGCGTGAGCCGACGCGAGGCCGAGGTGGTCGCCGCGCTGACCGAGGACTACCGCCTGGCGACGATGAAAGTGCTGCGGGTGGCGTTTCTGTCTTCGGTGGTGCTGGAGTTTCTCGCCACCATTGGCATTGCCATCGTCGCGGTGCTGATCGGCTTTCGGCTGTTCTACGGCGAAATGCGGTTTTTCGACGGCTTTCTGGTGCTGCTGCTCGCGCCGGAGTTCTACCTGCCGCTGCGCAGCATGGGCACGCATTACCACGCGCGCATGGAAGCCATTGGCGCGGCCGAGCAGTTGCTGGCCTTGCTCAACACCCCAGCGCCGGCGGCCCCGCGCGGCACGCAGCGCCTGCCTCCGGATGCGCGGCTGGCGTTGCGCTTCGAGTCGGTAAGGGTGCAGTTGGCCGCCGACACCGCGCCGGCGCTCGACGGCGCGAGCTTCGCCCTCGCTTCGCCAGGGCTGACCGCACTGGTCGGCGCCAGCGGCGCGGGCAAGAGCACGGTGCTGCACGCGCTGCTCGGCCTGGTGCCGCTGGCATCAGGCCGCATCACCGTGGGTGGCGTGCCGCTGGCCGAACTCGACCCGGACGACTGGCTGGCGCGCGTCGCCTGGGTGCCGCAGCGCCCGCATGTGTTCGCCGGCACGGTGCGCGACAACCTCGCGCTGGCCCGCCCCGGCGCGAGTGATGCCGACATCGAAGCGGCCGCGCGCGCCGCGCTGCTGCACGACGCGGTGACCGCGCTGCCACAGGGGTATGACACAGTGCTGGGCGAGCGCGGGCTGGGGCTGTCGGGCGGGCAGGTGCAGCGGCTGGCGCTGGCGCGCGCGCTGCTCAAGGACGCGCCGCTGCTGCTCCTCGACGAAGCCACCGCGCAGCTCGACGCGCACACCCAGGCGGCGATCAGCCAGCGGCTGCGCGAGCTGGCGCGGCAGCGCACGATGCTGGTCGCCGCGCACCGGCTTAGCACTGTGATGCACGCCAACCACGTGGTCGTGCTCGATGGTGGCCGGGTGGTCGAACAAGGCCGGCCCGACGAGCTGCTCGCCGCCGGCGGGGCGTTTGCCGCGCTGGTGCGCGCGCACGACTCGGCGCTGCCCACGGGAGGGCGCGCATGAGCAGGCCTTTGCCTTCCAGCGGCTGGCTGCGCGACTGGGCCGATCTGCGCCGGCTGGTCGCGCTGTTTGCGCCGTACCGCGGCTGGATGCTCGCCGGCGCCGGGGTCGCGCTGGCCACGCTCTTGGCCAATGTCGCGCTGATGACCGTCTCCGGGTGGTTCATCGCGCAGATGGCGCTGGTCGGACTGGCCGGCTCGACGATGGACTACTTCACCCCGGCGGCGTTCATCCGCGCGATGGCCATCACCCGCACTGGCGGGCGGTATGTGGAGCGGCTGGTCACACACGAAGCCACGTTCCGGCTGCTGCAGCAATTGCGGGTGTGGTTCTATCAGCGGCTCGAACCGCTGGCGCCTGCACGGCTGCAAGCGCTGCGCGCGGCCGACCTGAGCAGCCGCATCCTCGCCGACATCGACGCCCTCAACCACTTGTACCTGCGGGTGCTGGTGCCGGTGTTCGTCGCCGCCGCCGGCGGGCTGGTGATCGTCGCGACCGCGGCGCTGTTTTCCGGGCGGGTCGCGCTGCTGTTGCTGGCGTTTTTGCTGCTCGCCGGGGTCGCTGTGCCGGTGTGGGTGGCGCAACGCGCGCGCCGCGCCGGCGAGCAGGTGGTTGCGCAGCGCGCGTCGCTGCGCGAACTCGCGGTCGACGGCTTGCAAGGGCTGGCCGAGCTGCGGGTCTACGGCGGCGCGGCGCGGCACGCGCAGCGGCTGCAGTCGGGCAGCGAAGCGCTGCTTGCGCAGCAGCACGAACTCAGCGAAGCCAGTGGGCTCGGCCAAGGTCTGCTCGGCCTGTGCGCGAATCTCGCGATGTGGGGCACGCTGCTGCTGGCGGTGCCGCTGGTGGGCGACAAGGCTTTGCCGCCGGCGCAGCTGCCGATGCTGGCGCTGGGTGTGCTGGCGGCGTTCGAGGCGGTGATGCCAATGCCGCTGGCGTTGCAGATGCTCGGCGAAACCCTGGCTGCAGCTCGCCGGGTGTTCCACATCCTCGACGCGCAGCCGGCGGTGGCCGAGCCGGCGGATCTGCCGACTCCGGCGTGGCAGTCGGCCAGCGTCGAGCTGCGCGGGCTGCGGCTGCGCTACCCCAGCGCCGACGGCGCTCCGGGGCCGTGGGCGCTCGACGGTCTGGATCTGCACCTCGCACCAGGCGAGCATGTCGCGCTGGTCGGCGCCAGCGGCGCGGGCAAGAGCAGCGTGGTGCAGGTGCTGCTGCGCTTCTGGGAGTTTCAGGGAGGCACGGCGCGGGTCGGCGGGCACGACTTGCGCGCCTGGCCTGCCGAGGCGCTGCGGCGGCATATCGCGGTAGTGGCGCAGGACACCTATCTGTTCAACACCACCATACGTGACAACCTGCTGCTCGCCCGCCCGGACGCGACGCAGGCCGAGATTGAGGCCGCATGCCGCACCGCGCAGCTGCACGACTTCATCGCCAGCCTGCCCGAGGGCTACGACACCTGGGTCGGCGAGGCCGGCGCGCGCTTATCCGGCGGGCAGGCGCGGCGGCTGGCGATCGCCCGCGCGTTGCTGCGCGGCGCGCCGCTGCTGATCCTCGACGAGCCGACCGAAGGGCTGGATAGCGTGACCGAGCGCGAGCTGCTGCGCGACCTCGCCGCGCTGATGCGCGGCCGCACCGTGCTGCTGATCACCCACCGCATCGCAGCGCTGCCGGCGGCGGTCGACCGCGTGGTGGTGATGGAAAACGGCCGCGCGGTCGAAACCGGCACGCCGGCCGAGTTGCTCGCGCGCCCCGATGGCGCGTTCCGTGCGCTGCACGACGCGCTGTAAGCCAGCACGCTGGCAGCGGCCAGCCAGGACCCCTTCGACCAGCAGCAGGCTTTTAGCTGAACACGATCCCTGCGGCGCGCCAGCCGCAAGACCCGCCGCGGCCGATAGCCTTCAGCCGCAGCGGTTCAGGCCGACGCAGCGTTTGCCGATGCCGGGTGGTCGGAATCGCTTTGCCTGCGGATCCACGCGCCGATCTGCGGCCAGACCTCCTTGAGGTTGCGCGCTCCCATGAACAGCCCGACGTGGCCGCCGGGGACGATGTGCTTTTCGATGCTCGCGGCCGGCGTGCCGCACAGTTTTTCCGCGGCGAACACCTGCTCGTGGGTGGTGATGTCGTCGCTCTCGCCGGCGAGCAAATACAGCGGGCAGGTGATGTCTTTGAGCGCCAGCGGCCGGCCCAGGCCGACGAACTCGCCTTTGGCGAACAGATTGCGCCGGAACAACTGGTCGATGACCTGCAGATACCAGCGCCCGGGCAGATCGAGCGGGTTTTCGTACCACCGTTCGAAGGCCTCGGTCTTGGCCAGCCACACCGGGTCGTCGATGTGTTCGTACAGGTCGATGTGGTCCTGCACATAGTGCTGCTCGGGGTGCATGTTTTTCCACCCGGCGAGCATGTATTTGCCCAGCATCAGCCCGTCGCCGCTGGCAACCAGGTCGGCGTAAAACGCCAGCGGCGTGTGCGCGACCATTTTTTTCAGCGGCCCGTGACCGGCGTGGGTGTCGATCGGCGAGCCGGCCAGCACCAGGCTGGCGACCTTGCGCGGATAGCGCGCTGCGAGCATCGCCGCCGTCCAGCCGCCCTGGCACAGGCCGACCAGGTGCACGCGGTCGCCCAGGTCGTCGATGCACGCCAGCAGGTGGGCGAGGTAATCGTCGATTTCCAGGTCTTTCATGTCGGCGGTGGCGCTGTGCCAGTCGGTGAGGAACAGCGGGCCGACACCGGCGACGCGCAGCGTCTGCATCAGGCTTTGCCCTTCGTGGTAGTCGGCGATCATCGACGTATGCCCGGCGTACGGCGCGATCACCAGTGTCGGGATGCCTTGCGCGTCGGGCGCGGAGTAATCGCACAAATCGAGGGTGCGCAGCGTCAGCCGCACGCTGTGCGCCGTCGCCAGCCGCGGCTTGATGCCGCCGTGCAGCCGCAATTCCTCGTCGAGGAATTTGACGTTACGCGCATACAGCTCCAGCCCCTGCTCGGCCATGCTCGCGGCGAGCTGCACCGGCCAGAAAAACGGCACGTTGACGTTGGGCGCGGAGGCAGCTTGGGTGGCGGACATGCGGACTCCTTCAGGCAATCGCGAAATGGCGCAGCAGCGGGCGCTTGACCAGCACGTCGAGCAGCAAGGTGAACACGACGGTCGCCAGCAGGATCGCGCCAATCACGCCCCAAGGCAGCGCCGCCATGAGCACGCCCGCTCCGGCCAGGGCGCACACCACAATCACGTCGCCTATGCTGGCGGCGGCCATCCAGCGCGACGGTGCCAGCGTCCACAGCGGGCCGTCGGTGCGCAGCAGGTACAGCCCGGCCTGGTTGCCGAAAACCAGGATTAGAAACACCACGATCTGTAACTGCGCCAGGCTCAGCCCTTGCGCCTGCGCCCAGAGGTACACCCCAGCGGCAAACAACAGGCTCAGCACCGCCAGCACCGCCGAGGCACCAATGAGCCGACCCACCTGCCAGCGCTGCGGCAGCCCGGCCGGGTGCACATGGTCGGTGGCGATACTCATGGTGGCGAAGTCGTTGGCGAACAGCATCAGCACGATGAGCAGCGGCGAAATGATGAAATGTCCGGTCAGCAGCAGGCCGGCGGCGAGAAAAATGACGATTTCCAGCGTGCGCAGCACCTTGTTCAGGGTGTAGGTGAGCATGCGCCGGTGCACCTGCCGCCCGGCGCGCACCACGGTGAGCACCCCGCCCAGCCCGGGGTCGGTGAGCACCACGCCGGCGGCGGCCTTGGCCACGTCGGTGGCGCTGGCCACGGCGATGCCCATTTCCGCCTGCCGCAGCGCCGGGGCGTCGTTGACCCCGTCGCCGGTCATGCCGGTGACGTGCCCGGCCCGCTGCAGCGCGGCGACGATGTGGTGCTTGTCCTGCGGCAGCACGCGGGCGTAGAGGTCGCATTGCGCCGGATCGAGCGGTGCACCGGGCTGGATGTGGCACACGCGACTGCCCAGCCCGAGCTGCGCGCCGATGGCGCGCGCGGTGTCCTCGGCGTCGCCGGTGGCCATGCACACCCGCACGCCGAGCTGCTTGATCTGCGCGATCAGGTGGGCGGCGTCGGGCCGCGGCGGATCGGACAGGCCGACGACGCCGAGCAGCTGCAGCGCCTCACCATGGCCGGCGGCCACGGCCAGCACGCGCGCGCCGCTGACCGCCAGTTTCTGCTCGGCAGCGTCGAGCGCCGCCTGCTGCGCGGCGTCCAGATGGCACAACGGCCCGATGACATTGGCCGCCCCCTTGACCGCGCGCCACGGCTGACCATCGACGGTGTACGTGCCTTCGCTGCGGCGGGTGGACGGATCGAACGGCGCGAACGCGGTGCGCGGCGGCGCGGCGTCGAGCAGCCCACGCTGCCGCGCCGGCGCTAGGATCGCCAGATCGAGCGGGTCCTGCGTGGCGTCGTCGCTGGCCAAGGCGGCGGCGCGCAGCACGGCGTTTTCGTCCGTGCCGGCGGCCAGCGGCACCGCGCCGGCGTAACGCAGGCGGTTTTGCGTCAGCGTGCCGGTTTTGTCCGACACCAGTGTGTCCATCGCCGCGGCTTCTTCCACCGCGGGCAGCCGGGTGACGAGCACGCCCTGATGCGCCAGCCGCTGGCCGCTGACGGCCGTGGCCAGGGTGTAGGTGGCCGGCAGCGCCACCGGCACCGAGGCGACCAGCAGCATCAGCGCGAACACCGCGGTGTCGAGCAGCGGCAGGTGATGCCATAGCGCGAAGGCCACGACCAGCGCGACCAGCACGGCGTCGAACACCACCAGGCGCTTGACGATGGCAAAAATGGTGCGCTGCATGTGGCTGGGGGCACTAGAGGTGCGCACCAGCTCGGCGGTGTGACCGAAAAAGGTGTGCACCCCGGTGGCGGTGACGCTGCCGGTGGCTTCGCCCTGGCGGACGATGGCGCCGGTGTACGCCGGCTTGCCCGGTCCGGCGTCGACCGGCAGCGATTCGCCGGTCAGCGCCGACTGATCGAGCGACACCGCGCCGTCGAGCAACTGCAGGTCGGCCGGGACGATGTCGCCGGCGCGGATGTGGATGATGTCGCCGGGCACCACGGCTTCGGCGGCGATCTGCTGCCACTGGCCGTCGCGCCGCACCCGGGCGTTGACGCGCAACTGCCGCCGCAGCAGCGCCAGCGCGTCCTTGGCGCGCTGCTCCTGCACGAAAGCGACGACGGCGTTGAACACCAGCAGTGCGGCGATCACCAGCGCCTCCATGCCGCGGCCGAGCAGCAGCTGCAGCACGATCACGGCTTCGAGCATCCACGGCACCGGCGCCCAGAAGCGCGCGGCAAACTGCCGCCAGGCCGGCACGGGGCGCTCGGCGATGGCGTTGGCACCGAATTGCGCCAAGCGTTTTGTCGCCTCTGCCGAGGACAGGCCGGTCGCCGGATCGGTGGGCGGCAGGTCGGCGGTTTGTGAGGCGGCGGGCGCGGGATTGGCTGCGCGAGACATGGGGTGGCTTTTCGGTGCCCGCGCCGCTGTCGCTCAAGGGTTGAACGCGCGCGCCGCTCGATCGATACCTTCGCTGAGCAGCGGATGCGGGAACGCGGTATGCGCCAGCGCCGCGGCGGTGAGGTTGCGCTGCAGCGCCAGCGCCAGCGGGGCGATGAGCTGTGCCGCGTCCATTCCGGCGATCTGTGCGCCCAGCAGCCGCGCGTTGCGCGCATCGAACACCAGCTGGATGAAGCCCTGCGTGTCGGCGTAGATCTGCGCGCGGGAATCGGTGGCGTAGTCGTAGCGCGTCACCGCCACCGCCGCGGCGCCGAACTGCTGCGCTGCCTGCTCTGCGGTGAGGCCGACGTGCGCCAGCTCGGGCTCGGTGAACACGGTACTCGGCACGGCATCGAAGCGCATGCGGTCCACCGCCTGCCCGCCGGCGGCAATGCAGTGCGCCGCGACCAGGCTTTGCCGCACCGCCGAGTGAAACAGCATGCTGCGGCCGTTGACGTCCCCCGGCGCCCACACCCGCGGGTTGGATGTGCGCAGGGTTTCGTCGACCACCACATGGCCGCGATCGAGCGCCAGCCCGAGGTGCTCGACACCGGCGGGCAGCACCGCGCGGCGGCCGGTAGCCATGAGCACGGCGTCGCCGTGCACGCCGTGTTCGCCGCCGTTTTGCTTGTAGCGCACGTAGAAGCCCTCGCCCTCGCGGGCGATGCTCAGCACCTGCGCAGCGAGTTCGACGCGCACGCGCTGCGCCAGCTGGCCGTGCAAAAACGCCGCCAGCGCAGCATCGAATCCGGGCAGCAGCTGCGGCGCGTATTCGATCACCGTGCACTGCGCGCCCAGCGCCTGCAGCATCGACGCGGTTTCCACGCCGATGTAGCCGCCGCCGATGATCACCAGATGCTGCGGCAGCGGCAGGTCGGCGCCGAGGCGGAACAGGTCGTGCGAGGTCCGCGCCAGCTCGGCGCCGAGGATCGGCAGCCGCGCCGGCGCCGAGCCGGTGGCGAGGATGAGGTGGCCGAAGCGCACGTCGCGCGCACCGCCGTCGGC
Organism: uncultured Burkholderiaceae bacterium; assembly: GCA_964389235.1. Classification (GTDB taxonomy): domain Bacteria; phylum Pseudomonadota; class Gammaproteobacteria; order Burkholderiales; family Burkholderiaceae_C; genus Thiomonas. The sequence continues at coordinate 16,886 of CAYMDM010000036.1, forward strand.
GCCGACCAGGCGCACGGTGTCGGCAGCAACGATCTCGCCGCGGGCGCAGGCGAAAATCACGCCGCTTTGCGCAATCTCTTGCGCATGCTGCGCGTAGCGGGTGTTTTGCACCCGGTCCTTGTGCGCCAGCACCGCGGCCCAGTCCACCGCCGGCTTGGCGCCGCGCAGGCCGAAGCCGGCGAACCGGTCGGCCAGATTGCGCACCAGCGCGGCTTCCCGCACCGCCTTGGATGGCACGCAGCCTTCGGCCAGGCAATCGCCGCCCAGGTTGCCGATGGGGTCGACCAACAGTACCGAACGCTCGGCGCGGGCGAGAAAAAAGGCCCCGGGGTAGCCCGCACCACCAGCGCCGAGCACGAGCACGTCTACGGCCTCGGGCAGGGTGGCAACGGGCGTTTGAAAACTGCTCTGCGTTTTTGGCTCCTTCTCAATCCCGCCTGGAAACCAGTGATCAGGACGCACCTGCCCCACAGTCGAGTGGCCCGTCTCGCCCTGCGTTTGGGGGCTGCGTCGCCCGGGTGCGATGCCCCCGGGCGCGTGATCAGTGCCTCAGACCATTGCTGCGCTTTTCTTCTTCCTGGGCATCGAACAGCGCGCCGCCGGCGGCGGCGACCAGCACCATCATCGCGGTGCCGACGATCCACGCGAAGTACCACGAGGCGTAGTCGCCGATGATTACGCCGATGACAATGGCGATCGCCGCGACGATCAGGAACAGCACGAAGTAGAGAAAGGTTTTCATGGCATCGCTCCGGTCGCTGGCATCAGTAGGCGTGGCTGTCGTGCTCGACTTCCTTCGCGTCGACCTTGCCGCGCATCACGTAGAACGCCCAGCTGGTGTACCAGATGATCAGCGGGGTGAACACCAGCGCCCAGCCGGTCATCCACGCCAGGGTTTTTTCGCTGGAAATCGCGTTCCAGAGGGTGAGGCTCTGCGAGGGGTTGAGGCTGGAAGGCATGAGAAACGGAAACATGCTCACGCCGACGGTGAACAGCACGCCAATCCACGCCAGCGCACCCAGCCACCAGGCCAGAACGTTCTTGCGTGCACGCACCGCCAGCCAGCCGAAGAACATGCCGGCAAACCCGGCCAGCGGCACCAGCCACAGCACCGGATGCGCGTGGTAGTTCGCCAGCCAGGCGCCGGGGGCGAGCTGCACGGTCTGTTGCAGCGGGGTCTGTTCGACGCCGGGTGCCGGCGCGTTGACCAGCACGTAGCCGTTCATCTGGCTGACCCACACCCCGCCGATCGCAAACAGCACGATGGCCGCAACCGCCGCGTAGCTGGCGGCGCTGCGGGCACGGCTGCTGATCGGCTCGGGGCCACGGCCCATGATCATCACCCCGCCCATGTAGACCGACAGCGCCAGCGACAGCAGCCCGGCGAGGATGGCAAACGGGTTGAACAGCGCGATGAAGCTGCCTTCGTAGTATGAGCGCAGCATCCAGTCGAAGCGGAACGGCACGCCCTGCAGCATGTTGCCCATCGCCGCGCCGAAGATGATCATCGGCAGCGCGCCGCTGAGCAGCAGCGTCCAGTCCCAGGCGTTGCGCCAGCTCGCCGACGGCAGTTTGCTGCGGTACTCAAACCCCAGCGGGCGCACGATCATGCTCCACAGCAGCAGCAGGATGACCACATACAGCCCGGAGAACGAGGTGGCGTAGATCAGCGGGAAGGCGGCGAAAATCGCCCCGCCGCCGAGGATGAACCACACCTGGTTGCCGTCCCAGTGCGGGCCGATGGCGTTGAGCATCACGCGGCGCTCGGTATCGGTCTTGCCGATGAAGCGCAGCAACGTGCCCACCCCCATGTCCATGCCGACCATCACCGCCAGGCCGATGAACAGCACGCCCAGCAGCAGCCACCAGATGACTTTCAGAATCAGGTAGAGCTCCATTTCAGTTCTCCTTGTGCGCTTGTTGCAGGGGCGCGGCCGGGGCCGGGGCGAAACCGCCACCGAGGGAAGGCTGCGGACGACGCACCGGGGCTTCGGGCGTGCCGTGCTCCTCCGGGCCCTGCTTGATCGCGCGGATCATCAGGTACATCTCCACCGCGATGAAAATCGAATACAGGGTGACGAAACCGATCAGCGAGAACACCATGTAGCCGACGCTGTGGGTGGATGCGCTCATCCACGTGGGCAGCAGGCCGAACACCGTCCACGGCTGCCGGCCGAGCTCGGCGACCAGCCAGCCCATTTCGCAGGCGATCCACGGCACCGGGATCATCCACACCGCCGCCTTGAGGAACCAGCGGTTCTGTTCCAGCGTACCCTTGAGCGACAGCATGGTGGCGAGGATGAAGTAGGCCAGCATCAGCAGACCCAGCCCGACCATCACGCGGAAGCTCCAGAAGATCGCCCACACGTCGGGGATGGCGTCTTTCGCGGCGCGGGCGATGTCGGCGTCGGTGGCTTTGCTCACGTCCTGATCGGGCGCGTAGCGGGTGACCAGGAAGCCGTAGCCCAGGTCTTTTTCATGCGCCTTGAACTGCGCCATCGCCTGTGCGTCGTTGGGGTTCTTGCTCAGCGCGCGCACCGCTTCGACGGCCGGAATGCCGTTCTTGATGCGCTGCGCGGCTTCGGCCTCGATCTGATCGACCCCGGGCACCACCTTGGTCATGGTGTGGGTCAGCAGCGGGGTGAGCACATACGGAATCTGGATGGACCACACATTGCGCTGCTCGCTCTGCGACGGCCAGGCGACGAGGTTGAACGGCGCGGGCGCGGCTTCGGTCTGCCACATCGCCTCCATCGCCGCCAGCTTGGACGGCTGGGCATGCGCGCCAACGAAGCCCAGCGCGTCGCCCAGGGTGATGACCCCGGCGGTGGCGAGCACGCCAAAAATCGACGCCATGCGGAACGAGCGCCGCGCCAGCTCCAGGTGCCGGCCGCGCAGCATGTACCAGGCGCTCACGCCCGCGACGAAAATCGCCGCGGTCACGTAGCCGGCAATGCTGGTGTGAACGAACTTGGCCTGCGCGTCGTGGCTGAAAATCAGCGCGCCGAAATCGGTCAGCTCCATGCGCATGGTGATGGGGTTGAACGCCGCCCCCTGCGGGTCCTGCATGAAGCCGTTGGCCACCAGAATCCACAGCGCCGACAGGTTGGAGCCGATCGCCACCAGGTAGGTCACCAGCAGGTGCTGGCCCTTGCTCAGCCGCTTCCAGCCGAAGACCATCATGCCGATCATGGTCGATTCCATGAAAAACGCCATCAGGCCTTCGATCGCCAGCGGGGCGCCGAAAATGTCGCCGACAAAGCTCGAGTAGAACGACCAGTTGGTGCCGAACTCGAACTCCATCGTCAACCCGGTGGCCACGCCCAGTGCGAAGTTGATGAGGAACAGCTTGCCCCAGAACTGGGTCATCTGCTTGTAGATCTCCTTGCCGGTGGTGACGTAGACCGTCTCCATCGCGGCGATCATGAAGCTGATGCCCAGGGTCAGCGGGACGAACAGAAAGTGATACAGCGCGGTGGCAGCAAACTGCCAGCGCGATAACTCGACCACGGTGTCGTTGATCATGTCGGCGCTCCTGTTTCGGCCGGTGTGCGCCGCGGCTTGTGGGGAGCGGTCGCAACCAGATGTTTCACCGGCCTGCGAGCAGGATACGCCGGACGTATCTCGATTTTTTGATCTACGACAAGGTTGGGGTTATCCCTAGGCCGCCTTAGAGGAAAACAGGCTGCGACATGCCGCCGCAGCCTTGTCGTGAATGCCGTACGCGGCGCCTCACAGCCAGCGCAGATCCAGCGGCCGGCTGCCCGGAAACACCGTCTGCACCTGCTGCGCCGACAGCCCCCACTGCCGCTGCAGCAGCCCGCCGAGCAGATCACGGTCGTTGCTCAGCACCGGGTAGTCGCGGTTCTGGTTCAGGGTGGACGGCGACAGTGCCACCTGCTCGCCGGCGATGCGCCCGCCGCGGATGCCCCCGCCCAGCACCCAATAGACCGTGCCGTGGCCGTGGTCGGTGCCACGGCCGCCGTTTTCGCGGAAGGTGCGGCCGAATTCGCTGACCACGACCACCGTGGTCGCGCGCCACGCCGGGCCGAGCGCCGCCGGCAGCGCCGCCAGCCCTTGCCCCAGTTCACGCAGCCGGTTGGCCAGCAGGCCGTCGGCGCCGTTGCGCCCGGCCTCGCCGACATGGGTGTCCCAGCCGCCCAGATCGACGAAGCCGAGGTTGTATTGCTCGCGCATCAGCCGGCCGATGCGCGCGGCCTGCTGCGCGAACGCGCCGGCCCCCGGGGCGCCGCGGCTGGCGGCAATCATTTCCGCCGCGTACCCACCGGCCATGCGGTTGGCCGTGTTTTCCTCCTGTTGCTCCTGCTGCAGGTCGCGCTGCACCGCGCGCTGGGTGGCAAAGCCCTGCTCGACGCTGTGCTGCAGCTCGCTGCCGGCGTACATCGCGGCAATGTCTGCCGCCACCGGCGCGGGCATCGGCGCCGCCGGCCGGGCGCCGCGCAGCGCCGCGTTGGGCACGGCCACCGCCCCCTGCAGCGACAGCGGCACATGCGCGGCAAACGCCATCGGCGCCGCGCGCTGGCCGAGCACTGCGGCCAGGCGGTTGAGAAAACCGCTGCGGTAGTCGCGCGTCACTGGCCCCTGGCCGAGTTCGATGTGATCCTGGGTTTCGAAATGGCTGCGCGTGAGGTCGGCAGTGCCGGCAAACGGCACGAAGCCGATCTGCCCTGCCTGCCAAAGTGGCACCAGGCTTTCGCCCAGCACCGGGTTAAGAGCCCAGTCAGCGTCGAGCGGCAGCGCCGCATCCTTCCCGCTGCCGGGCTGCGGCACCGCGATATGCGGCCGGCTTTCGGCGTAGAAGTCGCGGCTGCCGGGGGCGATCGGCACCAGCAGGTTGGCCGCGTCATAGCCACCGCGCAGAAACACGAACAGAAATCGCGGGGTCTGCGCGGTGAGCCGCTCGGCGGCCCACAGCCGCGGCGCGGCGAGCAGCAGCGGCGCGGCGGCCAGGGTATGCAGCAGTTGTCGACGGTGCATGTCCAGTCTCCAGAAAAGTCGGGCGCGCGGGGCTCAGCAGTGCATGAAGGCGGGTGAGGCCAGCAGCAGCGCGGTCCACTGTGCCGGGTTGCGGGTGCGGTCGAGCACCTCGCGCGTCGCGGCGTCCAGCCGTGGCGCGACGGCCTGCTCGAACAGCGCGGGGTCCAGACGTGGGCGCTGCGGCCACGCCGGCGGTGGGTCGGCCGGGGGCAGCGCGGCCGGGCCCATTGCCCCGGCGTCCATCGCCGCAGTGTCCATCGCAGCGATGGGCGCCGGCTGCGTGCGGGCCAGCCCGGCAAAAGCGAGCTGCCGCGCCCAGGCAAAGCGGTCGCTCATCTGCCCGGAGCCGTTCCAGGCGCTGGCCTGCATCGGCCAGCCGTCCGGGGTGACGCGGCCATACATCGGCTGTCCCAGGCGGCGCTGCGCCGCCACCAGTGGCTGCACATCCAGCAGCGGCGGCTGCCGCCCGCCGTAGAGCAGCCGCGCGGCCGACACCACGTAGCGCTGCGGATCCTTGAACTTGCGCCCCAGGCTGGCGCGGAACTCGGGTGCGGCAATCATCGCGCGCAGCACCGTCGGGATGTGCCCACCGCTTTGCTGCCAGCTCGCGGCCATGCGCTCGACCAGCGCCGGCGACGGGGTGTCGCTGCACAGGTAGGTGGCGATCTGGGTGCTGACATGGCGGGCCGTGGCCGGGTGCTGCGCGAGCAGTTGGATGACGCCTTCGATTTCGTCCAGCCCGTGGCCGGCGAAGGTCTGGCCGAGCACGGTCTTGGGATCGGGGTCGTGCTGCGCGGGTTTGAACACCACCAGCCCGCGCTGCAACAGGTCGGCGCGCAGGGCAGGGCGCACCCGCACCGGCTGGCCGCGCAGATCGACGCCGAGACCGGTGAGGATGCGCGACAGGTCCGTCACGTCCTGCTGGGTGTAGCCGCTGCCCACACCGAGGGTGTGCAGCTCCATGATTTCGCGGCCGTAGTTTTCGTTGATGCGCCCGCGCACATTGCGCCAGTTGTCGAGGTAGATGAGCATCTGCGGGCTGAACACGGTGGCGCGCAGCAGATCCTCGAAGCGGCCGAGCGCATGCGGCTTGATGACCCGCGCGTAGTAGTCGCCCATCATCGCGCGCAGCGGCCCCTTGCCCTGATAGACCGAGAAGTGGTTCATCCAGAACGCGGTCATCAGCTCGTGCAGCTGCCGGCGCGAGTGCAGCGCGTAAAGCAGTTGCTGCTGCGCTGCCGCCTCGGCCAGCGCGTTCATGTGCTGCTGCGCCGGGCGCAGCAGGGCTTGCCGCTGCTCGGGGGTGAGATCGCCCTGGCGTGACTGCTCGCGCGCGGCCTTGAGCTGCTGCTGCGCCGACAGCACCAGCTGCTCGAACGACTGGGTGTTGACCGGCAGCGCGGCGAGGGCATCCTGCATCGCCGGCGGCAACGCCGCGTCGCCGTGCGGCGCGAGCTGCTCGTCCAGCCAGGCGGCAAAGCCCATCGACTGCAACCGCGCCCAGTCGGGGTCGCTGATGCCCCAGCTCAGACGGTCGAGCCGCAGCGCGTCTTGCGATGTGGCGCGCGGCTGCGGCACGGCCTGCGCCCAAACCGGGGTGCAGGCGACGGCGGCCGCGGCCAACAGCCAGCGGCGGCGCGAAGGGTCGACGAGGGCGGCCGATACAGCGGAGACACTTGGTGAGGGAGTGTTCATGGCAAAACCAGAAGCAGGCGAGCAAACCCGAAATTTGCGGCGGCGGCAGATGGTGGCATGCAACGCGTGACCCTTCGCGCTCGGCGACAGCCGGGCCCACGCTGCGGACAACGAAGTGGTAACCCTTTGCAACGCGAATGCATCGGGCTGCTGCGATAGGCAAGGCCGCACAGCGTAGGCACAATAGACGCAACGTCCACTGCCGGGAGAAGTGATGCTCTACAAATTTCAGTCCAAGGCCGACAGCGATCTGTTCATGAACCAGGGGCCGGCCGAGCGCATCCTGTCCATCATCGGCAAGCAGCCGGGGCCGCAGGGCATCATCGAGGCCGCGGAAATACCCGCCGCGATCGCCAGGCTCGAAGCCGCAGTGGCCGAGGAAGAGGCCGCGCGCAAGGCCGCGCAGCAGGCGGCGGCGGCCGACGGCCAGGCGGGATCGGCGGCGCAGCCGATTGGCCTGAGCCAGCGCGCCTGGCCGTTCATCCAGATGCTCAAACGCTGCCAGCAGGCCGACGTGCCGGTGGTGTGGGGCGTGTGAGGCGCACAGTCAGGCGAGGCGACATGGGCCTGCATCACTCCCACGCGCCGGGCGCGCACCCGGGGCATGACCCCGATCACGACCATCACGGCCATGACCACGCGCACGACCCCGGCGACCACACCCACGCGCACGACCATCGCGGCCATGATCACCACGGCCACCACCACGGCGCCGGCGCCAGTGCGCGGCGGCTGGCGTGGGCGCTGGCGATCCTCGCCGCGTTCACCGTGGTCGAGGCCGTCGGCGGCTGGTGGGTCAACTCGCTGGCGCTGCTGTCGGACGCCGCGCACATGCTCACCGACAGCGCGGCGCTGGCGTTTGCGCTGCTGGCCGCGCGGCTGGCGCAGCGCCCGGCCAGCGCGACCCTGACCTATGGCCACGGCCGCTGGCAGCCGCTTGCAGCGTTCGTCAACGGCCTGCTGCTGCTGGCGCTGACCGTGGCGCTGATCGTCGAATCCGTGCGGCGGCTGCTGCAGCCCGAGGTGGTCGATGGCGGCTGGATGCTGGTGATTGCCATCATCGGCGGGCTGGCCAACGTCGGCGCGCTGCTGGCGCTCGAAGGCGCGAGCAGCCTGAACGAACGCGGCGCGCGGCTGCATGTGCTGTCGGACCTGCTCGGCTCGGTGGCGGCCATCGTCGCCGCGGCGCTGATTCTCTGGCGCGGCTGGTGGATCGCCGACCCGCTGCTGTCGCTGCTGGTATGCGCGCTGATCCTGCGCTCGGGCTGGAGGCTCACGCGCGACGCCGCGCGGGTGCTGCTCGAAGCGGCGCCGCAGCACCTCGGGCCCGCGCAGGTGCAGCGCGCGCTCAAGGGCGTGGAGGCAGTGAGCGAAATCCACCATGTGCATGTGTGGTCGCTCGACGGCAGCAACACCCTGGTGACCCTGCATGCGCTGCTGCAGCCCGGCGCCGCCGCGCAACCGGCGCTGCAGGCGATTCAACTGCGGCTGCGTGAGGAACTGGGGGTCGAGCACGTCACCGTGCAGCTCGAATCCACACCGTGCGGACACGATCCGCACACCGCCTGCCACCTCGCCTGAGCGGTGCGAAACGACCGCTGCTGAGGGAACGCCCCGCAGGCGCTCTCATAACCCCGGCTCGGGCGCGCGGTTGGACGGCGGTGACCGGCGCACACCGGGCAGGTGGCGCAGCATGCGGGCGATGCCCAGCCCTTGCTGCGCCCAGAAGCCTTCGCCGTAATCCTCGCCCTGCCCGCCCTGCGAGCGCGGCAGCTGCGCGCGCACCCCGGTGGGTTGCAGCGGGGTCGTGAAGTCCGCGGAACGGAACAAGATGTCCCACCACGGGAACAGCACCCCGAAGTTGCAACCGTAGAGACGCGCACGGTTGTGGTGGCCGAGCTCGTGGCCGTAGCCGATGGCGTGATGCAGGCGGTGAAAGCGCGGGCTGACCAGCAGCCGCTCGCCCAGCCAGCCGAAGCTCAGCCGTATGTTGGCGTGCTGCAGGCTCTGCAGCGCCCCCGACAGCAGCGACAGCGCGACGAACTGCCCCGGCGGCACGCCGATGATCAGCGCCAGCGCGGCGAAGAACGCGGCCATCAGCAGATCGTCGAGGAGGTGGTTGCGGTCGTCGGCCCACAGGCTGAGCTGCCGCTGGCTGTGGTGCACCGCGTGCAGCTCCCACCACCACTGGATCTGGTGCTGCCAGCGGTGATACCAGTAGCCGGCAAAGTCGAGCACGACCAGATAGATGAAAAACGCCACCAGCGGCCGGTCGGTCACGCCGGGCCAGAGGGTGTCGAGGTTGATGTTGTCTATGCCGCGCAGCCGCAGCCATTCCTGGATGTTGTCCGACACCGGCTGCAGGGTGAAAAACAGGATCAGGTTGATCAGCCCCAGGCGGTTGATCAGGGTGTAGATCACGTCCACCCGCACCGCGCGGCGGTTGGGCCAGATTTCCAGCGGACGAAGCGCCTCCAGCGGCCGCAGCACGGCGTAGACCAGCGCGATCTGCAGTGCGCCGGCGATGAACCACAGCACCCCGTCGTAAGCGAAGTCGTCGTCGACCATCAAATGGAAGTGGTAGAGCAGCGGCTGCACGAGAGTGACGAACAGCCAGGTCTGCAGATCGCCGACCCAGTGGCTGGTGGTGTGGGCGATCGCGTCGAACAGCCACATGATGGGTCTCGCAGTAGAACCGGCTTCAGTGCGCCGCGGCCAGCCGCGGCAGCGGCGCCACACCGGCAGCGGCGGCGCGCGGCGCCGGGGTGATCGGCCCGGGCGGCAGGTTGTCGTAGAACGGCGCGCGGTTGTAGAAGTAGATGCCGTGCGGCGACTTGCCGACGCGGATGACGTCGACCAGCTTGCGCGTGTCCATATCGATCACCCCGACCGAGCGGGCGAAGCGAAACGTTACCCACAACCAGCGGCGGTCGGCCGACAGCTCCATGTCGTCCGGGCCGGGGCGCAGCCCGGTGATGTCGCCGACCTTGGTCAGGGTGTCCATGTCGAGGATGCTGATGGAGTTGGCGATGCGGTTGCTCACCAGCACATGCCGGCCGTCGGCCATTGAGCGGAAATTGTGCGCGGCCGCGCCGGTGACGATGCGTTTGATGATGGTGCGCGTGGCCGGGTCGATCGCCACCACCGCGTCGCTGCCGGTCAGCGCCACCAGCAGGGTTTTGTCGCCCGGGGTCAGCCACACCCCGGCCGGGGTTTCGCCGACTTTCATGGTCCAGCGCACGGTCTGCGTCGGCAGGTCGATCGCCGCCAGTGAGTTGGAGCCCTGCAGCGACACGTAGACCGTGCGGCTGTCGGCGGTGAACGCCATATGGCTGGGCAGGGACTTGAGGGGAATGCGCCTGGCGAGCTGGAACTTGCCGGCCTCGTAGCGGTAGATGTCCACGCGATCGAGCCGCAGGCAGTTGACGACGAACCAGCGGTGATCGGGCGAAAAACCAATCTGATACGGGTCGGGGATGTCGGGCACCGAACCGATCGGCCGACCGGTGCGCGGGTCGAGCAGCAGCAGGTCGTTGCTCACCGCGTTGGCGACGATGAGGTCGCGGTTGTGCGGCGTGGCCATCAGGTGGTGCGGTTCCTTGCCGGTGGGGAAGGTCTCGATGACCTGCCGCGTGACGGGGTCGATCAGGCTGATGCGCGCATCGCCCGAATCGAGCACCACCACCACGTCGCGCGCCGGCGCTGCCGCAGATGCCGCGCTCTGCGCACGCGTCACGCCCAGTCCCAGCAGCAAGGCCGCCGCCGCCCACACCATCCACCGCGCCACCACCCGCATCTCGCCCTCCGCCGCCCCGATCCGGAGCGGGCGCCACTGTAACGCAGCGCCCCTTCGGCGAGTTGACCCTTGGCAACAGGCTGTATCGCGTCAGCAAATTCCCATCCGTTGCGTTGACGGTTCATAAAGTGTGGGGGCGCCGTGTGCCACTGGCAAAGGTTTTTTTCAGAACTCCACGCGGCGATACCCCTCTAACTGAAAACGGGTTTTCG
>CAYMDM010000037.1:0-26812 GCA_964389235.1 uncultured Burkholderiaceae bacterium
GCCGGGCGCAGCGCTCGCACCCGCAGCGCGGTGCGGCGGGTCTGCGCGCGGGTGAACACCGCGTCGCCCACCGGCCGCGTGCCCAGATGCCGCAGCAGCCGCCACGCCCCGCGCAAATCGGCCGGCAGGCACACGCTGTGGCCCAGCACCCGCGGCACCCCGTCGGCCACCAGCAGCACGTCGCGCCGCCACACCTTGCGCCCGCGCGGAAGTCCCAACAGCGCGTACTCATCGCGCTGCGCCCGCGCCCAGCCCTGCCGCAGCAGCCGCAGCTCGAACTGCTGGCTGCCGGCGCGCAGGCGTTGGGTGAGCGAGCCAGGGTCGGTCAGCCAAGACGCCACCTCGCTGCGCCGCGCCGCGCCGCGCGCCGGCAGCCAGCGGTCGGCCGGGTGGGCGGGAAGGCGGCGCAGACGGTGCAGACTCATCGTGAGGGGGCTTTGGGCAAAAGGCTGAAGTATCTGCCAGCGGGCGCGGACGACCGCGATGCACGGGGTGGCGCGCACTGGCTTGGCGCCGCGACAACCGGTCGCCGCGCGGCAAGGCAGGCGAATGTCGCCGGCGTCGTTGCGCAGGCCGCGTCGAGCGCCGGCGGGGCGGTTCGCCGCGCCAGCCCGTGCGCGATCAGCCTGCCAGATGCCGGGCAAAAAAGTCCAGCGCGCGCTGCTGTGCCAGCGTGGCCGCGGCGGCGTCGAAACTCGCGCGCATATCGCAGTTGAAGCCGTGGTCGGCGTCGTAGACGTAGAACTCGGCCCCGGGGTTGGCGCGGCGCACCGCCTCGCGGTCGGCCTCGGAAATGTGCGCGTCGCGCAGGCCGTAGTGGAACTGCAGCGGCCCCGGCGCCTTTTCCCCGGCCAGCTGCACATTGCGCCCACCGTAATAGCTCACCGCCGGCAGACCGAGGCGGATGTTGGCCAGGTACGAAATCGTGCCACCCCAGCAGTAGCCGACCACGCCGACCTTGGCCGCGCCCTGCTCGCGCAGCGCCTGCGCAGCCGCGGCAACCGACGCCACCGCGCGATCGAATCCCAGCTCGGCCACCAGCTTGCGGCCCTTGTCCATCCCCGCCGCGTCGTAGCCCAGCTCGACGTTTTTCTCCAAAGAGTCGAACACCGCCGGGGCGATGGCCAGATAGCCGGCCTCGGCATAGCCTTCGGTCACGCGGCGGATGTGCGCATTGACCCCGAAGATTTCCTGCACGACGACGATGCCGCCGCGCGCGGGCTGATCGGGCTGCGCGAGATAGGCGCCGATGGTCTGGCCGTCGGCGGTGTGCAGGGCGAGGGTGGTGGTTTGCGGCATGCGCGGTCTCCTGGTCGGTGTGAACGATGGGCTGAATTGTTGCCGCGGCCCGGCGCGGGCGTGCGGCAGGCCGCGCAAACCGGACTCGCGGCGCTGGCAAACGACCTGTGGTAACAGACGTAACGCTTTGTGCGATTCAACGCCGCGTCACCCTTGACCGCCAGAGTGCGGGCACGCCAGAACCTGCCCGATGAATCATTCCGTCCTGCAAGTGCGTTTCGGAGCCGACGCGCCCGTATGCCACGACCGCAACAACGAGCCGCTCGACCCTGAGGTCGCGCAGCAGCGGCTGCTGTATCAGACCCTCTCCTGGGCCGCGCTGCTGTGCTGTGGGCCCGACCCGCAGCCGCTGCTGCGATGGACGGCCCGACTGCGGTCGGCGCCACAAGGTCATATCCCGGTGCTGGTGACGCTGCTGCCCGACCCGGGGTCGCCCGCCGGCATCGCGGCGTTGCAGGCCGGGGTCGATGCCCTGCTGCCCGGCGACAGCCCGGCGCCGTTGATTCGCGCGCAGTTGCAGCAGCTTCGCCGTCGGCTGACTGGCCTGCAGCGGCCGGCGATGCAACTGGTCGATGGCGTGCGACTTGACGCCGACCATCGCCGCGTGACCTGCGGTGAGCGCAGCGTGACCCTGTCTCCCAAGCTGTTTGCGCTGCTGTGGCATCTCGCGCAGCGGCCCGGCGAGGTCGCCACCGTGCAGAGCCTGCGGCTGGCGATGGACATTCCCGCCCGCGCAGCCGACGACGCGGTGCACACCGCGGCGCGGCGGCTGCGCAGCGCACTGCGGCCGCTGGGGCTGCACGACCGCGTGCAGACCGTCTGGGGCGCCGGTTATGTCTGGCTGACGCCCACGGCTGAGGCGGCGCTCGCGACCACGATGACGGAAGACACACAGCTTTACACCTTTTCGCCGGGCTGACGGGGTTTTGACGGGAATGTGCAAAGGGCGGGTCATGCGCGCTGCCTGAAATGGCGGGCTTTGCAGACAACGACAACCCTTCGACCCGAGGCCCCCATGCACCCCCGTCAACGCCACCCCGCTCGCACCGTGCTGAGTGCGTCCGTCACCCTCGCGCTGCTGGCGCTGGCCGCCCCGGCTGGCGCGCAGACCGCCGCTGCCGACCTTGGCACCGTGCAGGCCGGCAGCGGATCGACCGCCGGCTCCGCCACCGGCGCGGCCAGCCGGCAGGAACGGCAACAGCACAGCGCCCCGCATCAGGCGATCACTCAAGGCTCGCTGACCGCTGCGCAGCCGCAGTCCACGATTTCCCAGCACGTCATCGCCAACACCCAGGCGCCGACGGCGAACTACAGCGACATCGTGTCCATCGCCCCCAGCGTGGTCGACCTCGAGCCCAACGGTCCCGGTCTGAGCAGCAGCAAAGGGCTGTCGATCCGCGGCTTTCAGGATGGCCAGTACAACCTGACCTGGGACGGCATTCCCGTGGGCGATGCCAACGACTTCACCCACCACTCGGGCACCTATTTCATGCCGCAGGACATCGGCTCGATCACCGTCGACCGTGGCCCCGGCAACGCTTCCACCGTCGGCTACGCGACCTTCGGCGGCACGATATCGTTGCTGACCAAGGAGCCGCTGGACAAGCCGCGGACCACGCTTTACGGCTCGGCCGGCAGCTTTGGCACACGCATGCTCGGCGCCGAGTTCGACACCGGGCTGATGCCCAATTATGGCGACCTGCGCGCGTTCATCGACTACCGCCAGCTCAAGAGCGACGGGGCGCTCACCGGCGCCAACCTCGACCGCAAGAACCTGTTCGTCAAGGCCGAGAAGCCGCTGGGCGACAACACGCTGCTGACGTTTGTGGGCCTGCTCAACCGCAACAGCGGCAGCAACTGGGCCACGGTCGGCGCGACCTCTTATCCCTACGTCGCGCCGCTGAAAAAAGGCTTGCCCGGCACCAGCAACCTGCCCGGGCAGATCCAGGTGTTCGGCTCGAACTACGGCCTGAGCAACAACCCGCTCAGCCAGGCCTACACCGGCTACAACTACGACGACTTCCAGGCCGATTTCGAATACCTTGGCCTCAAGAGCCGGGTGGGCGACGTCCACATCGACAACAAGTTCTACACCTACGCCTATTACCACTCGGGCTGGAACGGCCTGGACCCCAACGGCGGCGGCTGCGACTACGGCCAGGTCAACTGCCTCAACCCGGACGGCACCTTCCCCAAAGGCGCCGACACCCCCAACGGCACCGTCTACGGCGCGAACAACATTCCGGGCCAGCAGATGTACCTGAACTACCGCAACTGGGGCGACCTGCTGCGGCTGCGCCAGAAGCTCGGCCCCGGCACCCTGCACTACGGCGTGTGGGCCAACTACCAGACCTATCACCGTTACCAGGCCGAAATCGACTTCTCGAACAACGACGCGTTCAACGTCAAGCCCGGCAGCACCTACCCCAATGGCTACAGCAAGGCGATCGACCGGCTGATCAACGGCACACTGACCGTCGCCCAGCCCTACGTGCAATACGACTGGGATCTGACCTCGCAGCTGCAACTGCGCGGCGGGCTGAAATACGCCTGGTTCCAGCGCCACGACAACGCGCCGATCGAGCAGAAGGTCAAGCAGCCGCTGGACTACACCCAGACCTGGCACAAGCTGCTGCCGGCCATCGAGCTGCATTACGCCATTGCCCCGAACTGGAGCGCCTACGCGCAGGCCGCCAAGGGCTATCTGGCGCCGAACGAAAACCTGTTCTACATCCCCAACCCGCAGACCGGCGCGGCAGGTGTGGAGCCGCAGCAGACCACCAACTACCAGGTCGGCACCACCTGGAAATCGCAGGCGCTCACGCTCAGCGGCGACCTCTACGCCATCGACTTCAGCAATATGGTGCAGAGCCAGACCATCGGCGGGCAGAAGTACTTCTACAACACCGGCGGGGTGCGCTACCGCGGCGCCGAAGTCGAAGCGACCTACTACGTCGGCGGCGGCGTGAGCCTTTACGGCAACGCGGCCTACAACCAGGCCAAACAGACCAGCAACGGTCTGCAGCTCAAAGGCGTGCCCAAGACCAACGCCGCAGCCGGGGTGATCTACAACCAGGGCCCGTGGTATGCCTCGCTAATCGCCAAATACATCGGTACGAGCGATGGTGACATTGGCGTCAACACCGCGGGGCAGCCGGCGGGCATCTACCCGATCGCTTCCAGCACCCTGGTCAACGCCTCGCTGCACTACACCCTGCCCAGCGCCGCGCTGCTGCCGCGCGGCACCAAGCTTGGCGTGCAGGTGTTCAACGTGTTCAACAACACCAAGATCAGCAGCCTGGCGGGCTACACCGCGAACAACGTGCCGCTGTTCTACACCTACCCGGGGCGCAGTGTGATGGTCAGTTTTTCGGTGCCGTTGCAGTGAGGCGAGCGGCCTCGCTGCGGCGAGGCCGCTCTGTCGCAGCCACGTCAAAAACCGCGCCTAACCTCCCCGCTTTTGCATGACCGGAGTCATCATGAATCTGTCGAACTTTTTTGAACTCGCGCAACTGTCGGGCGGGATCATCTACATCATGGCCTTGCTGCTGCTGGTGGCGCTGGCGGTGATCATCGAACGCTTCTGGGCCATCGGCCGCATGCAGGCTTCGGCCCGACGCTGGGTGCGTGAACTCAAGGGCTTGCGCCATGTCGATGCGCGCGCGCTGCAGGCCAAGGTCGATGCCGATGCGGCCAGCCCCGCGGCGCAGGTGGTCGCGGTCGCGCTGCAGCACGATATGGACGACACCCTGGAGCATTTCGACGACCGTCTGGAAGAGGCCTTGATGGATCAGGCGCCGCGCATCGACCGCGGGCTGTGGATGCTCGACACCATCGTCACGCTCGCGCCGCTGCTGGGCTTGCTGGGCACCATCATCGGCATGTTCCACACCTTCTCCGCGCTGTCCAATCCCAGCGCGCAGACCCAGGCGGTCACCGGCGGCGTCGGCGAGGCGCTGCTGGTCACTGCGGTCGGTCTGTTCATCGCCGTCACCGGGCTGGTCGCGTTCAACGCCCTCAACCAGCGTGCCCGGCTGGTCATGCACGAGCTCGAACGCATCAAGCTGATGCTCAGCAACCGCATGTACCCGCACTACCGCGCAACCGGCGTGGTGGCCAACGTCGCGGCAACTGCGACGACGCGCAGCGTTTCGGCGCCGCCTGCATCGGCTGGTCACGCCACGGTGGGACTGCCGCTGCAGCAGCAGGCGGCCTGAGGCAACGGCGCCATCGCACAGAGGCTGACGATGAAGTACTTCGAGGCCCGCAAGGCCCGCATCGAGATCATCCCGATGATCGACATCATGCTGTTCCTGCTGGTGTTTTTCATCATGGTCACGCTGCACATGATTCCCGATGCCGGCATCACCTCCCGCCTGCCCACCAGTTCCACCGCGCAGGCGATGCCCAAGCCGCAGATCACCCTGGGGGTGGAAAAGGACGGCAGCATCCACTTCGAGGGCAAGACCCTCACCCCGCAGCAACTCACCGCGCTGCTCAAAAGCAATCCCGACACCGATGAGCTGCAAGTCACCATCGCCGGTGCCGAAGACGTGTCGCTGCAGCAGCTCATGGCGGTGATGGACGCCTGCCGGGTCGCCGGCGTCACCAAGATCGGGCTGGCCGCCCGGCAGGCTGCGTCCAGCAACTCATGAGCGCCGTTCTGTCCAACCCACCCGGCGGCGGCTGGGAGCGCGAAGACGCGCGGCGCTGGCCGCTGGCCACGCTGGCCGCGCTCGGCGTGGAGGCCGCGTTGATCGCCGGGCTGATCTGGTGGAGCCAGCGGCCGAGCCCGCCGCCGCCCCCGCCGCCGATGCAGATCGTGCTCGAGGCGCCCAAGCCAGCGCCCAAGACCGTCGCGCCGCCGACGCCCAAGCCGCCCGAGCCCAAACCCGAGCCGAAGCCAGTGGTCAAGCCGCAGCCCAAGCCGGTGCTGCACAAGACCCCGCCGAAGCCGGTGCCGCAGCCCCCGC
Organism: uncultured Burkholderiaceae bacterium; assembly: GCA_964389235.1. Taxonomy (GTDB): domain Bacteria; phylum Pseudomonadota; class Gammaproteobacteria; order Burkholderiales; family Burkholderiaceae_C; genus Thiomonas. The sequence goes on from CAYMDM010000037.1 coordinate 6,273, forward strand.
AGACACCGCCGCCCCAGCCCGAACCGCAACCGCAACCGGCTCCGCAGCCCGCGCCGCAGATCCAGGCGCCGCCCGCCCCCGCGCCGGACACCAAACCCGCGATGCCGGTGGCCGCGCCCACGCCGCCCGCGCCGCCTCCGCCGCCAGCCCCACCGGCACCGGACGTGGCGTCGATCAAAGCGACGTTTGAGGCCGAGTTGCGCAGCGCGATACAGGCCGCGGTGCGTTACCCCCCGGCGGCGCGGATGATGCAGCTCACCGGCAAAACCCTGGTCGGTTTCGACTTCCGTGACGGTGCGGTCAGCCATGTGCGGGTGCTCACCTCCAGCGGCGCCGACGTGCTCGACCACGCCGCGATGGACGCCGTGCGCGCCGCCGGGTATCCCGCCACCCCGAAGGAACTGCAGGGCAAGACCCTGGCATTCACGATCTGGGTGCGCTTTCACCTCGGAGATTCCTGATGGCTTTGTTCGAGGACTCCCGCGTCGGGCGAGCGATGCGCCGGCTCGGCGCCGCGCTGCTCGCGGCCTCGTCCCTGGCGCTTGGCGCGCTGGTTGCGCCCGTCGCGCAGGCGTCGACCCTCACGGTCTACGCGGCGCTCGGCTACGACCAGCAAGTCGCGCAGGCGTTCACCCGCGCCACCGGCATCCCGGTCAAGCTCGTGCATCTGAGCACCGGGCCGCTGCTGGCGCGCGTGCAGGCCGAAAGCCGCAACCCGCAATGGGATGTGCTGTGGCTCGACGGCAACCAGGCCATGCAGACCTTCGCCACCGAGCACCTGCTGCAATGCGGCTGGGCGCCGCCGGTGGACTACACCCCGCTGGGGCGGCAGCTCGTCCCCGCCAGTCACTGCTGGCAGCCGGTCGGCGTCACCTATGCCGGGGTGATTCTCTACAACGCCAAGGCGATCGCGCCCGCGGCGTGGCCCAGGAGCTGGGAAGATCTCACCCGCCCCGCGCTGCGCGGCAAGGTCGGCATGGATAACCCGGCGATTTCCGGGCCGACTTATCCGCTGGTCGCCGGGCTGCTGCAGCACATGGGCGAGGCCGCGGGCCAGGCGTATTTCGAGCGGCTCAAAGCCAACGGGCTGAAGGTGTTCCCGACCAACAGCGTGACCCTGCGCGCGCTGCAATATGGGCAGATCGATGCAGCCATCGTGCAAAGCTCAGCGGCGCTGGGCTTCATGCATGAAATGCCCGATCTGCGCATCGCCTCCCCGGCGCCGGCCACGGTGCTGCCGTCCGATCTGGCGATCGGCGCGCATGTGCAGGGCCAGACCCTGCAGCAGGCGCAGCGCTTTGTGCAATGGGTGCTGTCGCCCGCCGGGCAGAAGGTGATGCAGCAGTCCGACGCCCACGCCGATTCCAACTACCAGCCGCTGCTGCAAGGCGTTGCCGCCGTCCCTGCGCTCGCCTCGCTGGGCGCGGTGCAGCCCTTGGTGCTCGACCCGGCGGTGTGGGGGCCGAAAGAGCCGCAGGTGATCGACTGGTTCACCCCCCATGTGGTTCGCTGACCCGGCATGAGCCGAACCCGGGTGATGTCGCTTTCAACGCCCGCCGCGGCAGGCCCCGAGCGGCCGGCCGGTGAACGAGCGGTGGTGGCAAAGCCCGCCGCCGGCATGCCGAGCGAGTCGGCGTCCCGGCCTGACGCCTGGGCACGACGCGCTCCTGCTCTTTTTCATGCGGCGCGGCATCTGGCATGGCTGCTGGGCGTCGGGGTGTTCGTTGCCTTGTGGGCCTATCCGCTGCTGGGCTTTCTGCTGTCGGCCGTCTGGCCTGACCTGCTGCACGGCGGATGGGCGTTTACGCTGGCGCCGCTGCGGCGGGCGATGAGCGGATACGCGCTGCATGCGCTGGGGAATTCGGCCTGGGTCGCGCTGCTGGTGGGTCTGCTTGCGGTGCCGCTGGGGCTGGCGCTGGCGTGGCTGCGCGAACGCAGCGATCTGCGCGGCCGCGCGGCCATCGAGGCAGCGGTCTGGCTGCTGCTGATCTTTCCCGATTTTTTTCTCACCTCGGGCTGGATGCTGCTGGCCGCGCCGGTCGGGCCGCTGGCGGCGTGGCCCGCGGCGCTGGCTGCCGCGCAAGTGCTGCTCGGACCCGCCGGCATTGTGCTAACCCTGGTGCTCAAGACCAGCCCGTTTGTGTTTCTGGTCGCGCAGGGCGCACTGCGTCACGCTGGCGCGGCGCCGGCCGAGGCGGCGCGGGTGCATGGTCTGTCGCGGTTGTGGCGGCTGCGCCTGGCGCTGGCGGCGCTGGCCCCGGCGCTGGCTGCGGGGTTTGCGATCGCCTACGCCGAGTCACTGCGCAACTTTGCCGTGGTGGCCACGCTGGGGGCCAGCAGCGGGTTCACGATGGGCACTTACGCGATCTATCAGGCGGTCAACGGCGTGCCGCTGGACTTTCCTCTGGCCGCCGCGAGCTCGTGGCTGCTGATCGGGCTGGTGATGCCGGCGCTGATCCTGCAGCAGCACGTCGGCCAGCGCGCCGCGCAGTTCCAAAACTTGAGCGGGCGGCACCGGCCGGCGCCACCGGTGCGTCTGGGCAGCGTGCAGCAGTTCGTCGCCTGGGTGTTGCTGCTGGCCTTTTTCGGCTTCGCCCTCGGCCTGCCCACCGTGTCCGCGCTCGGCGTGGCCTGGCCGCACGAGGGTTTTGCCGCGCTGGCTGCGGCGCTGCGGCCCTTGCTCGCCGCGGTCGGCTATTCGCTGGAACTGGCGCTGCTGGCGGCGACCGTCACGGTGGGTCTGGCGCTGCCGGTGGCGTGGTGGATCGCGCGGCCGGGGCGCATCGGCTGCGTGCTCGATGCGGCGCTGCTGGCGATGCTGGCGCTGCCGTTGATCGTGCTCGCCGCCGCGTATCTGCAGGCTTACAACCAGCCGTACGCCCCGCTGTATGGCGGCAGCCTGCTGCTGGGCATGGCGTATGTGGCGCTGGCCGTGCCGGCGACCAGCCGGGTGCTGATCGGGCCGGTGGCGCAGCTGCACCGTTCGCTCGGGGAAGCGGCGCGGGTGCACGGTCTGTCCCGGCTGCAGACCTTGCGCCATGTGTATCTGCCGCTGCTGGCCGGCGCGCTGTTCTATGCGTGGCTGCTGGCGGTGCTGTCGATTGCGTTCGAGCTGCCGGCGTCCGAACTGCTGTACCCCGCCGGCCATCCGCCGCTGGCGGTTACCCTCTTGCAGTTCGCCGGCGGCTTTGAGCTGCACGCGCAGGCACGGCTGCAGGTGCTGGGCATGGCGATGCTGCTGGCGTTTGCCCTGCTCGCGCGCTGGGTGTGGGCGCGGTTCACGCCGGCCGCGTGGCGGCATATGGGAGCGCAATCGTGACCCTGCTGGTGCTTGCCGCCGCGCGCAAGCGCTTCGGCTCGGTGAACGCGCTCGACGGCGTGGACCTGACCCTGGGCGAAGGGGAAATCCTCTGCCTGCTGGGCCCTTCCGGTTCGGGCAAGACCACGTTGCTGCGGGTCGTCGCCGGGCTGGAGCGGCTCGACGGCGGGCAGTTGTGGCTCGCCGGCGAGCGAGTCGACGATGCAGCGGGCAACTACGTTGCGCCCGAGCGTCGGCAGCTCGGCATGGTGTTTCAGGACTATGCACTGTGGCCGCATCTGACCGCGCTGGACAACGTGGCGCTGCCGCTGCATCGCCTGGGCCGCAGCCGCGCGCGCGACCTCGCGCAGCAGATGCTGGCCGAGGTGGGGCTGGGCGATCTGGCCCAGCGCCATCCGCATGCGCTGTCGGGCGGGCAGCAGCAGCGGGTTGCGCTGGCGCGGGCGCTGGCAGTGCGGCCGCGGCTGCTGCTGTTCGATGAGCCGCTGTCCAACCTCGACGCCGGCTGGCGCGAGGAACTGCGCGAGCTGATCGCCCGGGTGGTGCGCGCGCACGGCGTCAGCGCGCTGTACATCACCCACGACCACCGCGAGGCGTTGGCGCTGGCCGACCGCGTCGGGGTGATCGCCGGCGGCCGGCTGCTGCAGCTCGACACCCCGCGCGATCTGCTGCGCCAGCCGCGCGATGCCTTCATCGCCCGCTTCACCGGCGCGTATGGCCCGTGGCGAGCGCATGTGCAAAGCGGACGTCTGCTCACCCCGTGGGGGGCAATGGCGTTTGAAGTCCACTGCGGCGCTGCCGACGGCAGCGAGCGGGAGCTGTATCTGCGCGCCTCGGCTATCACCGTCACGGCGGCGCAGGTTGGCTCTACGCCAGGCAACGGCCCCACCGTCTGGGCCGAAGCCCGCGTGCTGGGACATCTGCTGCTGGCCGACCGCATCGAACTACGGGTAGAGCTGCACGGCGTGGTGCTGCCGCTGCCGTGGCTCGCGCGAGGCGAGCCGCCCGCCGCGGGCGAGTCGGTCGCCGTCGGCATTGCCGCCGATCAGCTGCACGTCTTCAGCGCCAGCGCGGCGCAAACCCGAGAGGAAACTCCCGCATGAACACCTCCGCATGGGGCGGCATGGCCGCGATCTTCCTGGCCTCGGCAGTCGAATGGGTCGAGGCTTTCACCATCGTGCTCGCCGTGGCACTGACCATAGGCTGGGCACGGGCAGCCGGCGCGGCTGCCGCGGCGCTAGCGGTGGTCGCAGCGCTGATCGCCGTGACCGGCGCTGCGCTCGGCGCGGCTCAGGCGAGCATCGACACCCTGCGCGCGGCCATCGGCCTGTTTCTGCTGCTGTTCGGGCTGCGCTGGTACGTCAAGGCGATCCGCCGCTATGCCGGGCGCACCGCGCTGCACGACGAGGCGGCGGAGTTCGCCCACACGCGGCAGCGCATCGATCAGGCCGAAGCCCGCGCCGCGTGGGCGGTCGCGTTCAAGGGCGTGCTGCTTGAAGGGCTGGAGGTGTGGCTGCTGGTCGTTGCGCTCGGTCGCACCCTGAGCTACCCGCAGGCGGCGGGCAGCGCCGTCGCGGCATTGCTCGCGGTGATCGGGGTCGGTCTGCTGGTGCGCGCGCCGCTGACCCGGGTGCCTGAAAACACCCTCAAGTTCCTCGTCGCCTGCGCGCTGCTGGCCTTCGGCAGCTTCTGGAGCCTGGGCGGGCTGCTGGGCGAAGCCAACGTCTGGCCTATGGGCGATGCCACGCTGCTGATCCTGTTTGCCGTCTATCTCGCCGCGGGGCGGTTGTCCGCGCTCAAGCTGCGCCTGCCGCAAGCCGACGCCACGCAAGGAGTTCGTGCATGAAAAAGGTGTTTCGACTCATCTTCGGTGACACCCGCAACGTGGCCTCGGTGGTCGTCGCCGTGGCGCTCGCCTGGGGTGTGGCTCACGAGTGGCCCGCCGCCAGCGGCGCCGTGCTGGCCGCCGCACTGGTTGCAGCTGCGGTCTGGCAGTCCCTTTGAGCGCACCGGGGCGGCTGCCGTCGTCACGATAGCCAGGTGCGCGATGTTGATGGGAGGTTCATGATGTTTTCCCAGCTTTCGATCGACTGCCTGTTCCGTACGCAGGCTGATGGACGGCGGGTGTATTACCCGCAAGGATGGAAAGGCCCCGGAGTTGCGCCGAACGATGCGGCGCAGGAGGCTGCGCTGCGGCGGCTGCGGGGGCCGGGGCTGCGCAGCGCTTACTTGCTGGCAGAGCTCGGCTTGGCCTTGTTCATCTTTCACACGGTGCTGGGGCGCCACCTCTCACCCGCCATCGGCGCGAAGGCCGGCCTCGTCGGTCTGGCGATGATGGTCGCGGCCCTGCTGGCGGTGCTGGCGTTGAAGTGGTGGCACGACCGGTTGCTGCAGGCTTGCCCGGGCATCGACCAGCGTCTGACCCGAGGCGATTACCAGGCCTGCCTCGGCGCGCGGGTTTCGGGCAGCGGCCTGCTGCGGCGCATTGCGGCAGCGATGCTGCTGGGTCTGGCCTCGTTGGGGCTCGCGCTGCACTTCGTGATGCGGGGTGACATCGTCGAAGCCATCCCATTGGCGCTGCTGGCTGCGGCTCTGGCCTTGCCCGTGCGGGAGCTGTTGGGCATCTGGCGCGCGCATCACATCGCCCATTGACAGAGCGGCCGCCGCGCGGCCCGCGCATGCGCGGCAAGCCCGTGGCGCTTGTCTGCATGCACCACGCAGCGCGGTGGCGCGTTGGGTGTCGGCTGCACACCGGCGACGTTCAACCTGCCCACCGGGCGACGTCACCGAATCTTCACGCGAGTTTCAACGTGTTTTCACGCGGGCTTTCAAGAATGGAAGGTGACGACAACAAGTCATCAATAAACCTTCTTGGAGAGTCCTCGTGTTCCCTACCGTTCTTCCGCGGCGCTTCCGTCCGCGTGACCTTGCTTTTGCCGCGGCCCTGGTGTGCGCACACACCGCCTGGGCGCAGACCGCTTCCGATCTGGGCGAAGTCCAGGCTCAGGGCCAGGGCGGCTCCGGTGCGGGCGGCGCCACCGGCTCCGGTCTGTTCCTCAGCGCGCCAGCCGGCACCGTGCAGTCGATTCCGCAGAAGCAGCTCGACAACGTGCAGCTGTTCAACCCCACGGCCACGCAGGCGCAGACCGAAATCACCGCCGGGCAGTACCAGGCGATGACCCCGACCGATTCGTTCACCAGCGCGCTGAAGATCATGCCCAACGTGGTGGTGACCAGCGACGGCGACAGCCAGAACGGCGACACGGTCTACATCAACGGCTTTGCGCAGAACCTGATCAACTGGACCCTCGACGGCGTGCCGCTGAACGACAACGACAGCTACGCCTTCTACACCAACGAGTTCATTCCCACGCGGCTGATTTCCGGCACGCGCTATTTCCCCGGCGCGGCGTCGGCGGCAATTCCGGGGCTGGCGGCGTTCGGCGGCTCGGTCGAGACGTATTCCCTCAACCCCGGCCCGAAGCCGTCGATCAGCCTGTTCGGTGGCGTCGGTTCGTTCGGCAAGAAGTCCTACGGTCTGCTGGCCAACTCCGGGCTGCTCGGCGCGAACACCGGTGCGCCGACCGCGCTGTACTTCTACGCCAACCGCAACAAGCTTGACGGCTATTACGACAACACGCCGAGCGACCAGAAGATGTATGTGTTCAAGAGCGTGAGCCAGATCGGCCCTGGCGCGCTCACGCTGTTCTACACGCAGAACAACCAGAACTTCAATTACTACGGCGGTTGCACCGCGGCCAACCAAGCCAAGTTCGGCGACACCTGCAACGTCTACACCGATCAGCCATTCGTCGCCGGCAAGCCCAACGGCCTGTTCACCGGCTACAACAACAACACCTACCAGAACTGGCTGACCTACGCGAAGTATGAAGCGACCTTCGGCAAGGTCACGGTGTCCAACCAGCTCTACTACTACCGCGGCGACGGCTTCGGCGGCGGTGCTTACACCAACGCCACCTACAACCTGCTGCGGCCCGATGGCAGCTATGGGTCCGTCAAGGCGCCCACCGGTGGGCTGTTCGTGTCGCACAGCATCAACGACACCCGCCGTATCGGCAACATTTTCCGCCTGGCGATGCCACTGGGCGACAGCGTGAACCTGGAAGCGGGTCTGTGGCTGAACAAAAACGACACCACCCACGACCAGCAATTCCTCTCCAGCGTCAACGGCCAGTATCTGGGCTCGGTCTACGACGAACCGGTCAGCACCAAGCTGTATGAGCCTTACGTCAACTTCACCTTCAAACCGCTGCAGGCGCTGACCCTGCAGGCGGGCCTGAAGTATCTGCACACCAGCCGCGACTTTGTCGATTACGCGGCGCTGGCCAGGACCGGCGGCAAGCAGGGGCGCTACAGCAACACCTTCTCGACCCTGATGCCCTCGCTCGGCGTGAACTACGCGGTGAGCAAAGGCATCAACGTCTACGCCAACGTCACCCGCAACACCAACCCCCCGCAATACAACCAGTACTACACCGGCACCTACAACCCCAACCTCGCGCCGCAGAAGGCCACGACCTACGACGCCGGCGTGATCTACGACTTCGGGATTTGGAGCGGGGGCGTGGACATCTTCCGCGTCAACTTCGACGACTACATACAGAGCTACACCTACACCCCGCCCGGGTCGACCGCCAGCATCACCCAGCTCGCCAACGTCGGCAAGGCGGTCAACGAAGGTATTGCGTGGCAGAACAACTTCCGCTTCAACAAGGAGTGGGGCGCCTACGCCAACCTGGGTCTGCTCAATGCGCAGTTCACTTCGGCCAATCAGCCGATGCCTTACGCGCCGCACTCCACCATCGCTGCCGGTCTGACCTGGCGCACCGGCCCGTGGGGCGCGCGCTTTGGCGTAAGGCATGTCAGCGAGGCGGTGTGGACCGACGGCAAATCCCCGATTCCCGCGCACACCACGGCCGACGCCTCGGTGCGCTACAGCTGGAAATCCGGCGACACGGCCGCCGGCCTGGGGTTCAAGGAGTTCAGTGTGCGCCTGAACGTCGACAATCTGTTCAATCAGCAGTGGGTCTACAAGTACAAGACGGGCTTTCCGTTCAGCGCCAGCAATCCGGGGCTGTACGTGACCCGGCCGCGCACCCTGTTCCTGGGCGTGGAGGCGACGTTCTGATGGTCACCACGCCAGGGGGCAGACCCGCGGCACCGACCCGCCGCGGCTTTCTGCGCAGCAGTCTCGCCGCTTCGGCGCTGCTGATCAGCGGCGGCTGGAGTTTTCCCGCGGCGTGGGCACAGCCCGCGCCCGCGGGCAGCCTGTATGCCGGGCCGATGCAGGGCTATGTGGCCGCGCGTTCGGCGGTGGTCTGGCTGCAGACCCCGGGCGCCGCGGAAGTGTGGCTGGAATACGCGCCGGTGGACGTACCGGGCGACAAAAAGCGCACCGCGTCGCGGCGCACGGACGCCGCGGGGCAGTTCTGCGCGCACTTGGTGATGGACGAACTGGCCCCCGGCACGCGCTACCAGGCCGTGGCTTACGTCAACGGCCAACCGGCGGCCGATCGTGCGATCGTCGTGCGCACCCAGCCGATCTGGCTGTTCCGCGGCCCGCCGCCGGACACGACGCTGCTGACCGGCTCCTGCGCGTTCATCAACGACCCGCCGTTCGACCGCCCGGGCCAGCCTTATGGCGGCGGCTACGAAATCTACGAGCCGATGCGCCGCGAGCAGGCCGACCTGATGGTGTGGCTGGGCGACAACCTGTATTTCCGCGAGGCCGATCTGCTCAGCCCCGAGGGCATGGCGTTGCGCTACCGCGTCACGCGGGGTTTTGCCCCGCTGGATGCGTTTTTGCGCTCGACCCCGCAGGTGGCGATCTGGGACGACCACGACTACGGCCCGAACGACAGCGACAGCAGCTTCGAGTTCAAGAACGCTTCGCTCGACCTGTTCAAAACCTACTGGGCCAACCCGACCTATGGCGTGGGCGGTGTGGCCGGGGTGTTCACCAGAACCAGTATCGCCGATGCCGATATTTTTCTGCTCGACGACCGCTGGTTTCGCAGCGCCGACGCGACCAGCCCGGGCGAGCGCGGCAAGGTGATGTTCGGCCCGGCGCAGATGCGCTGGCTGAAAAACGCGCTGCTTTTTTCCAAAGCGCGGTTCAAGATCGTTGCCGGGGGCGGGCAGTTTTTCAACGACGACGACGCGTATGAGGGCTGGAACCAGTTTCCGCAGGAACGCGCCGAGTTCATGGGCTTTTTGCAGCAGTACCGCATCCCCGGTTTGGTGTTTTTGAGCGGGGACCGCCACATCAGCGAGCTGATCCGCTACCCGCGCCCGGTGTACAGCGGACGGCGCGAATACCCGCTGTGGGAGTTCACCTGCTCACCGCTGAACTCGCACCCGGCACCGGGCGACGACGACCCCAACCGCGTCGCTGGCACGCTGGTCAAGGCGCGCAACTACGGCGTGCTCAAGCTCGCCGGGCAGGGCGCCAACCGCACGCTGACCCTCGCCTGCAAGGGGGTGGACGGCGGCACGCTGTGGTCGCACACCCTGGGGCTGAAAGACCTGGGTTGGGAGAAAGCGTGAGGCTTGAGCTGACCCGCAGGGCCGCTGCGGGCTGGGCATCTGTCATCAGCAGGGTTGGCCGGCGTCTGACCCTCTCCCTGCTGGCTGCGGCCACGCTATCGGCCGCACCGGGCTGGGCGCGGGAGGTGGCGCCGAAACCGACGCTGCCCCCGGCGAAGGTGGTGCTCGAAGGCCTGCGCGACGACCCGCGCATGGCCTTCGGCCACTACACCTTCGCCGTGATGTGGCTGCCCGGTCTGTGCCAGACCTGGAGCGATATCGATGCCGTCTGTGCCGCGGCGCAGAACCGCGCCGCGATGCAGCGCTTCACCCTGCACGGCCTATGGCCGAGCCGGCCGCACGAGCTGATCGAACAGAGCGTGCCGGCGCCGCAGTGGTGGCGCACTGGGTGTTACCGCTACAGCCACGGCAACGAATCGCCGCCGGCTTGCTCGCTGCCACCGCTCGACCTGCCCGCGCCGCTCAAGCAGCGGCTGCAGGCCGATATGCCGCTGGTGGCGACCTGCCTGGATCGGCATGAATACAGCAAACACATCGCCTGCTTCGGCCCGCAACCGGCGCCGTTTTTCACCGCTGCGCTGGATTTGCTCGACGCGGTCAACCGCAGCGCGTTCGCGCATTGGGTGGCCAGCCACTCCGGCCAGCGCGTGCCGCGGCAGGCAATCGAGCGTGCTTACGCGCAAGCTTTTGGGCTGCCCGATGCGCGCTCGCTGCAGCTGGAGTGCGAGTCCCGGCACGGCCAGCACCGGCGCGACGTGCTGACCCAGGCCTGGATCACCATTCCCACCGAGCGCCTGGCCGAATTCCCGGCGCCCGCCGCGTTCGCCCCCGGCCGGCGCGGCAATTGCGCAGCCAAGGTGTGGATCGCCGCCGCGCCGGCTGGCGCGCGCTGAAACCCCCGTTCAGCCCAGCAGCTGCACCCCGTCCAGTCGCGCCGCAACTTGCTGGCGCGCGATGTCCATCGCGTCGCGCACGTAGGGGCGGTCGGCGAGCGCGCGCGGCACGGTCGCATACAGGGCGCTCCACAACCCGCGCGCGCCGATGCGCAGACCGACCAGATCGCCGCGGTCGATTGCCGGCTTGACCGCCCAGTTCGGCAGCGCCGCGACGCCGCGGCGGCTGGCCACCAGCTGCTCGATCACCACCGTCAGCTCGGCGGTGCGCCGCGGGAGCTTGACCCCGGCCGGGGCGAGCACCTCGCGGATCAGGTCGATGCGCTCCTCGGGCACCGGGTAAGTGATCAGGGTCTCGCCGCGCAGGTCGGGCGCGAGCACGCGTTTGCGCGCGGCCAGCCGATGGCCGGGTGGGACGACCAGCAGGATCTCGAAGCGAAACAGCGGCAGGCTGCGCCACTGCCGGTCCGCCGGCGGGCGCGCGCCGATCACCATATCAGCGCGGCCCTGCTGCAGCAACCGCGTGGGCTCGCTGTGAAACCCAGAGACAAGGTCGATATCGACCTCGGGCCAGCGCTGGCGAAACGCGTCGAGCACCGGCATCAGCCAGTCGTAGCAGGTGTGACACTCCAGCACCACTCGCAAGCTGCCGCGCGCGTCGCCCTGGATGCGTTGCACGTCGGCCTGCGCCTGCTGCATCGCGGTGCGCACCTGCCGCGCCAGCGCCAGCAGCCGCTCGCCCGCCGGGGTGAAGCGCAGCCCCGCCGGCGAGCGCAGCAGCAGCGGCGCGCCGATGTCCTGCTCCAGCGCCCGCAGCTGGTGCGACAGCGCCGAAGGCGTGAGGTGCAGCACCTCGGCAGCAGCGTTGAGCCGGCCGGTTTCGGCCACCGCCAGCAAGGTGCGCAGGTGACGCAGTTCGAGCATCGCGTCTCTCCCTGAAGTTGAACGCGATTCAATTTTGCGGGAAAAAACATCGCTTGTTTCAGGTCTGCTGCGCTGCGAGACTGCCGCGAGTGACTTGCTACCGGAGTGTTCTGATGAGTGCTGCTGTTCCCACCCATGTTCTCGGCTACCCGCGCATCGGCCCGCAGCGCGAGCTCAAGTTCGCGCTGGAGGCGCACTGGCGGGGCGACATCGACCGCGCCTCGCTCGGGTCGCAGGCCGCCGCTTTGCGCGAAGCCGCTTGGGCGCGCCAGGCGCAGACCGGCTGCGGCTGGGTAACGGTGGGCGATTTTTCGCTGTACGACCATGTTCTCGATGCCGCCCTGCTCGCGGGCCTGGTGCCCTTGCGCTTTGGCGTTGCGCCCGCGCAGGCGTTCGGCGCGGCGTATTTCGACTTCGCGCGCGGCAACGCGCAGCAGCCGGCGCTGGACATGACCAAGTGGTTCGACACCAATTACCACCACCTCGTGCCTGAACTGGACGCAAGCGCGCAACCGACGCTGCAAAGGGGCGCGCCGTTGTTTGCGCAGGTTCGGCAGGCGCGCGCGCTCGGGCACCGGGCCAAGGCGGTGCTGGTCGGGCCGCTGACCCTGCTTTGGCTGTCGCGCAGTCGCGCCCCAGGGTTCGACCGCCTGCGGCTGCTGCCGGCGCTGGCGGCGGTGTACGCCGAGGCGCTGGCGGAGCTATCGGCGCTGGGGGTCGAGTGGGTGCAGATTGACGAACCGGCGCTATGCCTGGACTTGCCCGCCGACTGGCAGCAGGCGCTGCCCGCGGCGTACGCGGCGATGACCGGCGGCACGGCAGCGCGACCCAGGCTGCTGCTGGCGACTTACTTCGGCGAGGTGGCGCTGCCGGCGTCGACGCTGGCCGCGCTGCCGGTCGACGGCATTCACCTCGATCTGGTGCGCGCGCCGCAGCAGCTCGACGCGTGGCTGGGTGCTCTGCCAGGGCACTGGGTGCTGTCGGCCGGGGCGATCGACGGGCGCAACGTGTGGCGCGCCGATTTGCGCGCGCTGCTGGCGCGGCTGCAACCACTGCACGCGGCGCTGGGCGAGCGGCTGTGGCTGGCGCCGAGCTGCTCGCTGCTGCACATGCCGGTGAGCCTGGCCGGCGAGGACGTGCCGGGCAACCGGCTGGACGCGCAAGTGCGGCCGTGGCTGGCGTTTGCCGAACAGAAGCTCGACGAGCTGCGCACCCTGGCGCGGGCGCTGGCCGAAGGCGAAGCAGCGGTGGCGGCCGAGCTGGCCCAGTCCGACGCCGTGCAACGCGCGCGGCGCGACAACCCGCGGCGGGTGATCGAGGCAGTGCGCAAGCGCGTCACCGCATTGACCGACGCCGACTCCCGCCGCGCCAGCCCGTTTGCGCAGCGCTACGCGCTGCAGCAACAGCGGCTGAAGCTGCCGCTGCTGCCGACGACGACCATCGGCTCGTTTCCGCAGACCGCCGACATCCGCGCCGAGCGTGCGGCGTGGCGGCGCGGCCAGCTGCGGCATTCGGACTATCTGCAGCGCATGCGCGAGGCGATTGCCGACTCGGTGCGGCGGCAGGAGGCGCTGGGGCTGGACGTGCTGGTGCATGGCGAGGCCGAGCGCAACGACATGGTCGAGTACTTTGGCGAACAGCTCTGGGGCTACACCTTCAGCAGCAATGGCTGGGTGCAGAGCTACGGCTCGCGCTGCGTCAAACCGCCGATTCTCTGGGGCGATGTGCTGCGCCCCGAGCCGATGACCGTCGACACCGCGCGCCATGCACAAATCCTCACCGCCAAGCCGATGAAAGGCATGCTCACCGGCCCGGTGACCATGCTGCAGTGGAGCTTTGTGCGCGACGACCTGCCGCGCGAGCAGGTGATGCTGCAACTCGCGCTGGCGGTGCGCGACGAAGTGAACGACCTGCAGAACGCCGGCATTGCGATCGTGCAGATCGACGAGCCGGCGCTGCGCGAAGGGCTGCCGCTGCGGCAGCGCGACTGGCCGGGGTATCTGGCCGCGGCGGTGCGCGCGTTCGGCGTGGCCGCCGGCTGCGCGCGCGACGACACGCAAATCCACACCCATATGTGCTACTCGGAGTTCGGCGACATCCTGCCGGCCATCGCTGCGCTCGACGCCGACGTGATCACCATCGAGACCGCGCGCTCGCACATGGCGCTGCTCGACGCGTTTGCCGACTTCGACTACCCCAACGCGATCGGCCCCGGGGTGTACGACATCCACTCGCCGCGCGTGCCGCCGACAGCGGAAATGGAAACCCTGCTGCGCCGCGCCGCGCAGCGCATCCCGGTCGAGCAGCTGTGGGTCAACCCCGACTGCGGGCTCAAGACCCGCGGCTGGGCCGAGACCGAAGCGGCGCTGGCGCATATGGTGCAGGCCGCGCGCCGGCTGCGCGAAGAGGCGCTGCAGCGCGGGTACATCGCCGCGCCGGCGACACTGGCAGCAGACGCTGCGGCAACGGCGACCCGTTGCGCCTGCCACGCCACCTGAACGCCGCGACGCGCGCCGCGGCAACGCGGGGCGCGGCGGCGGCTCACACGCCGTAGGCGTCGCGGTAGCGCTGCACCGCGTCTTTCCAGCGCGACAGCTCGGCGCTGCCGGTGTGCTGCAGATAGGCGAGCAGCGCGTCGAGATTGGCAATCGCAATCACCGGCAGGCCGTATTCGCGGCTGACGTGCTGCACCGCCGAGTGCGGCAGCGTTTGCCCGGCGATCGCCGCCTTTTCCTGCCGGTCCAGCGCGATCAGCACCGCCGCCGGCTCGGCACCGGCGGCGCGGATCAGCCGCACCGACTCGCCGGTGGCGGTGCCGGCGGAAATCACGTCGTCGACGATCACCACCCGGCCCGCCAGCGGCGCACCCACCGTGCTGCCGCCCTCGCCGTGATCCTTCGCCTCCTTGCGGTTGTAGGCAAAGCCGACGCGCTTGCCGCGGCGCGCGAGTTCCACCGCCAGGGTCGCGGCCAGCGGAATGCCTTTGTAGGCCGGGCCGAACACCAGGTCAAAGTCGACGCCCGAGGCCAGCAGCGCGTCGGCGTAGAACTCGGCCAGCCGCGCCAGCTTCGGCCCGTCGTTGAACAGCCCGGCGTTGAAAAAATACGGCGACTGTCGCCCCGCCTTGGTCGTGAACTCGCCAAAGGCGATCACCCCGCTGTCGACGGCGAAGCGGATGAAGGCAGAGGCGGTATCGGCGGCGGTGTGTGGCATGAGGTGAAAGGCTCGGACGGGTAGCTGGGACTGGGGGCGGCGCGGCCTGGCGAGCGATGCTTGCGCCGCCCTGGCCGACCCGCGATTGTTTCAAACCCGAGCGCTCACCGTCGCCCGTGCCCTGGCGTGAACGAATCGGTCGACCCGCAGGCCGCCGCCCTGCCCCTGGCCGCTTCGCTATTCTGCGCATCCACCGCATCCCGCCGATGTCTGCCTCGACCCCTTCCGCCGCTTCGCCGCCTGCCGCCGTGTCGGCGTGGGCGGTGTTTGGCAACCGCCGCATTGCAGCGATTCTGCTGCTGGGTTTTTCCTCCGGGCTGCCGCTGGCGCTGACCGCCGGCACCCTGCAGGCCTGGCTGACGGTGGAGGGACTGAGCCTGAAGGCCATCGGCTTTGCCACCCTGGTCGGGCAGGCGTATGTGTTCAAGTTCCTGTGGTCGCCGGGCATGGACCGCTTCCACGCCCCGGCGCTGGGCCGCTGGCTAGGGCGGCGGCGGGGATGGATCGTTGCCGCGCAGCTGGCGCTGGCCGCAGCGCTGTTGGGCATGGCCGCGGTCGGCGTGCCCGGCCCGGCGCAGGCGGCGAGCTGGCCGGCGCTGGTGCATGCCGCCGAACACCTGGGCGTCGCCGCCGATGCGGCGCGGGCGCTGCCGCTGCTGCTGCTGGCGGTGGCGGTGGCGTTTTTTTCCGCGTCGCAGGACATTGTCATCGACGCCTACCGCACCGATCTGCTGCCCCCCGAGGAGCGCAGCGCCGGCGCGGCGGTGATGGTGCTGGGCTACCGGCTGGCGATGATTGTCTCGGGCGGGCTGGCGCTGTGGCTGGCCGCGGACGTGACCGGCTGGCGCGGGCTGTACGCGCTGATGGCGCTGCTGATGCTGGCGTTGGTCGCGGCCACGCTGTGGGCGCCGCGGCCGGCGCTTTCGGTGCGCGCGCCGCTGTCGCTGCGCGAAGCGGTGGTCGAGCCGCTGCGCGAGTTCTTCTCCCGCCGCGGCGCGTGGGCGCTGCTCGCGGCCATTGTGTTCTACAAGCTCGGCGACGCGTTTGCCGGCGCGCTGTCCACCACCTTTCTGATCCGCGGTGTGGGCTTCGGCCCGGCCGAGGTTGGGCTGGTCAACAAAACGATGGGGCTGGCGGCCACCCTCATCGGCGCGCTGCTGGGCGGTGCGCTGCAGGCGCGGCTGGGGCTGTGGCGGGCGCTGCTGCTGTTTGGCGTGCTGCAGGGCGCGTCCAACCTCGCGTACTGGCTGCTTGCGGTCAGCCCGCCGAGCCTGCCGCTGATGGCCGCGGCGGTGGGCATTGAGAACCTCACTGGCGGCATGGGCACCGCAGCGTTTGTCGCGCTGCTGTCGGCACTGTGCGATGTGCGCTTTTCCGCCACCCAGTTCGCCCTGCTGTCGGCGTTGTCGGCCGTTGGCCGGGTATACGTCGGCCCGGCGACGGGCTATCTTGTCGAGGCTTTGGGCTGGCCGGCGTTCTATCTGTTCACCGTCGCCGCCGCGGTGCCCGGGGTGGGGCTGATCTGGGCGCTGCGCCGGCCGATCGACGCGCGCGACCGCGCCGCGCCGGCAGCCGCTCCCGGCGGCGAGCCCGACTGAACCGGCGGCACTGAACCGCGCCGCGCGGCGCTGCTCCAAACCGCTTTTGCTGCAAGGAAACGACGATGGCTGATACCGATCACGCGATGGCTCTGGGCACCGAGGCGCGCCGCTTTGTGCGCGCCCATCGCAACGGGGTGCTGTGCACCGTGTCCCGCCGGCTCGAAGGCTATCCCTTCGGGTCGGTTTGTCCGTTTGTTCTCGACGACACCGGCAGCCCGATCATTCTGATCTCCACTCTGGCCGAGCACACCAAGAACATCGACGCCGACCCGCGGGTGAGTCTGATCGCCCACCCCTGCGCCGACGATATGCAGGCCGCCGGCCGCGTCACCCTGGTCGGCCGCGCCGCGCGGCTGCCGGACAAGAACGCCTTCGGCCCGCGTTACCTGCGCTACCTGCCGCAGGCCGAGGGCTACTTCGGCATGCACGATTTTCACTTCTACCGCATCGCGGTCGAAGACGTGCGCTTCATCGGCGGCTTCGGCAAGATTCACTGGATCCGCCCCGAGCGCTACGCCCCGCCGCTCGCGCCCGAACTCACCGCAGCCGAGGAGGGCATCCTCGCGCACATGAACGCCGACCACCGCGACAACCTGCGGCAGTACTGCGCGCATGTACACTCGGTGCAGGCGCTGGACGTGCAAATGATCGGCATCGACTGCGACGGCTTCGACGTGCGCGCCGACGGGCAGATGCTGCGCTTCGACTTCGAGCAGCCGGTGCTTGACGCGCAGCAGGCGCGCGCCGCCCTGGTCGACCTGGCCCGGCGCAGCCGACAGGCCAGCAGCGCGGCGGCGTAAGCAGGTCTTTGCGTCAGGCGCCAGCCGCGCCGCGTGGCTTGTGCGATCGGTCGCTCCGTTGGCGCGGCCGAAGCCACGTCTGCAAAAAAACCGCGGTGCTCCTACGATGACTTCATCGCCGCGCTTGAGGCGGCGTTCACCCCCTGGAGACCCGCATGAAACTCTATTTCAGCCCCGGCGCCTGCTCGCTGTCGCCGCATCTGGTGCTCAACGAACTGGGCCTGCCGCATCAACTCGTCAAGGTCGACCTCAAGGCCAAGACCACCGCCGACGGCCGCGACTTCCGCACCATCAACCCCAAGGGTTATGTGCCGACGCTGGAACTCGACGACGGCAGCATCCTCACCGAAGGGCCGGCCATCGTGCAGTACCTGGCCGACCGCAAGCCCGACGCGCACCTGGCCCCGGCCAACGGCACGATGGCGCGCTACCGCCTGCAGGAATGGCTGAACTTCATTTCCACCGAGCTGCACAAGCAGTTCAGCCCGTTGTTCAACCCGGCCACCCCGGCGGACATGGCGCAGATGCAGAAAACCCGGCTCCACGACCGCTTCGCCTTTGTCGCGCAAACCCTGGCCAAACACGACTGGCTGCTGCCCGAAGGCTTTTCGGTGGCCGACTGCTACCTCTACACCGTGCTGACCTGGGCACCGCACGTCGGCGTCGACGTCAGCGACCTGCCGGCGCTGGCCGCGTTCAAGTCGCGCATGGAAGCGCGCCCGGCCGTGGCCAAGACGCTGGAAGTCGAGCGCAACGCCAAGAAGGGCTGAGTCTGCTCGGGCGCCGCATCGCGCTGGCAGCGCTTGCGGCGCCGCCACTCACCATACCCCCGGAATGAAGCGCTTGGTGCGCGCGCAATAAGCGGCGTACTCAGGCCACTGCTCGCGCAGCAGGCGCTCTTCCAGCGCGGCCTTGAAGTTCAGCACCACCAGCAGTGCCAGCCAGTACGCCCATTCGATCGGCTCGCTGGTGGTGCCTGCCACGCCGGCCATGAACAGCAGCAGTGCGACATACATCGGGTGCCGCACCCAGCGGTAAGGTCCGGTGGTGACCAGGTGCGCGCCGGCCTTGGGCTCGGGAATGATGTTGAAGTTGCCCGGGCGGTTGTGCCAGAACACCCACAGCACCAGCGCCGCGCCGGCGATCAGCAGCGCGATGGCCCACCACCGCCACACCCGCTCGGGTGTGGGCCAGGCCAGGATCAGCGCGATCAGACTGAACTGGGCCGCGACCCAGAAGCGGGAGAGGGTGTGGGTTTGCATGAGGGCAAGCCGATTGTGAACCTGGCGCGAGGCGGTAAAAAAACTGCGCACGATGGTAAGCGCGCTGGGGGTATTTTCGGCACCGCTCGAAACCACCTCCGTCACGAGTCGGCTTAGTCGCTGGGCGCTGTCCGCGGCGGCAAGTTCGGCCGGGGGAAGCGGACTCGAGCTGAAAGCCCTCCTTGGTTGGGCCGGTTGTCCAGGGAGACCGTCGCACCGAAAGCCAGCGCCGCCTCGCGAACGATGGAGAGACCCAGTCCGCTGCCCGTGGAATCAGCGCTGTTGCCCCGATAAAAGCGCTCGAATACATGCGGACGCAATTCCGCAGGAATGCCGGGCCCCGTGTCATCCACCTGTAACCAGACTTGGTCGGCGTCGCAGCCAACCTGTACGGTGACACGGCCACCGTTGGGCGTGTACCGCACCGCGTTGTCGACCAGATTGAACAGCAGGGCATGCGCAAGCGCCGGAAGCGCCTGGACCTGCGCGTGCTCACACAGGGGGAGAAATCCGAGGTCAATGTCACGGGCATCGGCCAGTGCCGCCAGTTCGATGACCACGTCTCGCGCCAACCCGACCAGGTCCACCGACTGCGCGGGCTGTGTGCCGCCGCGCGAGGCTTCGGCCTGCGACAGACTCAGCAGCTGATTGATGAGCTGCGCAAGCTGGCGCGACCCTTTCCTCAACGCTTCGAGCGTGTGCTGCAGCTCGGCACTCGCGGGCTGACGGCTGGCGTAGTCAAGCTGAGTGGCGATCAAGGCCACCGGCGTGCGTAGCTGGTGGGCCGCATCGGCGATGAAGCGCTTCTGCAGTTCGATCTGCCTAGTAAGCCGGGCAGCATGCTGATTAAGCGTTTCAACAATGGGTCGCAGCTCGCGCTGCAGGGATACCGTGCGCAAAGGTGAGAGGTCGCTGCTGTCTCGCGCGCGCAGCGCCGCGCGCAGCCGAAGCAGCGGCCGCAGTTCCAAAGTCAGGCCCAGCAGCATCAGTGCCAACGCAAGGATGAGAAGGGCCGATTCGTGCAGCAGCGTAGGCCACCACAGACTGGCCGCGAGTTGGTCGAAGGCACGGCGCGTTTCGGCCACGCTGATCAGCACCTCGGTCGTCTGGTCGTTGCGGTACAGCGCGCGAGACAACGTGACCTGCCGCACCGCGTCGCCCTGAAACCGGGCGTCGTCATAGCGCACCGCAGCGCCGCCGTCTGGCAGCTCAGGCACCGTCAAGTCGGGCCACCCCGCGAGCACGCGGCCCTTGGCCGTGCGCACCTGGAAGTACACCCGATCCTGCGCCGCGGAGGCGAACATCTCCAGCGCAGCGGGGGGTGTCTGCGCGACGAGTTGACCATCCTGCCAGCCCACCTGGCCCGCCATCATCTGCGCCGAAGCCAGCAGCTGGCGGTCTTGCACCAGCCGAGCCAGGTCGCGCGCATTGCTCCACGAAAGGCGTGCGGTGAGGGCGAGCGCCAGGAGCATGGGAACGAGCACCCACAAGAGCAATCGCAGACGCAAGCTGGTCATGGTGCATCGACGTCGCGCAGCAGATAACCCAGCCCGCGCAGGGTGACGATACGCGCCCGGGTGGAATCAAGCTTCCGGCGCAGCCGGTGCACATAGATTTCGATTGCGTCTTCCCCGCCCGAGTCTTCGAACTGAAACACCGCCTGCGCAAGCTGCGCCTTACTGACAGTCTTGCCCATTCGCAGCAGCAAGGCTTCGAGAACCCGATGTTCCCGCGGCGTCAGGGTCAAGGGCCCATCCGTGGCCTCGAAGACCCGCGTGTCCAGGTCATATCGCAGATCACCGCAGCGCAGCTGCGACTGACCGCTGCGGCTCTGGCGCCGGATCAGCGCCTTGATGCGCGCCACAAGTTCACGGATCTCGAAGGGTTTGACCAGGTAGTCGTCGGCGCCCAGCTCCAGGCTGTCGACCTTGATATCGAGCGATGCGCTTGCGGTGAGGATA
>CAYMDM010000038.1:0-25204 GCA_964389235.1 uncultured Burkholderiaceae bacterium
GTGGCGTCTTGTTGCCCATCGGTTGCTGAACGTGCGCAAATCATCTTCAACCCCGTCGCGAGTGCCGCACAGATCGATGAATGGGCGACTATGGCACAGATAAATGCGCCCACATCTCAAGGCGAGTCTTGGCTTATCGTCGGAATCGGCAGGCTGTCGAGCCAGAAAGGATTTGACCTGCTCATCGATGCAGCCGCGCAGCTTCCGGCCACCGCGAACTGGCACATCGACATCTACGGCGACGGCCCCGAACGCGCCGCCTTGCAGCAACGCATCATTCAGCACGGTTTGCAAGACCGCGTCACGTTATGCGGCTACACCGATCAGCCGCATGAGATTCTGAAAAATGCCGACATTTTCGTGTTGCCTTCGCGCCATGAAGGGTTCGGCTTGGTCATCGTCGAGGCAATGATGCACGGTGTCCAGATTGTCTCGGCGGATTGCCCACATGGGCCGAGAGAATTGCTGGAGGGCGGGCGTTTGGGAGAACTCGTCGCGCCCAACAATCCATCCGCCTTGGCGCAGGGCTTGACGGCGGTGATGTCGGGAAAAGTCTGGGTTACGCCCAGTCGTCTACAACAGAAAGCCCGCGAATTCTCGATTGAGAGGAGTGCGTCACAGTGGTTAGCGCTGCTGAAAAGTTTGGGCGACTGAACTCTGCTGCACCGTACCTCAAAAAAAACGGGGCGCTAAGAAGGCGTGTGGATTGAGGTCCCGCTTGCGCCGGCTATATCCATACTTCAAGTCCGCGCCCAATCGGTGAGCGCCACGGCAAGGCCTGGAAATGCGGGGAGTACCCTGCCGTTTACGGTCACGCGCATTGCGCCAATTAGCTAAGCCAGTGTCCGTGCCAGATTAAGTTGAAAAAAGCGGCGGATCAACCCTGCCAGAACACGGTTATCGACGGCGGTCATGGCCAGCCTCGCCGCTTCAGCATGTCGATGCCACCAGCGCCGAAGGTCGCGCCAAGACCTGCGCGCACGCTGCGGACGCGCCCCAGCCGATCGGCCGGCAGCCCTTTGTTCGCTGAAAGCGCTGCTTCCAGGTCAACGATGGCTTCGCTGTAAAGGCTGCAGCGATGCAATCGCGCCGCGGCGCGCAGGCGCTCGTGAGGGTCGTCCGGGATGTTTTTCGAGGTCATCGTGGTCGGCATGACAGCAGTCATCCGATTTGGGACTATTTTGGTCACATTTTTACTGCGCGTAGACAGCACCTCGTTGCGCCCGCTCTCTCACCGCTTGCGCCGACCCGCCAGCCATCCGAACGCTACCTGTGACAAAACCCCCGCAGCTTCGCTGGCGTACACCGCCCAGACGGCGCCGATCAGTCCATATCGTGGCACCCACAGCAGGGTCAGCAACACGCCGACGGCGGCGACAACGAGGTAAACCGCCAGTAGCGCATGGCTCTTGCCATGCGACATCATCCATGCGTTCCCAAGGTTGCGCGCAAGTTGCAGCGCGGGCAGCAGCGCCAGCGCCGCCAGGGCATGCGCGGCCGGGGCGTAATCGGCACCGAGAACCCGGGGGAGCAGGGGTGCCACCACCAGCAGCACGACGGCCCCGGCGAGTGCCGCGCCCAGCAGCGCGGCGCCGCTGCGCCGTATGCGGCTTCGCGGGTCGTCTGCTGCGAACACCCGGGGCCAGAGCGCTTCCTGCAGCGCAGCCAGCGGCAGCGTGACCAGATCGACCAGCCGCTGGGCGACGCTGAACCCGCCGGCGTCGGCGTAGCTCAGATGCGCAAGGACGGGCTTGTTGAATTCGGTCTGCAGCCGCCCGGCAAGCGCCCCGGTGGCAAACGGCGCCCCTTCCCGCGCCAGATGCACCAACGGCGGCGTCGGTTGCCGCGTGGCTGCGCGCAGGGATGCGCTATGCACCGTGACCAGCGCCGCGGCGTAGAGCACGCTGCTGACGCCGTAGGCGATCATCCACGCCACAGGCGACGGCGGCACGAGCGCCAGCAGCGCGGCCAGCGCCAGCAACCGCGCCAGCGGCAGGCCGGCCATCAGCAGGCCGAAGCGCATCGCCCGGTGCTGCGCCTGTTCGATTCGGGCGAGCAGTTCGACCAGCGACCCGGCTGCTACCTCGCCCACCGCCAGCAGAAACAGCGCGCCAAGGGGCGCGGCGGACGGAAGACTCCAGTGCATCGCCCCCACTGCAAGGCCAACGCCAATGACGCTGGAAATGGCCCAAAGCCGCATGGCCCGCCGCCGCAGGGCGAACAGATGGGCGCGGTCTGCCGAGCCGTCGCGCACGATCACCGCCGCCATGCCCATGCCGGCCAGCGGGGTGAAAAAGCTGGCGACGGCTAGCGCGGCGACGAACGCCCCGTACCCCGCCGCCCCCAACCAGCGCGCCAGCAGCAGCACCAGCGCTGCCTGGGCCGCCGCACGCAAGCCCAGCCCGAGAAAGATGCGCGCGCCGTCGCGGGCCAGGCCGCCAGGGCGCCAGCGCAGCAGGCGACGAATAAAGGACTCAACCGGCATGCGCGGTCGGCCTTGCCACGTCGGACCAACCCATGCCGCGCGGCGACCGCGGGGCGGTCACACTCCGTCGGTCACCCCGCCCACAGCGCTCAGCCACCGTCACCTGCCGTCGGTTCGCCCACCCCCTCGAACACCGCCGCCAGCGGCAGCCGCAGGCCGATGCTGGCGAAGTCGGCAACGTCCTCGCCAGCGTAGGGGTGCAGGGTCCACAAACCATCCTCGCCTTTGCGGTAGAGGTCGAGCGTGCGAGTCGCGGGGTCGGCCAGCGCGTATTCGCGCAGGCTGGGCAAGTGCCGGTAGTGGGCGAATTTGCCGCCGCGGTCGAAGGCTTCGGTGGCCGGCGAGAGCACTTCGACGATCAGCGTGGCGTCGGTTTTGCACTGCGGCTGCATGGGCGAGGGCTCGCCGCAGAGCACGAACACGTCGGGGTAGAAAAACGCATCGGTGGTCTGCACGCGCAGTTTCATGTCGGCGATGAACGCACGACAAGGGCTGCCGCGCAGGTGGGATTTGAACGCAGCAAAGAGGTTGCCGGCGGTGGTGACATGCGCGTCGCTGGCGCCGGCCATCGCAAACACCTCGCCGCGGATGTATTCGTGCTTTTCTGCGGCGAGCTCCTCCTGCGCGAGGTATTCCTCCTGGCTGAGGCTGGGCACGGCGGCGGGTTGCGGACTCATGGCGCGGCTCCTTCGTCGGCGGGCGGCAGTTGAGCGACGTCGGCGTAAACGTCGGCCACGGCGAGGTCGGCGTCCAGACAGTCCAGCCGCAGCGCGCCTGCGGTGTGCACTTCGGCTTGCCAGTCGTTGCGGCGGCGGTGGATTTCGACCGCCGGTGCGTCCTGCGCGATCAGCAGCACTTCCTGCACGCTGGGCAGCGAGATGTACGACAGCAGTTTTTCGCGGCGGTCGATGCGCTCGGTGCTGGGGCTGACCACTTCGGCGACGAGGCAGGGGCGGGTGAGGTAGTAGGGGTCGGGCTGGTCGGTCGGGTCGCAGGCGACCATCAAGTCGGGGTAGTAGAAAATCGTCGCCCCGGCGAGTTGCAGGCGCAGCTTGAGGTCGCCCGTGAACAGCTGGCAGCCGCGGCGGCGCGCGTGCGGGCCGAGCGCGAGCACCAACGCGGTGATGATCAGCGCGTGGCGGCGGCTGGCGCCGGTCATCGCGTAGATTTCGCCGTCGAGGTATTCGTGCTTGACTTCAGCGTCGCGCTCGGCGGCCAGATATTCGGCTTCGCTCAAGCGCCGCCTGGGCAGCGGACTGGACATGGCCTGTGTTCCCGGTGTTGCGCGTCGTGGCGCCGCCGGAGCGCGGCAACCCGCCGCGCGCAAGCATAGATCACCCTCTCGCAAGGCCACACCGATGAAACTCGCCCGCAAACGTCACCAGCGCGCGCACGCGCTCACCGTGCCGGCAACGCGGCCGCGCAACCCGCTGGTGGCGCCGGCGCTGCAGCGCAAGGCCGGCGCGCACGGCAAAAGCCAGAAGGCGCAGCGGCGCGCAGCGCGAGTGGCGCTGCAGCGGCGGGACGAGGCGGAGGACTGAGAACGCTGACGTGGACGGGGCCGGCGCGCTCGCAGCGCGGCCCGTGCCGCTGCGCGTGAGGCAGGCGGCGTGTGAGGGCGGCAGCAGGTTGCTGCCCGAAAGCACGCTCGCAACGGTTCGGCCGTTGCGCCCGTTGTCCAGCCACGCAGCGATGCTGCCCGCAAGGTGTTGCAAAAGTCATCAAATTCGCGGAAATCGTGACGTTGACGCGGCGGCGGGACACGGCCGCCGGCTAGCATCTTCCACAGAATTCTTCTCGCGCCGTTCCTTCGCGCCCAACCCTCTCCACCTCTCTACCGCCCATCGCCATGATCGCCACCATCGTCATCATTGCCCTGCTGGTCGCGCTGCTGCTGTATGGCGTGCTGATCTACAACAACTTGGTCGGGCTCAAGCACGCGGTGTCGCAGGCGTGGGCGAACATCGACGTGCTGCTCAAGCAGCGGCACGACGAACTGCCCAAGCTGGTCGAGGTGTGCCGGCAGTCGATGCACTTCGAGCGCGACACCCTGGAGCGCATCACCCAGGCGCGCGCGCAGGTGCAGGCCGCGCGTGAGGCGCACGACGTGCCCGCGCTCGGCCGCGCCGAGGGGCGGCTGGCCGGCGGGCTGGCGCAGCTGTTCGCGGTGGCCGAGGCGTATCCCGACCTGAAGAGCAACGAGGCGTTCGCCCATCTGCAGGCGCGCATTTCCGGGCTGGAGGAAAGCATTGCCGACCGGCGCGAGTTCTACAACGCGGCGGTCAACGCGAACAATGTGCGCATCGAGCAGTTCCCGGATGTGCTGGTGGCGCGGCTGCTGTCGTTCGGCCCGGCCGAGCTGCTCAAGGTCGCCGCAGCGGAAAAGGCCGACGTGGACGTGAAGGCGCTGTTCGCGCAGGGCTGACCGCACCCGCCCGCCCTGCCCGCGCATGTCCGATCTGCCGCTGAGTCTGGCGCTGTTTGCGCTCGGCGCCGGGGCGGTGGGGTGGCTGCAGTTCTTCCGCCTGCAGCGCCGCCGCCGCGCGATGGAGGACATGCCCACCGCGCAGATCCGCTCGGCGCCGCAGGGCTATGTCGAGCTGGTCGGCCGCGCGCTGCCGCCGGACGCGCCGCTGTATTCGCCGATCACCCGCACGCCGTGCGCGTGGTATCGCTACAAGGTCGAAGTGCGGCAGCGCACCGGCGAAGATCGCGGCAACTGGAAAGTGGAGTCCGCCGGGGTCAGCGATGTGCAGTTCTGGCTGGACGACGGCAGCGGCCGCTGCATCGTCGACCCTGAGGGCGCCGAGGTGCGCGCGCTCTCCCGCCGCACCTGGGTCGGCGCGACCGCGCAGCTCATCCCCGGCACCGCCGGCGAGGTGATGACCTTCGGCGACGGCGATCACCGCTACACCGAGGAACTCATCCTGCCCGGGCAGACCTTGTATGCGCTGGGCTGGTTCAGCAGCCTGGCGCCACTGCAGGCCAGCGCGCACGATGAAGTGCGCGATCGCGTGGTCGCGTGGAAGGCCGACCCGGCGATGCGCCGCCGCTTCGACACCAACGCCGACGGCCAGCTCGACGTCGCCGAGTTCGAGCAATTGCGCGCCGAAGCACAACGAGCCGTCGCGCGCGAGCGGGCCGAGCGCGCGGCGCAGCCGATGACCCATCTGCTGCGCCGCCCGCCCGACCGTCGGCTGTTTCTGCTCAGCACCGAGCCCGAGCCCGACCTCACGCGCAAACTGCGCTGGCAGGCCTGGGCCAGCCTTGCCGCCGGCCTGGCCGGGCTGGGCTGGGGCGGGGCGCAGCTGGTGGCGCTGTTGCGCTGACGGTCATCGGCCCGGGCTGAACCTGCGTCATGCGCGGGTTGCGGCTGTGGCGATCGCGGGCAAAGACACATGCGACGCGAGTGCCGTTCTCCCGGCAGGCAGCCTCGTCTCCACTTTCCCATCGCTGCCGTTCGCCGCCGGTTCCTGGCCTCTCGCTGCTGCCCATCCGCGGCGATTCGCCACCGTTCGCGGCCTTACGATGCCGCCCATGCCTGCATCGACCCCGCCCGCCTCGCCGTATCGCCGCCATCCCCGCCCCGCTCGCCCCGCGCCGCCCAGCCCGCCCGCACAGAACGACGCGCTGCGCCTGTTCCTCCCCTGCCCGCGCGGGCTGGAAGGCACGCTGGCCGACGAAGTGGCCGAGATCGCCGCGGCGACCGGCAGCGACACCTTGACGGTCGAAAGCAGCGGCCCCGGCGGGGTGCAGGCGCGCGGCGGTCTGCGCGATGTGATGCGGCTGAACCTGCACACCCGCATCGCCAGCCGCGTGCTGCTGCTGGCCGCCAGCCGCGTGTGCGCCGACGCCGACGCGATCTATCAGCTCACGCGCGGGCTGGCGTGGGAACGCTGGTTCGGCCCCGACCACAGCCTGCGCGTGGACGTGACCGCCGAGCGCTCGCCGCTGCCGAGCATCAAGTTCGCCGCGCTGCGGGTCAAGGACGGCATCTGCGACCGGCTGCGCGACCTCACGGGCCGCCGCCCGGACGTTGACACCGCGCAGCCCGACGTGCGGGTGCACCTGCACCTGGCCGAATCCACCGCGCTGCTGTACCTGGACACCAGCGGCGAGCCGCTGTTCAAGCGCGGCTGGAGGAGCGAACACGGCGCCGCGCCGCTCAAGGAACATCTCGCCGCAGGGCTTTTGCGGCTGGCCGGCTGGCAGCCTGAGGACGTACTGTTCGACCCGATGTGCGGCGCCGGAACCATCGTGATCGAGGCGGCGCAAATGGCCGCGCGGCGCGCGCCAGGGCTGGATCGGCGCTTCGGTTTCGAGCGACTGGCCGGGTTCGATCCGGCGGAATGGGCCGCGCTGCGCGAGCAGGCGCGGCAGCAAATCGAGCCGCTTACGCCAGGACAGTTTTTCGCCGCCGACATCGACCCGGCGCAGGTGCGCATGACCCTGGACAACGCCCGCCGCGCCGGAGCGGACGGGGCGATTGCCGCGCACAGCGGCGATGTGGTCGACGCGCAGCCGCCGGTCGATGCAGCGGCGCTCCCGCCCGGGCGCCGCGCCTGGCTGTTCAGCAACCCGCCCTACGACCAGCGCATTGCCGCGCAGGGCGCACAGGCCGATGACTTTGCCGCCGCGCTTTCGCGGACCCTCAAGACGCGGTTTGCCGGCTGGCAGGCGGCGCTGCTCACCGCCGATCTGCACTGGGACCGCGCGCTGCGCCTGAAGCCACGGCGGCGCATCGTCGCGTTCAACGGCGCGATCGAATGCCGACTGATGCTGTTCGACCTGATCGCCGGCAGCGCGCGCGGGCAGGTCTGACGCAGCGCTCAAACCAAGCGCCAGATCACCCCGCGCTGCGGACGCGACGCGCTCAGACTGGCCTTGCGCGGTCAAGCACCCAGCGGATTACTTGGCCTTGAACGCGATGTCCTCGGCCTGCGCAGCGTGGGTCGTGCCCGCGGCGGGGCTGGCGCTGCTGGCGGTGACCTGTGGAGCGGCCGGCGCCGTCGGCTCGGCCGCCGGGGGCGTGGCCGGTTCGTCCACGCCGGCCATACCCTGCTTGAAGCCCTTGACCGCGGCGCCGAGGTCGCTGCCGATGTTCTTGAGCTTTTTGGTGCCGAACACCAGAACGACGATGGCCAGAACGATCAGCCAGTGCCAGATACTGAATTCACCCATTTCGTGACTCCACGGCGCGGAGAAAAAAGCCCACGCCTGAACAGGCGCAGATTGTCCGTCCGGGGTGCGCGGCAAAGGTGCAAGCAAACGCAACAGTTGCAGCGGCGGCGGGGTTTTGCCCGCCGGGCGCGCGCCGCGGCTGGCGGCAGGGAGGGATCAAGCGGGCAGGCGCATCGCTTTGCAACCTCGGCGTGTGGTGCGACACGGGTTGCGCGATGGCGCGGGTGACCGGCCGCAGGCTTGCGACCCGCGTGTGACGCGCGGGCCAGACCGGCACACGCAGGGCGGAAACGAAATGTCTGCGCGTCTCGCTCAAGAAGCCAGAACCGCGCCAGCCGCCGGTTCACTGCCCCTTCACTCGGCCCAGCCCTTGGCGCGCTCGACCGCCTGCCGCCAGCGCGCCAGCGCCGCCGCGCGCTCGGCCTCGTCCCACGCCGGGGTGAAACGCCGCTGCGCCCGCCACAGCGCCGCAGGCTGCGCGGCATCGACCCACAGACCGGCACCGAGGCCGGCGAGAAAGGCCGCGCCGAGCGCGGTGGCCTCGGGCTGGGCGGTGCGCAGCACCGGTACGCCGAGCAGATCGGCTTGGAACTGCATCAGCGCATCGTTGGCGCTGGCGCCGCCGTCGACCCGCAGCTCGGCCAGCGCCGCGCCGCCTTGCGCCGCGACGTCGGCCTGCATCGCCGCCAGCAGCTCGGCGCTCTGGTAGGCCATTGCGTCGATCGCGGCGCGGGCGATGTGGGCGCGGGTGGTGCCGCGGGTCAGACCAATCAGCAGCCCACGCGCCTGCGCGTCCCAGTGCGGCGCGCCCAGCCCGGCAAACGCCGGCACCAGGTAGACCCCGCCGCTGTCGGGCACGCTGGCGGCCAGTTGCGCCGCCTCGGCCGCGCTGGCGACCAGCCCCAGGCCGTCGCGCAACCATTGCACCGCAGCTCCCGCGACGAACACACTGCCTTCGAGCGCGTAATGCAGCGGCTCGCCCGCGCCCAGCCGCCAGGCGATGGTGGTGAGCAGCCTGTGCTGCGACGCCACCGCCTGGGTGCCGGTGTGAAGCAGCGCAAAGCAGCCGGTGCCGTAGGTGTTCTTGGCCATGCCGGGGGCGATGCACGCCTGCCCGAACAGCGCCGCCTGCTGGTCGCCGGCCAGGCCGGTGATCGGCACGTCCACGCCGCCGATGTGCGCCACCGCCAGTTCGCCGCAATTGGGCACGATGGCCGGCAGCAGCGCGCGCGGCACCCGCAGCAGCGCGAGCAGCTCGTCGTCCCACTGCCCGGTGTGCAGGCTGCACAGCAGGGTGCGGCTGGCGTTGCTGACATCGGTGAGGTGGCTGCGGCCTTGCGTGAGCTGCCACACCAGCCAGCTGTCGATGGTGCCGGCGGCCAGCTCCCCGCGCTCGGCGCGCGCGCGGGCGCCGGGGACGTGGTCGAGCAGCCAGGCGAGTTTGGTCGCGGAGAAATACGGGTCGGCCAACAGCCCGGTGCGCTGCCGCAAAAGCTCCTCGGCGCCTTGCGCGCGCAGCGCCGCGCAGACGTCGGCAGTGCGCCGGTCTTGCCAGACGATAGCCGGCGCCAGCGGCCGACCGCTGGCGCGCTCCCACAGCACCACGGTTTCGCGCTGGTTGGCGATGCCGATCGCCGCCAGGTCGCGTAGCGTCGCGCCGGCGCGCGCCAGCGCCTCGGCCAGCGTGGCGCTCTGCGTGGCCCAGATGTCCAGCGGGTCGTGCTCGACCCAGCCGGGCTGCGGGTAATGCTGCGCAAATTCACGCTGCGCCAGCGCGACCAGCCGGCCGTCTGCGCTATCGAACAGCAGGGTGCGCGAGCTGGACGTGCCTTGGTCGAGGGCGGCGATCAGCGGCATGGCCGAGCAAGTTCAGGGGTCGATGACGTTGGCGCAGACATCGGTCGGCGCCGCGGCGACGTGACCGATCACCGGCACCATTTTCAACCCGGCCGAAGCCACACGGCACGGCGCCGCGACCACCCCGCAGCCGGCCAGCAGCAGCGCGGGCAGCAGGGCGAGCAGAACAGATCGAAACAAACGCGGTGCGGACCTCGGCATCGGGCGACTCCAGCAACGCGCGCCGCGGCGCGGCACGCAACCCGGCGCATTATGGCCGCGGGGCGCGCGCGGCCGGCCGCTCGGCCGTGCGTCGGCCTCATCATCCAGCACGTCGGTTATCGTGGCCGCGCGCCCGGCCGCTCCCGGCGGTGTGGCGTGAATCGAGCGGCCCGAGGCAACGCAGCAGCGGGCGGTGATGACGCATGCCGCGCGGCCCTGCCGGCCAACGCCGCGCCCCTGGACTTCAAAGGCTGGCGCTCAAAGCCCGGCGCTACTTCGCCGCCGCGGCCAGCAGCGCAGCGTTGCCACCGGCAGCGGCGGTGTTGATCGACACGGTCTGTTCGGCGCACAGCCGCGCCAGCAGGTGCGGACCGCCGGCCTTGGGCCCGGTGCCCGACAGCCCTTCACCGCCGAACGGCTGCACGCCAACGACCGCACCGGTCATGCCGCGGTTCACATACACATTGCCGACGCGGGCGCGCGCGGCAATGGCCGCGGAGCGGCCGTCGATACGGGTCTGGATGCCCAGAGTGAGGCCGTAGCCCCAGGCGTTGATCGCATCGACCAGCGCCGGCCAGCCGCCTTCGTCCCAGCGCACGATCTGCAGCACCGGGCCGAAAATTTCCTCGCGCAGCAAATGCGCCAAATCGCTGCGCCAGGCACACGGCGCGATGAAGTGCTGCGCGTGCGCGCCGCTGCCGACAACGCGCGCCGGCTCGCTTGCGCCATCCGGCCACGGGGTGCGCGCCAGCAGCGTCGCCCCGGCGTCTTCGAGCCGATGCAACTGCTCGCGCAACGTCGCCCACGCGGCCGCGTCGATCACCGGGCCGACATCGCTGGCAAAGTCCTCTGGCGGGCCGATGCGCAGCGCCTGCATCGCCCCGGCGAGCATGGCTTCGACCTCGTCGGCGATCGCCGCATGCAGGCACAACACCCGCAGCGCCGAGCAGCGCTGCCCGGCGCTGCGAAACGCGCTCTGCACCACCGCGTCCACCACCTGCTCGGGCAGTGCGGTGGAGTCGACGATCATCGCGTTGATGCCGCCGGTCTCGGCCACCAGCGGCACGATGGGCCCGTCCTTCGCGGCCAGCGCGCGGTGGATGTGGCGCGCGACCGCGGTCGAACCGGTGAACAGCACCCCGGCGCAATGCGCGTCGGCCACCAGCGCCGCGCCGACCGTTTCGCCCGGGCCGTGCAGCAGCGCCAACGCCGCGCGCGGCACTCCGGACTCATGCAGCAGATCGACGAAGGCCTGCGCCACCGCCGGGGTCTGCTCGGCCGGCTTGGCGGCGACGGTGTTGCCCGCCAGCAAAGCAGCGAGCACCTGCCCGGCGAATATCGCCAGCGGAAAGTTCCACGGGCTGATGCACACCATCGCCCCGCGACCACGGAGCCGCAGGGTGTTGGCCTCGCCGGTCGGCCCGGGCAGCGTCTGCTCGCGCAACTGGTGCAGCGCCTGCAGCGCGTAATAGCGGCAATAGTCGATCGCTTCGCGCACTTCGGCCACCGCGTCGCCCCAGGTTTTGTGCGCCTCGCGCACGATCAGCGCGGCAAACTCGGGCAGCCGCTGCTCCAGCCGGTCGCCGGCGCGGAGCACGGCTGCCGCGCGCTGCGCTACCGGGGTTGCGTCCCAGTCGGCAAACGCAGCCGCCAGCCCGCGCATCGCCGCGCTGGCCTCGTGCACGCTGGCTTCGCGCACGCCCGGCAGCACAGCCGCCTGCCAGGCCGCGTGCAGCGTCGCCCGCGCGCGGGCGTCGGCCAGATCGAGCCCCTGCGGGTTCCGCCGCGGCTGGCCGTGCAGATCGCCGTAGAGCTGCGCCGGCGGCGGCAGTGCGGCGTCGGCCGATCCGGCCAGCGGCGAGGCCAGCAGCTCGCTCTGCGCCACGCCTTCGTCGGCGAGCTGGCGCACGAACGAGGTGTTGGCGCCGTTTTCCAGCAGCCGGCGCACCAGATAGGCCAGCAGGTCGCGGTGTGCGCCGACCGGGGCGTAGACCCGGCACGGCACGTCGGTATGCGCCAGCACTTCGCGATAGACGCCGTCGCCCATGCCGTGCAGCTTCTGCAACTCGAATCGCGCTCCGTCGTGCTGCGCGGCCAGATGCAGGATGGCGGCAATCGTCGCCGCGTTATGGGTGGCGAACTGGGCGTAGACCGCCGGCTGCGGCCCGCTGGCAGCAGCCAGCAGCGCTTGTGCGCAGGCCAGATACGACACATCGGTGTGCCGCTTGCGGGTGAATACCGGGTAGCCGCCCAGCCCCAGTTCCTGCGCGCGCTTGATCTCGGCGTCCCAGTACGCGCCTTTGACCAGCCGCACCATCAGCGGCCGCTGGTGCCTGCGCGCCAGCTCGACCACCGCGTGCACCGTGTCGATCGAGCGGGTCTGATAAGCCTGCACCGCCAGCCCCAGCCCGCTCCAGCCCGAAAGCGCCGGCTGCTGCGCCAGGCGCGACAACAGCGCGTCGAGCACGTCCAGGGTCAGTTCCAGGCGGTCGCTTTCCTCGGCGTCCAGGGTGAAGTTGATGTCGGCCGCGGCCGCCGCGCGCGCCAGTTGCTCCAGCCGCGGCAGCAGCACCGCGAACACCCGCTGCCGCTGCAATTCCTCGAAGCGCGGGTCCAGCGCCGAGAGCTTGACCGAAATGCCGTCGCGCTGCGCCGGGCCGCCGCCAGTGCGCTGCGCGGCGAGCTGCTCGATCGCCGCGGCGTAGGCGGCGAAGTAGCGCTGCGCGTCGGCCTCGCTGCGCGCGCCTTCGCCCAGCATGTCGAACGAAAACCGCAGCCGCGGCTGCTCGCGGCGCTGCGCATCGGCACGAGCCAGCGCCTGCGGCAGGGTTTCGCCGAGCACGAACTGCTGGCCGAGCAGCTTGACCGCCCGCACCGCCGCGGCGACGACCGCATTCGCCCCCAGCCGCGCCAGCAGCCCGCCCGGCGCTTCGGCGTCGGGCAGCAACCTGCGCGCCAGTTGCACCGCCTGCGCCGACAGTTGTGCGAGCCACGGCGGGTCGTCGCCCGAGTCGAACGCGGCGCGGCCGAGCTGGTCTGCCGCCAGCGCGGCGGCGGTGTCGCGGTCGGGCACTCGCAGCAGCGCTTCGGCCAGCCGCATCAGCGCCAGCCCCTCGGCGCTGCTGATCGGGTAATGCGCCAGCAGCGATTCCATCGCCCAGAACGGCGGTTTGTGCTGCCGCACCGCGGCGACCCATTGATGCGCCGGGATCGTCGCCTGCGCCCAGTCCAGCCCCTGCAACGCGGCCAGCAGCGCGCGCACGCACTCGGCCTCGTCGCGCACCGGCGGCGGCAGCCGCGGCGGGGGCTCGGCGCTGGCCGATGCGGTGGGATCGTGGGCAGAATCGTCGACGGAGGCGGCAATCGGGGCGGACATGGCAGCGGTGCAGGCGAGTTGAGGCAATGCCCGGCAATTTAGGCGCGGCTGCGCCGAATCGGTATCGGATTTCGCCACCGCCCACGCAACAAAACACGGCACCGAAAACACGGCACCTCAGGCCGCTGAAGCCGGGCTGAAACCGCGGTATGCGCGGGAACCGAATCCGCTGCCGCAACACCGACATGAAAGCGGCGCAGCATCCATCTGCACCGCTCCAACCCATCAGGAGGTGTTCCCATGACTGCCGACGAACTGCGCAAGCGCGCCTTTTCCATGCCTCTGGCCAGCCCGGCCTACCCGCCCGGGCCGTATCGATTCATCGACCGCGAGTTTTTTGTCATCACCTACCGCACCGACCCGCAGGCGCTGCGCCGGCTGGTGCCCGAGCCGCTGGAGCCGCTGGGCGACGTGGTGAAGTTCGAGTTCATCCGCATGCCCGACTCGACCGGATTCGGCGCCTACACCGAGTCGGGTCAGGTGGTGCCGGTGCGCTACAAGGGGCAGGAGGCGACGTTCCAGATTGCGATGTATCTGGACGACGAGGCGCCGATTGCCGGCGGGCGCGAAATCTGGGGCTTTCCCAAAAAGCTGGCCAAGCCGCATGTCAGCGTGGTCGCCGACACCCTGCTGGGCACGCTGGACTACGGCCCGGTGCGCATCGCCACCGGAACCATGGGCTACAAGCACCGCACCCTCGACGTGGACCAGGTGACGCAGAGCCTGCGCCAGCCCAATCTGCTGCTCAAGATCATCCCCGACGTCGATTGCACCCCGCGCATCTGCGAGCTCGTCGCCTACGACCTGGAAGACCTGGTGGTCAAAGGCGCGTGGACCGGGCCGGCGGCACTGGAGCTGCACCCGCACGCCCTCGCCCCGGTGGCCGACCTGCCGGTGCGCGAAGTGGTGTCGGGCGTGCACATCCTCACCGATCTCACCCTCGGGCTGGGACGCCGCGTGCACGACTATCTCGCCGCATGAGCCTCGCCGCTGCGGCGGCTCGGGGCGCGCGGCCGCGGCGGCCGGAGGCGGCAAACGGCCGCAGCGGTT
Source organism: uncultured Burkholderiaceae bacterium (assembly GCA_964389235.1). GTDB lineage: Bacteria > Pseudomonadota > Gammaproteobacteria > Burkholderiales > Burkholderiaceae_C > Thiomonas. The sequence goes on from CAYMDM010000038.1 coordinate 14,151, forward strand.
TTCTCCGCCCGCGTGGGGAATTGTCGAAACTTTTTCCGACACCGGACAATCGTGGGTTAAATTTACGGTGCTTGTTATTTCGTACCGTTCACGCAATGCCCTGCGTTCTGTCTGCGCATGATCAACGAAACTGACAGACCGGGGCCTCAGGAGACCCGCAATGTCTGAAAAAATCGGCGGCCTCGACCGCATCGACCGTCGCATCCTCACCCTGCTGCAGGAAGACGGCCGCATCGCCAATCTGCGACTGGCGCAATTGGTGCATCTGTCGCCCACCGCGGTGCTCGAGCGCGTCAAGCGCCTGACGCGCGAAGGCTTCATCCTCGGCTACGAAGGCCGGCTCAACCCCAAGCTGCTCAACGCCGGGTTGATGGTGTTCATCGAGGTCATGCTCGACCGCACGACGCCGGACGTGTTCAGCCAGTTCGCCGCGGCGGTGAAGGATCGACCGGAAATCCTCGAATGCCACATGGTGGCCGGCGGTTTCGACTACCTGCTCAAGGTACGGGTGGCCGACATGGCGGCGTACCGCCAGTTCGTCGGCGACACCCTGGCCGGGCTGCCGGGGGTACGCGAAACCCGCTCTTACGCGGTGATGGAAGAGGTGAAGAACTCGCAGCGGCTCAAGGTCGAGCTCTGATCGCGGCACGCCTTATCAGGCTTTCAGGCGAAATCGCGCGGCCAAGGCCGCGCGATTTTTTTGGGCGCCGCCCAGATCGCGGCGCCGTGACAGTGCACCCGTTTAGCGCCGCTGCACCGCCGCCTTGGGTGTGGACAGCACCAGAATCGCGCACAGCACCATGAACGCGGCGAGCACCCAGATGCCGCCATTGGTGCTGCTGGTCGCCTGCTTGACCCAGCCGATGATCGACGGGCCAAAGAATCCGGCGAGGTTTCCCAGCGCGTTGATCAGTGCAATGCCCGCCGCCGCGGCCGAGCCGGCGAGGAAGGCGCTGGGCAGCGCCCAGAACAGCGGCAGCACGACCATGATGCCGACGGTGGCCAGGGTCAGCGCGATCATCGCCAGACCCGTGCTGCTGCCCCAGAAGGTGGACAGCGCCAGCCCGAGCGCGCCGATCAGCGCCGGAATCGCGACGTGCCAGCGGCGCTCGCCGCGGCGGTCGGAGTGCCAGCCGACGAGAATCATCGCCACCACCGACACCGCGTAGGGAATCGCCACCAGCCAGCCGATGGCGAGCGGATCGGTCACGCCGGTGGACTTGATCAGCAGCGGCAGCCAGAAGCTCAGCCCGTACAGCCCGATGACCACCGAAAAATAGATCAGCGCCATCAGCCACACCTTGGGGTTGGCCAGCCCCTGCCACGCGCCATGCGAAGGCTTGGTGCCGGACTCGCGGTCGAGCACGGCCTGCAGCCGCGTCTTTTCGTCGGCGTCGAGCCAGCGCGCGCTTTTGATGCCGTTGTCCAGCCACAGCAGCACGACGATGCCCAGCACCACCGCCGGAACGCCTTCGAGCAGGAACAGCCATTGCCAGCCGGCCCAGCCGTGCTGGCCGTGGAAGTGATGCAGGATCCAGCCCGACACCGGCCCGCCGATCAGCCCGGAGAGCGGCACCGCGCTCATGAACCACGCGGTCATCTGGCTGCGCCGCGCCTGCGGGTACCAGTAGGTGAGATAGAGGATGATGCCGGGGAAGAACCCGGCCTCGGCCAGACCGAGCAGAAAGCGCATCACGTAGAACTCGGTCGGGGTGCGCACGAACAGCGTGGCCGCGGAAATGATGCCCCAGGTGATCATGATGCGGGCGATCCACACCCGCGCGCCGACGCGGTGCAGGATGAGGTTGCTCGGCACCTCGAACACAAAGTAGCCGAGGAAAAAGATGCCCGCGCCCAGGCCATAGACCGCGTCGGAAAAGCCCAGATCGCCCTTCATCTGCAACTGCGCGAAGCCGATGTTCACGCGGTCGAGGTAGGCGACGAAGTAGCAGACGATGAGCAGCGGAATGATGCGCCAGCCGATCTTTCGGTAGGTGGCCGCCAGCGGCGGATGCGGCGCGGCCGGCGCCGTAGCGGGAGCGGGGATTGCAGACATCGAGGGTCTCCTTCGGTGGTTGAACGAGGCCTGTGACCGGCCTTTGCATCGGTGCCTCGGCCCGCCGGGCAATGCGGCGAGTCCGGGCAAATCATCCGCTGCGCGGCGCAGCGGCCGCGGCAGGGGGCTGGGGTTCGAAATAGCGCTGCCGCGCCAGCGCCTCATACAGCGGCGGGGTGAACAGCCCGGACACCCGGGCGCTGATCAGCGCGGTGGCCATCAGCGGAATCACCAGCCCGCCGCCGTCGATCATTTCCATCACGATCACGAACGAGGTCAGCGGCGACTGGGTCACCGCCGCCAGATACCCGACCATGCAGATCGCCACCAGCGCCGACTGCGGATACTGCGAAAACGCCTGGCTGACCCATTGCCCGAACCCGGCGCCGATCGACAGCGACGGCGAGAACAATCCGCCCGGCACCCCCGACAGATACGACAGCACCATGCTCGCGAGCTTGGCCAGCGGGTACCAGCCGCTGACCTGCTCGCCGTGGTTCATCAGCAGGTGCCGCGCCTGCTCGTAGCCACTGCCCCAGGTCTGCCCGCCGCTGGCCAGCCCCAGCAGCGCCACCAGCAGCCCCAAGCCCGCGCCCCACGCCAGCGGCGAGCGCGCGCGCCACTGCGTGAGCACCGCCGGTATCCAGCGCGACTGCTTGAGCAGCGCGAGGTTGAACACCGCCCCCGCCAGACCGCACAGCACCGCTGCGGCGACCACCGGCACGACAAAACCGATCGGAAAAATGTCGGGCGCGCTGATCTGCCCGAAGTACAGATAGTTGCCCGCCAGCGCCAGCGACACCAGCCCGGAGAACACGATGCTGGTGATCAGCACCCCGTTGGTGCGCATCTCGAAACTGCGGGTCAGCTCCTCGATCGCGAACAGAATGCCCGCGAGCGGGGTGTTGAACGCGCCCGACAGCCCCGCCGCCGAGCCCGCCAGCAGCAGCGTGCGCTCCAGCCGCTGGCTGCTGCGCGAATACAGCCGCCGCAGCTCGAACATGATCGAGGCGCCGACATGCACCGTCGGCCCCTCGCGCCCCAGGGTCAGCCCGCCGGCCATCGCCAGCAGCCCCACGCCGATCTTGCCCACCAGGATGCGCCAGCCGAACAGCCGGCGGGTGCGCGTCGGGTCGGGCGGGCCGTGCAGCGCAGCGATCACCTGCGGAATGCCGCTGCCCTCGCTGCCGGTGAACCACCGCCGCGTCAGCCAGGCCGCTGCCGCGGTGAACGCCGGGGTGATGATCAGCGCCAGCCACGGCCGCCCGTCGATCATGCGCAGGAACAGCGCCAGCGCGTCGTTCGCCCAGCTGGCGAACATCACCGCTGCCAGCCCGACCAGCAGCGCGCCCAGCCAGAGAATCCCGAAGGTGTTCCACGACCGGCGCAGCGAGCGCCGCGCCAGCCGCCACAGCGCCGCCGGCCGCAGGTTGTCGCGGCGGGCAGGCAGGCGCAGGGGGGGAAGTCGGAGCATGAAAACGGGAATCGATCGGCCAGGACGAGACCTCGACGCCAGCCTACAGGCGATGCCCGCCGCACCGATACCCCTACCAGTAAATCGTGGAGAAACAATGTGTTGCAGCCGTTACGGTCGCCCACTCGGGACTTGCACGTAAGGGTTTTTGCGGACTAGGATGCGCCGGTTTTCTTGATCGAAATTAAATTTGTGCTCCGCACAACGAGCCACGAGCCCGTTCCACTCTTCCGACCATCATGCGATCCCTCCACCAACTCGCCCTGCCGGAAAAGCTGCTGCACACCGGCTTCATTTTTCTGGTCTGCATCGGCCTGCTCGCGGCCGAGGCCTACCTGTACGTGACCCACTCCGGGCTGGACGGCAAGTCCGGCGTGACCCTCAAGGACATCCAGATTTCCTACTACGGCAACCGCGACGGCACCAAGCTGCAGACCGTGCTGCCGACCATGCTGACCAATGCCGGCGTGCCCAAGGATCAGTGGCCCAAGATTCAGAACACCGTCGACCACTGGATTGTCAGCGGCCAGACCCAGGCCGAGTATCAAAGCGAGATCAAGCCCATCATCGACAAGCACTGCATGATGTGCCACAGCGATGCGATGAGCAAACAGCTGCACAACCCGCCGCTGTCCACTTACGAAGACGTCAAGGCGGTGGCCAAGGTGGACACCGGCATGTCCTACAACTCCATGCTGATGACCGGCATGGTGCACCTGACCATGCTCGGAGTGATTTTCTGGATCGCCGGCTGGCTGTTCCTGCAGACCCGGGTGCACAGCCAGATCAAGGCGATTTCGGTGATCACCCCGTTCGCGGCGATGCTGCTGGATTTCTCCGGCTGGTTCCTGACCAAGCAGAACCCGGAATTCGCCTGGTTCGTGCTGATCGGCGGCGCGCTGTCGTGCCCGATCGCGATGCTGGAAATGGGCGTGGCGCTGCTCGATATGTGGATCGGCCTGCCCAGGTTCCTGCAGCAGCGGGTGGTGGCCGAACTGCCGGGCAAGACCGTCGCCCGCACTGCAGCGGCCTGACCCCACCGGCTGACGACTGCGGCTCAACTTCGTCACCCTGCAAGCCGCACCTCCCTGCCTGCGTCGCCGCCGGCACCTCTGCTCCCCGCTGCGGCGGGGATTTTTTCGCCTGCGCGACTCACCGCGGCCACTGCCGCATCCCGCGTCTTCCCGCTCGATGATGCGCATGTGCAGTCCGTTCAACTTTCGCGGCGAAGTGTGAAATTCGCGTCACGGTCGCGCCAGAGCCGGCTTCTATCATCGCCGGCATGAACGCCAACACCCCGCTTTCCGTCATCGTCCTGGCCGCCGGCAAGGGCACCCGCATGCGCTCGGCGCATCCCAAGGTTCTGCAGCCGCTGGCTGGTCGGCCGCTGCTGGCGCATGTGCTGGACACCGCGCACGCGCTGCAGGCGCAGCAGATCTCAGTGGTCACTGGCTTCGGCGCCGAGCAGGTGCAGGCCGCCTTCGCCGGCGACGCGCGGCTGCAGTTCGCGCGGCAGGAGCCGCAGCTGGGCACCGGCCACGCGGTGCAGCAGGCGCTGCCCTTGCTGCCGGAAGCGGGCGTCGCGCTGGTGCTGTATGGCGACGTGCCGCTGGTGCCGGCCGCTGCGCTCGAACCGCTGGTGCAGGCCGCGCGCGAAGGCGCCTTGGCGCTGCTGACCGTCGAGCTGGACGACCCGACCGGCTACGGCCGCATCCTGCGCGACGCCGGCGGCGCGGTCACCGGCATCGTCGAGCACAAGGACGCCAGCGCCGAACAGCGCGCGATCCGCGAATGCAACACCGGCATCCTTTGCGCTCCGGTCGCGCGGCTGCGGCAGTGGGTGGCGCGGCTGCGCAACGACAACGCGCAGGGCGAGTATTACCTCACCGACGTGGTCGCGCTGGCCGAGGCCGACCGCGTGGCGGTGCAGGCGCACCGCGTGGCCGACCCCGACAGCGTGCTCGGCGTCAACGACCGCCGCCAGCTCGCGCATCTGGAGCGGGTGGTGCAGGCGCGGGCGGCGGCGGCGCTGCTCGACGCCGGCGTGACCCTGGCCGACCCGGCGCGGCTGGACGTGCGCGGGCACCTGCACTGCGGACGCGACGTGTTCATCGACGTCGGCTGCGTGTTCGAAGGCACGGTGCGGCTGGGCGACAACGTGCGCGTCGGCCCCTACGCGGTGCTGCGCGACGTCGACGTGGCCGCCGGCGCGGTGATCCATGCGTTCAGCCACCTGGAGAGCGCGCAGGTCGGCGCCGGCAGCCTGATCGGCCCGTTCGCGCGGCTGCGCCCGGGCGCGCAGCTGGCCGAGGAGGTGCACATCGGCAACTTCGTCGAAGTGAAGAATTCGCAGATGGCCGCCGGCAGCAAGGCCAACCACCTCGCCTACGTCGGCGACGCCTCTGTGGGAGCGCGGGTGAACATCGGCGCCGGCACCATCATCGCCAACTACGACGGCGCCAACAAACACCGCACCGTCATCGGCGACGATGCGCACACCGGGTCGAACTCGGTGCTGGTCGCGCCGATCACCGTCGGCGCGGGCGCGACCATCGGCGCCGGATCGACCGTCACCCGCGAAGTGCCGGCCGGCAAGCTCACCGTCGCCCGCGCCCGCGCCGTCACCATCGAAGGCTGGACACGGCCGGTCAAGGCGAAAAAGCCCTGAACCGCGGCGGGCGCCCACGCTGACCCGGCGCACCGCTTCCGGCAGGGTCGGCGCGGTGCCCCGCCACCTCACTCGCGCCACCGCCCGATCGCGGCCTGCTCTGCCGCAACCGACCAGCCGCGAGCTGCCCATCGCGACTCCCCGAGCGGCGACCCTTGATGCTGCGCCCAGTCGGCCATAACCCCAGACGTAACCCCAGCCGCGAACCTGGCCGCCGGTTTTCGCGCCATCCTCAGCCGACCGTGTCCAGCATCACTTTGGGCGCGAACTTGGCGCAATGCACCGCGAAAAACGCCCGCACATTGCGCACCCGGTTCGCCGCGGTGAACAGCCGGTGCGCCAGCGCGTGGTAGGCCGGCATGTCGGCCACGTCGATCACCAGCACAAAGTCCGGCCCGGTCGACACCCGCCAGCATTGCTGCACCGCGGGCTCGGCCACCGCCCGCTGCTCGAACGCCTGCAGCGCCTCGGCGGTCTGGTCTTCCAGGGTGACTTCGACCAGGGCGTTGAGCCGCCGCAGCCGCTGCGGGTCGAGCACGGCGATGCTCCGGGCGATCACCCCGCTCTCCACCAACCGCCGCACCCGGCGCAGGCAGGTCGACGGCGTCAGGTGGGCGCGCTCGGCCAGTTGCTGATTCGACAGCGAACAGTCGTCCTGCAGCAGGTCGAGCAGGCGGCGGTCGGTCGCGTCCAGTTCCGGCGGCTTGGCCGCTTCGGCTTCATATTGCATGGATAAAGAATAAATGCAACTTAATTGCACGCAGTCTCAACCGTGCAATTTTCTGCCGCAATCTGTGGAATTTTGCCGGCTTGTTTTAACCGCTTCTGCCTATCATGCCGCGGCAATTCCTCTTCACCCCAGCGGCGTGAAGCGGCGCGGCACGCCAAGCGATGGCGTCTGCCGCCGCCTTCACCCGCAACCACCCAGGGAGTCTGTGCATGTGTGGCATCGTCGGCGCGGTATCGCAGCGCAACATCGTCCCGGTTCTGATCGAAGGTCTGCGCCGGCTGGAATACCGCGGCTATGACTCCTGCGGCGTCGCCGTCTATGGCGACGCCGGACTGCAGCGCACCCGCAGCGTCGCCCGCGTCGCCGAGCTCGACGCGCAGACCCACGATCTGTCGGCGCACACCGGCATCGCCCACACCCGCTGGGCCACCCACGGCGCGCCGACCACGGGCAACGCCCACCCGCACTTTTCCGCCGGCCCCGGGCGCAAGGCCAGCGAGGCGCCGGCGCGCATCGCGCTGGTCCACAACGGCATCATCGAAAACCACGAGGCGCTGCGCGCGATGCTGCAGTCTGCCGGCTGTGTGTTCGAAAGCCAGACCGACACCGAGGTCATCGCCCATCTGGTCGACCACCTCTACGCCGGCGATCTGTTCGAGGCGGTGCAGGCCGCGGTGCGGCAGCTGCACGGCGCGTATGCGATCGCGGTGATCGCCAGCGCCGAGCCGCACCGCGTGGTCGGCGCGCGCGACGGCTCACCGCTGGTCGTCGGCCTCGGCGACGGCGAAAACTTTCTCGCTTCCGACGCGCTGGCGTTGGCCGGCACCACCGACCGGGTGATCTTCCTCGAAGACGGCGACGTGGTCGATCTGCAGATCGGCAAGGTGTGGATCGTCGACCGCGAGGGCCGCCCGGCCGCGCGCCAGCCGCGCACCGTCGCCGCCTACACCGCGGCGGTCGAGCTCGGCCCCTACCGCCACTTCATGCAGAAGGAAATCTTCGAGCAGCCGCGTGCGCTCGGCGACACCCTGGACGGGGTGCAGGCCATCGACCCCCTGCTCTTCGGCCCGGCCGCGACGGCGCTGTTTCCCGACGTGTCCAGCGTGCGCATCCTCGCCTGCGGCACCAGCTTTTACGCCGGGCTGACCGCCAAGTACTGGATCGAAGCCATCGCCCAGGTGCCGGTCGAAGTCGAGATCGCCAGCGAGTATCGCTACCGCACCTCGGTGCCCGACCCCAAGGCGCTGATCGTCGTCGTGTCGCAGTCGGGCGAAACCGCCGACACCCTGGCTGCGCTCAAGCACGCCAAATCGCTCGGCCACGAGCGCACCCTGGCCGTGGTGAATGTGGCCACCAGCGCGATGGCGCGCGAAACCCTGCTGCAGTTCTTCACCCGCGCCGGCGCCGAAATCGGCGTGGCCTCGACCAAGGCCTTCACCACCCAGCTCGTCGCGCTCTACCTGCTGGCCGGGGCGCTGGCGCGGGCCAAGGGGCGGCTGGGGCGCGAGCAGGAGCAGCGCATGCTGCACGGCCTGCGCCACCTGCCCGCCGCAGTGGGCAGCGTGCTGGCGCTGGAGACGCAGATCATGGCCTGGGCCGAGCAGTTCGCGCGGCGCGAAAACGCCCTGTTCCTCGGCCGCGGCATGCACTACCCGATTGCGCTGGAGGGCGCGCTCAAGCTCAAGGAAATCTCCTACATCCACGCCGAGGCCTACCCGGCTGGCGAACTCAAGCATGGCCCGCTGGCGCTGGTGACCGACGCGATGCCGGTGGTCGCCGTCGCGCCGAAGGACGAACTGCTCGACAAGCTCAAGAGCAATCTGCAGGAAGTGCGCGCGCGCGGCGGCGAGCTCTACGTGTTCGCCGACGCTGACGGCCAGATCGAACCCAGCCCCGGCGTGCACCTCATCCGCCTGCCCGAACACTACGGCGACCTCTCGCCGGTGCTGCACGTCGTCCCGCTGCAGCTGCTGGCCTATCACACCGCAGTCGCCCGCGGCACCGACGTCGACAAACCACGCAACCTCGCCAAGAGCGTGACGGTGGAGTGAGCGGCGAACACACACCGCAGGCTGCCGAACCGCCCCGATGACGCGACCGCTGTTCCTCGGTCTGGACTTCGGCACCAGCGGCGCGCGCGCCGCGGTGATCGACGCGCAGGGCGCTTGGATCTTCGAGGCGCGCACGGACTTTGCGCATCCGCGCGCGCAGACCCCGGCGGACTGGGCGCAGGCGCTGGAGGCGCTGCTGGCGGCAGTTCCGCTGCAGTTGCGGCAGCGGCTTGAGGCGCTTGCGATCGACGCCACCTCGGGCACGGTGCTTTTCGCCGACGCGCAGATCGCGCCGCTGGGCCCGGCGCTGGCATATTTCGACAGTCGGGCTGCTGACCGCCTGCCGGCGCTGCGCGCCGCGGCGCCGCAAGCGGCCAGCGTCGACGCGCTGGCGCGGCTGGCCTGGCTGTGGGATGACCTCGGCCCCTCGCTCCAGCCCCGCGCCGCGCACACGCTGCACCAGGCGGACTGGATCGCCGCGCAGCTGCTGGGTGTGGCACCGGCGACCGACTGGCACAACGCCCTCAAAACCGGCGCCGATCTGGCCCGCGCCGACTGGCCGCCTGCGGTGCGCGCGCTGCCGTTCGGCGCGCGGCTGCCGCGCATCGTCGTGCCGGGCAGCGATCTGGGGGCGATCGCGCCCGAGGCGGCGCGGCGCTTCGGCCTGCCGCCGAAACTGCGCGTCAAGGCCGGCACGACCGACAGCAACGCCGCTTTCCTTGCCACAGGCGCGACTCGGCCCGGGCAGGCGGTGACCAGCCTGGGCAGCACCATCACGGTCAAGCTGCTGTCGACGCGGCGGGTGGACGCGCCGGCGTTCGGCGTCTACAGCCACCGCTGGACGGACGGGCTGTGGCTGGTCGGCGGGGCGAGCAACGCCGGCGGCGCGGTGCTACGGCAGTTTTTCCGCGACGACGAGCTGCGGCGTTTGAGCGCGCGCGTCGACCCCGAAGCCGACAGCCCGCTGGACTATTATCCGCTGCCCGCAACGGGCGAGCGCTTTCCGGTCGCCGACCCGCTGCTGGCCCCGCGACTGTCCCCTCGCCCGGCCGACGACGCGGCGTTTTTGCACGGGCTGCTGCAGGGGCTGGCGCGCATCGAGGCGCAGGGGTACGCGCGGCTGGTCGAACTCGGCGCGACCCCGCCCGCGGAGGTGCTGACCACCGGCGGCGGCGCGGCCAACCCGGTGTGGACGCGACTGCGGCAGCGGCTGCTCAGGTTGCTGGTGCGCGCGGCGGACAACGCCGAAGCCGCGGTCGGCGCGGCCCGGCTGGCGCGCGGCGGGTGAGCCGGCATCGCGGTGGCCTGAGCCGGCAAACCGCAATCGTCAACCGGCGTGAGGCCTAAGCTCCCAACGCCGATAAAACCGCCGCGGGCCTCGCCCAGCGGCTTTTCCCAGGAACCGCCCCCGGCGGGAAACCTTCGGCCGCCGCGCCACAGCCGTCGCGGCCGCGTTCGCGATGGACGCTTGGCTGCCGGCAACGCGTTTCAGCCCACCTCCGCCCGCTCCAACCCGCTCGGGTTCGCCTCACCCCGGCGGCAACGGCAGCGGCAGATTCACCGGCACCAGGCAGGCGGTGTCGTTGCACGCCTGCACTTTGAGCGCCAGCGGCGGCGCGGGTTGCGGCAGCTCCGCGCGCAGCGTCACCTGCCCGCTCCACACCGCCAGCCCATTAGGCGCAAACGGTGCGCGAAGCGTCTGCGCCGGCGGGTAATGCACCCCGGCCAGCGGCCGGCCGGCGAGCAGCAGCGTCGTGGCGATCAGCCCGGGCTGCGACGCCGGATGCGCGTTGACGTGGTAGCCCGGCGCGATGTCGATCTGCACCTGCAGCGGTCGGCGGCCATCGGGCTGCGCCGGCCCGGCCCAGCGCAGCCGCACCTGCACCACGTCGGCACTGCAGCCACCAACCGGCAGGCCGTCGCATTCGGCCGGACGCGCTGACGCGCCGGCGACCGGTGGAACAGGCGCGACCGCCGCAGCGCCGCCGCTGGCCGGCGCCGCCGACACAGCCGGCGACGGCCGCGACGACGCACTGGCAGCACTCACCCCGAGGGTTTTTTCGCTCCCCGGCCGG
>CAYMDM010000039.1:0-24873 GCA_964389235.1 uncultured Burkholderiaceae bacterium
CGCCGCGGCGACACCGACGCCGTCGGGCGCGGCAAACAGCACCGGCAGACAGTCGGCGACCAGCACGGTGGCGGCGACGCCGGGCCGCGTGGTCAGCGCGGCATCGGCCGTCGGCACGGCGTCGTCGGCCAGCACGTCGAGGTCGGCCACGGCCACCCCGTGCACCTGGCGCAGATAGCGCGGTCGGGCGCTGGCGATCGCCGCCTGCAACGCCGCCCGGTTGGCGGCCACAGCGGCTGCGTCATCGCCGACGTAGTCGCCCAGATTCAACCCGCCCTTGCCTGCCGCCGCTGCGTAAACCCCGCAGCTCGCCCCGCCGCCTCGGCTGGTCACCAACCCTCGAACCCTCGGATTGCCGGGCCAGGCGATGCGCAGCCACGGGGCCGCGGCATCAGCCACCGACCAGTCCCCCCACTGCGGCGCCGCTGGGGCAGCGGCCGTTGGTTCGGCGCGGCCAGCTGCGGCAGCGCCTGCCTGCATCTCATCCATCGTCACCCTCCATCGCGGCGACCAACGCCGCCGCGTCGCCGCCGCAGGCTTTCCACGCGGCAAGCAGATCGGCCGGAATTGGCGCGGCAAACGCCATTTCCCGCCCCGATTGCGGGTGCACGAACCGCAGCCTTGCCGCATGCAAGGCCTGCCGCACCAGCGGAAATCCCGGGCGGGGCTTGCCGCCGTAGACCGCGTCGGCGGCCAGCGCCAGCCCGGCGTGTTGCAGATGCACCCGGATCTGATGGGTGCGGCCGCTGTGCAGCCGGCAGCGCAGCGCGCTGAGCACGCCCCACGGGGTGTCGATCACGGCCAGCGGAGCGAAGTCGGTGCGCGCCGGTTTGCCCGCCGAAACCACCGCCATGCGCAGACGATCGCGCGGATGCCGGCCGATCGGCGCATCGACGCTGAACGCCCGCTCCACCGCGCCCCACGCCAGCGCGAGATACTCCCGCCGCACCGTGCGCGCCTGCAGCTGCCGCACCAGCGCGGTCTGCGCCTCCAGCGTGAGGGCGGACACCAGCAGACCGCTGGTGTCCTTGTCCAGCCGGTGGACAATGCCCGCGCGCGGCAGCCCGGCGGTTTCGGGATAGCGGGCGAGCAGACCGTTGAGCAGGGTGCCACTCCAGTTGCCGGCGGCCGGATGCACCACCAGCCCGGCGGGCTTGTCGATCACGACCAAAGCGGCGTCCTCGTGAACCACGGCAAGAGGCATGGCCTGCGGCGCGAACGCGGCCTGCTCCGGCAGCAACGGCACACTGACCTGCAGCAGCGCGCCGGGTACCGCCTTGTCGCGCACCACGGCCGGGCGACCGTCCATGCGCACCAGCCCCGCCTCGCACCACTGCTGCAGACGGCTGCGCGAGTGCTGCGGAAACAGCCGCGCGAGCACCTTGTCCAGCCGCTCACCGGCGTGCTCGGCGCCGATTTCGGCTTCGATCACTTCGCCCGGAGCGTCATCCTCGCCAGCATCCGACGCTGTGCCTTCCACGACGCCCTGGTGCTCGGCGTCGCGCGCTTCGATCGAGGCGTTCGCCGCAGGCGAAGCGGTCATGCTCGCACCCCGCACCAGCCGCCGACAAGGCTGCTGCCCGGGCAACCGCTCCCTATAATCCGGCGGCTTTGAATCTCCCAGGCTACGGTCATGACTTTTTCGGTGCAGCGTCTCTGGACTCGCGGGCTGATGGGGGCCACCGCGTTGGCCCTGTTGCTGGGCCTCGCGGCCTGCGCCAGCTCGCCCGACAAGGACGTCACCCTGGGCTGGTCGTCGCAGAAATTGTATGCAGAGGCCAAGGACGAAATGTCCAGCGGCAACACCGACAAGGCCATCAAGCTGTATGAAAAGCTGGAGTCGCGCTATCCCTACGGCTTGCTGGCGCAGCAGTCGCTTCTGGAAATCGCCTACGGCCACTACAAGCAGGGCGAGCGCGCCGAAGGGCTGGCGGCGGTCGACCGTTTCCTCAAGCTCTACCCGAACAACCCCTACACCGACTACGCGCTCTACCTCAAGGGCCTGCTCAATTTCAGCAGCAACAGCGGCTGGCTGAATTTCCTGTCGGACCAGAAGCTGTATGAACGCGACCAGAGCGCGGCCCGGCAGTCGTTCGAAGCCTTCGACGAACTGGTCAAGCGCTTCCCCGAGAGCAAGTATGCGCCCGATGCCCGCCAGCGCATGCGCTACATCGTCAACAGCCTGGCCGATTACGAAACCCACACTGCGCTGTTCTATTACCGCCGGCACGCCTACGTGGCTGCGGCCGACCGCGCGCAGCGGGCGATCACTCTGTACCAAGACGCGCCGAGCAACCAGCTTGCGCTGGCGATCCTGGTCAAGTCCTACGACAAGCTCGGGCTGACCCAGCTGCGCGACGACGCCGAGCGGGTGCTCAAGCTCAACTACCCCGACAGCAAATACCTGACCCAGGGGCTGCCGCACCGCGACGACTCGTTCTGGAAGCTGTGGTGATGCGGGCAATCAAGGCGCGCTGAGTTCGCGCAGAAACGCCACCGCCTCATCCACGCTCGCGGCACGTCCGAAGGGCGGCAGGCTCGCAAGCAGCTGCCGGCCCCAGCCGGTCGCAGTCAGTCTGCGGTCGGCAATGACCAGCACCCCGCGGTCGGCCTCGCCGCGAATCAGCCGGCCAGCGCCCTGCTGCAGCGCCAGCGCCGCCTGCGGCAGCGAATACTCGGTAAAGCCGCTGCGGCCCTCGGCTTCGATGCGCTGCAGCCGCGCGGCATGCAGCGGGTCGTCGGGCGGGGCGAACGGCAGCTTGTCGATGACCAGCAGGGTCAGCCGGTCGCCCGGCAGATCCACCCCCTCCCAGAAACTGTGGCTGCCCACCAGCACCGCGCCCGGCGTGGCCGCCAGCCGCGCCAGCAGCGCCGGCTTGGACTCCTCGAACTGCTCCAGCACCGTGCGCCCGGGCAGGTTCAGCCGCAGTTGCTGGGCAATCGCGCGCGCAGCGCGCAGGGTGGTGGTCAGAACTAATGTGCCGCCGCGGTTGACTATGGCCAGCCGCGCCGCCAGCGCCGCCACCGCGGCCGAGTGGCCGGGATGACTGGGCAGCGGCAGATCCGGCGGCACCAGCAGCCGAGCCTGCCGCGGGTAATCGAACGGACTGGGCACCCGCAGGGTGCGGCACCGCGGCGGCACGCCGCCTTCCACTTCGGCGCAGCCGCCATGCTGCGGGGTGAGCCCGAGTTGCTCGCGGGCGTGAGCGAAACTGCCGCCGACCGTCAGCGTGGCCGACACCAGCACCCAGCTCTGGTTGCGCTGCGCCAGCAACGCGGCGAAGGCCGAGGCGATCTGCAGCGGAGCGGACTGCAGCCGCAGATGCGTATGTCCCACGTCCAGCCAGTGCACCCGCGGGTCGGCGGACGCATAGTCAGGGTCGGCGCCTTCGGCATCATCGACGCCCCAGCGCTGCAGCGCCTGCGCCAGCGACTGCGCGCGGGCGGCGATGCGGTCGAACTCCGACGCGGTCTCGGCCGGGCCTTGCGCGACCGTGGCAGTGTGCTGCAACTGGGCGATCAAGTCATGCAGCGCCACCTCCCAGCCGGGCAGCGCCAGGGTCTGTTCGCGGCTGAGCCGCCCGCCCTGCTCCGGCGCGACCAGCCGCAGATCGCGCGCAGCGCGTTCGAGCTGCGCCGCCAGCGTGGCCCAGTCGGCCACGCCGCGCGCATGCTGCAGCCCGCAGGCCAGCAGCTCACGGGCGAGTTCGACCACCTGCGCGGTGCCCACGCGCGCCCCCATGAACTGCACGCCGATTTCGGCGAGCTGATGCGCTTCGTCGAGCACCACGGTGTCAGCCGTGGGCAGCAGCTCGGCCACACCCTCGCCGCGCAGCGCCAGATCGGCAAAAAACAGGTGGTGGTTGATGACCACCACGTCGGCGGCCAGCGCCTCGCGCCGCGCCTTCATCACAAAGCACGCCTTGTAATCCGGGCAGTCGCTGCCCAGGCAGTTGTCGGCGGTGGACGTGACCAGCGCGCCGAGCGCGGCGTTTTCCTGCCGGCCGGACAAGGTGGACAGATCGCCCACCGCGTCGGTCTGCGCGAACTGCACGATGCGCCGCAGCTCGGCGTGCGCCGCACGGCCATGCACTGCCTCGCCGGCACGGCGCAGGCGGTAGAGGCAGACGTAGTTCGCCCGCCCCTTGAGCACCCGCGCGGTCAGCGCCAGCCCGAGGGCGCGGCGCGCGGCGGGCAGATCCTTGTCGAACAACTGATCCTGCAGATTGCGGGTCGCGGTGGAGACGATCAGCCGCCCGCCATGAAGCAGCGCGGGAACGAGGTAGGCCAGGGTCTTGCCGGTGCCGGTGCCGGCTTCGGCCAGCAACACAGCGCGGTCTTCGATCGCCTGCGCCACGGCCCGCGCCAGAGTCTGCTGGCCGGGCCGGGCATGCCACTGCGGCAGTTGCGCGGCGAGTTCGCTGCCCGGCGCGAACAGCGCATCGACATGCGCCTGAAGTTCGCTCTCCGTCCGCGGCTGCGCCGAGGCGCCCGACACCGCGTCCGAACGCGCGGCCGAAGCGGAGTCAGCAGTGGCCATCGACGCAGCAAACGCGAGATTGTGAAGCCATCGCAACGGCGTCCCTAGAATGTGTGGCTGGCCACTGCCTGCGAACCTCTGCGTCTGCGTTCATCGCGCCTTATGCATTTCCTGCGGGTCTGCGCCGATGTGCGGCGCAGGCCGATTCTATGGACCCTGTCGACCTTTATCCGCCATCCAAACTGCCGCCGCTGCCCAAGCCCCAGCAGCATCTGGCCGGCACGCGCTGGCGGCTGAACGCGGCCAGCGGACTGCACAAGGGCGACCGGCCGTATCAGCAGGATCAGCTGCGGCTGCTGCCGCATGCGCGGGTGGCGGGCTGCGTGCTCGCGGTGCTGGCCGACGGCATGGGCGGCAAGAGCGGTGGCCGCAAGGCGGCCGATCAGGTCATGCTCACCGCGCAGCAGTTGTTCGAGCGCTATCACCCGGACAGCGACGACCCGCACGCCCTGCTCAAGCAGATCGTCGAGGAAAGCCACGCGATGATCCGGCTCACGGCCCTGTCCACCGAGCAGGAGCCGCATTCGACCATTGCCTGCGCACTGTTCCACGCCGACGAAGGCCGTTGCTACTGGACGCATCTGGGCGACAGCCGCATCTATCTGTTTCGCGACGGCAAGCTGATCAAACGCACCAAGGATCACTCCTACGTGCAGACCCTGGTGGACAAAGGCGAGCTCAGCGAAATCAAGGCGCGCAACCACCCGATGAGCAATGTGCTGACCTGCAGCCTGGGCATGGCTCAGCTCACCGGCTACCAGGTGGAGGAATCGGAGTTGCTGCCCGGCGACACCCTGATGCTGTGCAGCGACGGGGTGTGGCACTACTTCACCGACGGCGAGCTGGAAACGGCGCTGCGCCAGCTCGACCCGCGCGAAGCCTGCGCCTTCCTCATCGACAAGGCGCGCAGCCGTGCCGGCGGACGCGGCGACAACCTCTCGCTCATCGTCATCGACCTGCTGCGCCTGCCCGAGGCGCCGGCTCCGGCCCCGCCCGTCGTTTAGCCCTGCCAGGTTTCACGCCGCCACCGGGCTCCGCCACGCGGGCTGGCGTTTGTCGATGAACGCCTGCACGCCTTCGAGCGCGCAATCCTCCATCATGTTGCACGCCATGACCTGGCTGGCCATCTGGTACGCCGCGTCCACCCCGGTTTCCACCTGGCGGTAGAACAGCGCCTTGCCCATGCGCACCGCGGCGTCGGGCTTGTCCAGAATGGACGCGACCAGACGCTCGACCTCGTCGTCCAGCGCCTCGGGCGCGGCGACGCGGTTGACCAGCCCGCGCTGCTGCGCGGCCGCGGCGTCGATGAATTCCCCGGTCAGCAGCATTTCCATCGCCTGTTTGCGCGGCAGATTGCGTGCCAGCGCCACCCCGGGCGTCGAGCAGAACAGCCCGTAATTGACCCCGGAGACGGCAAAGCGCGCATCGCTGGCGGCGACCGCCAGATCACAGGTCGCGACCAGCTGGCAGCCCGCTGCCGTGGCGATGCCATGCACCCGCGCGATCACCGGTTGCGGCAGCCGCATCAGCCCGGTCATCACCTTCGCGCAACGCGAAAACAGCGACTCGTAGTAAGCCGCAGACGGGTTGGCGCGCATCTGCTTGAGGTCGTGCCCGGCGCAGAACGCGCGGCCGGCGCCGGCGATCACCACCACCCGGGCGCGGTCGTCGGCCTGCAGCGCGTCGATCTGCGCCTGCAATGCGGCGAGCAATTCCTCCGACAGCGCATTGAACGCCTGCGGGCGGTTGAGGGTGAGGCGAACGACACCACGGGCATCGTCTTCGCGCAGCAGAACGGATTCTTCGGCAGCCATCAGTCTCCTCCTTGTTTGGTCTGATCGCCGATATGTTGCGCCGCGCCACCGGAGCGTGCAAATCCCTCCCAGCGCTCTTGTCGGATAGCACGAAGCGCAGCCGGCCGCAGCGCAGGCGGGCAAAGGGCCGATGCGGCGGCACGCTTTGCTGCCGGCGCCGCCCAGACCCGGCAAGCTGGGCTCTAGGATTTACCCGAACCTCTCGGCGGTTTCCACCGCCCTTCACGCACAAGGACTCGCCCATGCCACACCCTCATCTGTTCTCCCCGCTTCGCCTCGGTCGTCTCGACCTGCCCAACCGCGTCATCATGGCCCCGCTGACCCGCTCGCGCGCCGGCCAGCCCGGCGACGTGCCGGGAGAGATGAACGCGCGCTACTACGCGCAACGCGCCAGCGCCGGGCTGATCGTCAGCGAGGCTACGCAGATTTCCCGCCAGGGCCAGGGCTATGCCTTCACTCCCGGCATTTACACCGACGCACAGGTGGCCGGCTGGAAAACCGTGACCTCGGCGGTGCACGCTGCCGGCGGTCGCATGGCGCTGCAGCTCTGGCATGTCGGCCGCATTTCCCACCACCTGCTGCAGCCCGAGGGTCAGCCGCCGGTGGCACCGTCGGCCATCCGCAGCGAAACCGGCGAAGCTTTTGTCGTGCTGCCCGAGGGGCCCAAACGCGTGCCCTGCGACACCCCGCGGGCACTGGAAACCGCCGAAATTCCCGGCATCGTCGCGGACTACGGCGCGGCGGCCGAGCGGGCGCTGGCTGCGGGCTTCGACATGCTGGAACTGCACAGCGCCAACGGCTATCTGCTGCAGCAATTCCTGTCGACCAATACCAACCAGCGCACCGACGCCTACGGCGGCAGCCTGGAAAACCGCGCGCGGCTGGTGCTCGAAGCTATCGACGCGCTGATCACCGCGGCGGGAGCCGACCGCGTGGGCGTTCGCATCTCCCCCCATTTCACCCGTCACGACATCCGCGACACGGAGACTGAAGCCATCCATCTCTACCTGGCGCGCGAGTTCGATCGCCGCGGCGTGGCCTACATCCACATTGCCGAGCCCGACTGGGTAGGCGGCCCGTCGCTCACCGACGAGTTCCGCCAGCAGCTGCGCCAAGCCTACGGCGGGCGCATCATCGTCTGCGGCAACTACACCGCCGACAGCGCCGAGGCGCGCATCGCCTCCGGTGTAGCCGATGCGGTGGCCTTCGGCCGCCCCTTCATCGCCAACCCCGATCTGGTCGAGCGCATGCGTCGCGGCGCGGTGCTGAACAAGCCAGACCCGACCACGTTCTATGGCGGCGGCGAACACGGCTACACCGACTACCCGACGCTGGAGAGCGCCCCTGCCGTCTGATCGTTTCAGCGGTCGGCGAGGGGCGGCCTGGCCGCACCCGAACGCCCTGAAAAGCAAAAGCCCGCTGCGATTGCAGCGGGCTTTTTTCATGCTGTGCGGACGCAGACGTCACGCTGCGCCCTCCCCACTTCAACCCTTGCGCTCGGGATGCAGCAGGCGCTCCAGGCCGATGAGCTTCATCACGTATTTCTCGTAGATCGGCTCCGAGTTGCCCTTTTTCATCTTGCGGATGAAGTACTTCTCGAACGCGATCTTGGCCAGGTGCACCCACTTGCCTTCACCGAACCAGTTGACGTTGCGCGGCGGAATCTGCGGAATCGCCACGAACGCCGCGCCGGTGGTGCCGAAGTCGGCCAGGCAGATCGCCTGCCAAGTGCCGCGGTGGGTCGGCTCCTTGCCGGCAAGCTGTTCCTCGATGTTGTGCACGATCGCCGTGACCATCGACTCGATCATGTAGCCGGTCTTGGGCACGCCGCAGGCCACCGGGGTCGGGCCGACCGGCGGAATCGCGATGCACACGCCAGCGGAATAGATGTTCTTGTACTTCGGGCTGCGCTGGTTCTGGTCGACGATGACAAAGCCGCGCGGGTTGCACAGCCCCTCGACCGCAGCCACCGCGTCCACACCCTTGAACGCCGGCAGCATCATCGAGTGCTTGAACGGCAGTTCATGCTGCTTGACCACGTTGCCTTGCATGTCCAGTTCGTCGACGAACATCTTGCCGTCCTCGACCTTGGTCGTCTTGGCATTGGTGATCCAGCGGATGTCGTGGTCGCGGAAGGCATGCTCCATGATGCCCTTGGAGTCGCCCACGCCATCCAGCCCGAGGTGGCCGATGTAGGGCTCGGCGGTCACGAAGGTGATGGGCACCTTGTAGCGCAGCTTTTTCTTGCGCAGCGCGGCGTCGAGAATCATCGTGTACTCGTAGGCCGGGCCGAAGCAGCTCGCGCCGGGCATCGCGCCGACGATCACCGGGCCCGGATTGGCGCACAGCTTCTCGAAATCGGTGTAGCACTTCTCGGCGTGGTCGATGGTGCAGATCGACTGGGTGAAACCGCCGTGCGGTCCTGCGCCCGGCACCTCGTCGAACGACAGCTTCGGGCCAGTGGTGATGACCAGGAAGTCGTACCCGACCTGCTGACCGTTCTGCAGCGTCAGGGAGTTGGCTGCCGGGTCGATCTTGGTGACCGACTGCGGGATGAAATCGATGCCCTTGCGCTCCAGATACGGCTTGATCTGGAAAATCACTTCTTCGCGCGTGCGCCAGCCCACCGCCACCCAGGGGTTGGACGGCACGAACTGGAAATAGTCCACCGTGTTGATGACGGTGATCTTGTGGGCCTTTCCGAGTGCCGCGCGCAACTCATAAGCAGCCGGCATGCCGCCAATGCCGGCGCCCAGTACGACGATGTGTGCCATTCCGTTGTCTCCTGATGTCAACGTCAAATCCCGGACGATCCGGGCCAAACCCCTGGGCGCCGCCGGCGCCGGACTGCCGGCCACCGTCTCGGACATCCTCCCACCTGTGCCATTCCCGACCGTCCGGACTCACGCCGATTCAGATGCAGAACCTAGGTCGGTTCAGGTGTCTGGCAAGCATACCGACGGGCCTGCCTGCGCGCATCGGAGCGACCCTATCGCGCTTTTGAATGTTTGACAATTCTCAATCGATCGCTGCTGGCATCAGTATTACTCCTAGTCTGGTTAAACCCTAATACTCCCGGAAGCATTGGTCCGACCGTGCCTATACTTTGAGCCACAACAAGCTGCGCCCGTTGTGGCACTGCGGGTCAACAGCGTCCCATTCGACACGCTGCACTCATCGGAGGAAGACAACCCATGTCTCAAACACCCCGTCCCCTGTGGAACCCTTACGTGGCCGGCGTCCTGCTCGGCCTAGGCCTGCTGGCGACCTTTCTGGTCACCGGCAACGGCTACGGCGTAACGGGGGCCACCACCATCGCCACCGCGCATGTCGCCGGTGCCGTCGACCCCAAGGTGGTCGCTGAGCACACCTATCTGCACGGCCTGTTCGGCGTCAGCCTCGACCGCTGGATCGTCTGGGAGGTCGTCGGCCTGGCCATCGGCGCGCTGATCGGCAGCGTGTTGGCTGGTCGCTTCAAGTTCCAGATCGACGGCCCGACGCAGGCCGGTCGCACGCTGCGGCTGATCCTGGCGCTGGTCGGCGGCACCATCGCCGGCTTCGGCGCCCGTCTGGCTCTGGGCTGCACCAGCGGCATGGGCCTGTCGGGTTCGGCCACCTTCGCGGTTGCCGGTTTCGTCTTCCTGATCGGCTTTTTCATCGCCGGCATCGTTTTCGGACAAATCACCAAGGGGCTGTGGAAATGAGCTTTCCTCTCGGATACACCGGCCCGATCTCGGGCATCATTCTCGGCATCATCTTCGGCTACATCCTGGAAAACGCGGGCTTCGGCAGCGGCTGCAAGCTGACCGCGCAACTGCGTTTCAAGGACTGGGCCGTGTTCAAGGTGATGTTCACCGCGATCCTGGTCGCCGCCGGCGGGCTTTACCTGCTGCAGGGTTTTGGCGTGCTCAATGTTGCCAATGACATGTTCGTTCCCAGCGTGTTCCTTTACGGCAGTGTGCTGGGCGGCGCGGGCATCGGTGCCGGCATGGCCATCGGCGGCTATTGCCCCGGCACGTCGCTGGTGGCGTTTTTCTCCGGCAAGCTCGACGGCCTGCTGTTTTTCCTCGGCATCGGTGTCGGCACCCTGATTTTCAACGCCTTCTCCGGCCCGATCCAGGAGTGGGCGTGGAAACAGGTCGGCCCTGACAACCTGACCCTGCAGGAACTGCTGCATCTGCCGGTCTGGGCGGTGTGGCTGCTGCTGTTCGCGGTGCTGGTGATCGTCGGCTACCTCACCCGCACCGGTGTGCAGCGGCATCGCGCCAGCAAGCAGGCTTCTGGCCTCGCTGCGCAGCACGGTTAATCCGCTTGACGTCAATCGCTGACACAATCCGATACGCATGGTGCGGATTCGTGTCAGCGAATCGGGCGTTCATGCGTTGAACCAAATACCGGTGGGAGTGTTCACCGGGCCTTATCGTCCCCGTTCAAAGGAGATTCTCATGGCGAAATCCCGCATCAAACTGTCGCAGACCCTGCCCGTGCTGGCGCTCGCCGCTGCCGTCGTCGCGCCGATGCCCCAGGCGCTGACCGTGCTGTCGGCCACCACCGTCGCCCAGGCCGCGTCCAACCCCTGCGCGCCGTCCAACCCCTGCGCGCCGAGCAGCGACAAGGACAAGATGAAAAAGAAAAAGTCCAGCAACCCCTGCGCGCCGTCCAACTGATCGACTGGCTGCTTTTGTTGCACTCGCCGCGCGTGCCGTCACCCGAATTCGGATGCCTCGGCTTGGCACGCGCGGTTTTTGTTCGATGAAGTTCCAGCCCTCTTCCCTCTCGACCGGCCGCCTTGCGGGTTCACCGCGGGCCACGGCCGATTTGCTTCGGTCGCTCGACGATCGAGAGCGAAGTGCGCTGCGTGAAGCCGCGGCCCGGGCGCTGCGCAACACCCGACAATTTCTGCGCGACGGCCAGACCGTGATTTCCGCGCTGATCGGCACGCAGAGTTTTGTCGAGTGGCAGCACTACCCCGAGCGTGATGCCCGCTCCAGGAACGGCGGGCTGTTTTACTACCACGCGCATGCGGCCTCGCAACGCGCCACCGGCGAGCATGGGCATTTCCATCTGTTCGCCCCCAACCCGCGCAAGGACTGCGCCGCCGGTCAGCCTTTCACGCACTTGATTGCCTTGTCCGTCGATGATCGCGGCATGCCGCTGCGGGTGTTCACGACCAATCAGTGGGTCACAGCCGAATGCTGGGAGCCGGCGCCAGCCGTGTCGCGCCTGGCCGCCGGCACGCATTTCGATCGCATCCGTCCCGTAGCCATCGGCCGCTGGCTGCAATCGATGCTCGATCTGTTCCGTCCACAGATCGAACGGGTCGTGCAGTTGCGCGATGCGCGCATCCGCGCGCTGCATGCGGCCGGCCGAGGCAACTTGCTTGCCGATCGGCGCACGCATATTCTGAGCCAGTGCCCCATCAATATTTCGACGCAGGTTCTTGCGTTGGAACAGCTGGGCGGGTAACACGCCCTGTATAACCTGAGTAGCCACCAAGGCCATTGTTTTAATCGAGGAGAAACCAAATGAAAGTGAAGTATCTGATTGGCGCGGGGATTCTTTCCTTCGCCGCTGCACACATGGCGCAAGCCGCATCCCTGCCCGGCCCGCTGGTGACCGTCGACTGGCTCAAGGCCAACAAGGCCGACGTGGTGATCGTCGACATCCGCGACGACATGAAGACCCTGACCGAAGCGCCGAAGTTCGAGACCGACAAAAAGACCGGCAAGAAATTCCTGGTCGAAACTGGCGGCTACATTCCGGGCACTGGGGCGTTTGTTGATTTCGGCAAGATCCGCGAGGAGAAAACCGAAGACGGGCAGAAAATCAAGGCCCAGTTGCCGACCGCCGAGTTTTTCACCAAGGCGATGGACGATGCCGGCCTGAACAAAATCGACAAGCCGATTGTCATCGTGCCGACTGGCGACACCGTCGACTCGATGGACATGGCCACCCGCCTGTACTTCCAGCTGCGCTACTTCGGTGAGCCGCGCGACAAAATGGCCATCCTCAACGGTGGCGTGACCGCCTGGATCCAGGGCGGCAATGACGTCAGCACCGAGAAACCCAGCATCACCAAGGGCAACTGGGCGGCTGGGCCGGAAGACAAGGCCATTCTCGCGACGATGGAGCAGGTGAAGACCGCGCTGGAAAAGGGCAGCGACCAGTTCATCGACGCCCGTCCGACCCCGCAGTACCTGGGCATCGTCACCAAGCCGGGTAACAAGGCCGGCGGCCATCTGGCCGGCGCCAAGTCCTTCCCGGTCGACGCGATCACCCGCCCGGTGGGCAAGGCGCATGAGTTCATGAGCGCGGCCGATTACAAGAAGATTTTCTCGGTCTACAACATCACTGAGAGCGCGCCGACCGTGACCTACTGCAACACCGGTCACCTGGCTTCGGGTGCGTGGTTCGTGGTGCACGAAATCCTGGGCAACAAGAACTCCAAGCTGTACGCGGGCTCGATGATCGAGTGGACCAACTTGGGCAACCCGGTTCAGGGTCTGCCCAAGTAAGGCCAGCAAGCAAGCGGCGGCCGTCGCCGCCTGCGACCAAAAATCCCGGGTACGTCCCGGGATTTTTTTTCGCCTGCGCGAAGGTCGGGCTGGGTTCCTCTCCCCAGGATGGCCGTGAAATTTGTCACGTGCCGTCGGGACGGCCGCAAATCGGTGGATCACAGTGTCATCGGCCTGGCCTACAGTTGCGCGGTGAACCAAACGCTGACCCAGCCATGCCCCGCCCCGCTCAGACCGTGTTGATGTACCACGCCGTGCTGGCACCGGATGCCGACTCGGCCGGTGCCGACGCGCACTACGCGGTCAGTCGCGAGCAATTCCGCGCGCACGTGCAGGCCGTTCGCGACCGCAGGGCAAGGCCGAGTAGCGTGCTGTCGCTGCTCAGCACCCCGACGCCCCACGCGGTGGCGTTCACCTTCGACGACGGGCACGAGAGCAACGCCTGGGCGGCGGACGTGCTGCAACAGGCCGGCGGCAGCGGCGACTTTTTCGTCAACTCCTCCACCGTCGGGACACCCGGCTTTCTGAGCTGGTCGGCGCTGCGCGACATGCAGGGCGCAGGCATGTCCATCCAGTCCCACGGTCACCGCCATCGCTATCTCGACGATCTGTCGCCCGCCGAGGTGCGCGACGAGCTGTCGCGCTCCAAGGCGATGATCGAAGATCATCTCGGCGCCCCGGTGACTCTGTTCGCCCCGCCGGGCGGGCGTATGCCCGGTGATCTGCACGCCGTCGCCGCCCAGTTGGGCTACCAGGCGATCTGCAGTTCCCGCGTCGGGCTGTGGCGGCACGACGCCCAGGCTGTGGGGCTGCCGGACGTGCCGCGACTGGCCGTGTTGCTGAGCACGCCCCAGCAACAACTCGAAGCCTGGCTGGATCAGCGCCGCGGCGAAATGCTGCGGCAGCGCCTGCGTTACGGGCTGCTGCATTCGGGCAAACGCCTGCTGGGCAACGGCAATTACGAGCGGCTGCGCGGCGGTCTGCTGCGGCTGGCGGCGCGGGGGCGTTGAGGGTGGTGTGGGTCGCGCTGTTCTGGGCGGCGGTGCTGCTGGTGCTCTACCCCTATGCGATCTATCCAGCGATAGTCGGCATCTGGGCGCGGCTGGCGCCGCGCTCGCCTCGCGTCGACCCGAACTACCGCCCGCGAGTGGCGATGATCGTGGTCGCGCGCAATGAAGCGTCGCGCATCGAAGCCAAGATCGCTACCTGCCTCGCGCAGGACTATCCAGCTGACCGGCTGCGGCTGATCGTCGCCTCCGACGGCTCGACCGACGCGACCAATGACCTCGTCCGTGCCCATCCCGACCCGCGCGTGAGCTTGCTCGCATTCAGCCAGACCCGTGGCAAGGCGGCGTGCCTGAACGACGCGGTCGCGCGATGCGACGAGGAAGTGATCGTGTTCACCGACGCCCGCCAGCGCTTGAGCCCCGACGCGGTCAGCCGCCTGGTCGCCGTGCTCGGCGATCCACAGGTCGGCGCGGTCAGCGGCGAACTGGTGTTCCAGGACGAGGGGGCGACGGCGTTTTCCAGCGGC
Organism: uncultured Burkholderiaceae bacterium; assembly: GCA_964389235.1. Lineage (GTDB taxonomy): Bacteria > Pseudomonadota > Gammaproteobacteria > Burkholderiales > Burkholderiaceae_C > Thiomonas. Next base: position 14,404 of record CAYMDM010000039.1, read on the forward strand.
GTCGGCGCCTACTGGCGCTACGAAAAATTCATTCGCCGCAGCCAGGCTGCGATCCACTCGGTGCCCGGGGTGACTGGCGCGCTGTACGCGCTGCGTCGCAGTTGCTTTCGCCCGATTCCGCCGGTGACCATCCTCGACGATGTGCTGATTCCGATGCAGGCGGTGCTGCAGGGCTACCGCGTGGTGTTCGAGGCCGGGGCGATGGCCTACGACCAGCCGAGCAAGGAAGCCGCGCAGGAACGTCGCCGAAAAATCCGAACACTGGCGGGCAATTTCCAGCTGCTGCGGCTGTGCCCGGCGTTGCTGCTGCCCTGGCGCAACCCGATTTTTGTGCAGTTTCTCTCGCACAAGGTGATGCGGCTGATCGCGCCCTGGGCCATGCTGGCAGCGCTGGTAAGCAATGCCGTGCTGGCGCCGGGGTCGGTGTTCTGGACATCGCTGCTGGTTGCGCAGATCGTGTTCTACAGCCTGCCGCTGCTCGGCGTCTGGCTGCCGGCGCTGGGTCGGCTGGCGCCGGTTCGGCTAGCGAGCACCTTCATTCTGCTCAACGCCTTCGCCGCGCTCGGTCTGTTCGAGTACCTCACCAACCGCAACGCGCATCTGTGGAAATCCGGCCCCGCGGCGCCGCAGCCCGGAGGTAGTTCGCACTGACAATGCTCCGGGGCTGTGCGCGGCAATCCGTGCGGACTGAGCGCGCTTGAAAACCGCACGGATGAGCCTAACTCGATCAGCCCACCTTCAAGCCGGTTTCAGCGCCCTGTGCAGTCGCTTCCTCGGCTGGCAACCACGCGGCAAGCACGCCAGCGATGCGCTCGGCCGTCTGCCCGTCCCAGCCCAGTGGCAGGGTTTCCGGCGACGCCGCGGGCGCGTCGAGCAGGTCGATCACCGCGGTGACCATCCAGCCGAAATCACAGCCCAGCCGCTGCGGCGGGCCCCACAGCGCGCGCCGACCGGCGTTGCGGCGCAGTTCCAGATGCGGCACACCCAGCAGCCGCGCCGCGTCGGCCAGCAGCGGCCGGTCAGTCAGCGCGCAGCGCGCTGCGCGCAACAGCGCCAGCGTGTCGGCGAGCGCCGGCGCGTCGATGCGCCATACCCGCGCGCCATTCAAGGCCTGGCTCAGGCCCTGCCCGGTCAGCGCAGCGCGCAGCGCCGGCGTCTCGGCCAGCACCACCGGAATCACCCGGCTGAGCCGGCGCACATTGGCCAGCCAGTCGACCAGCCGCTCGCGCGTGTAGCCCGCGGCGTCCTGCGCGAACAACAGCGCGTACCCCTGCTCGCCCAGCCAGCCCTGCGCAGCGAGGTGAGCGGCGTAAGCCGTGCGGCTGACATCCGGTGTGGCGGCCAGCGCTGCATGCACGGCGTCGATGCGGGCGTTGCCGACCCATTCGATGCTCGCCGGCGCAGCGCCCTCCGCGGCGAGTACCTCTGCATCGACCGCGTCAGCCACCAGATGCAACCCGGCGAGCCGGTCGAGCAAGGCGCGGTCGACCTCGGCCGGATCATGCCGATCGCCCCTGCGCTGTCCGGCCGCAACGGCGATCACCGGCACGCCGGCGCGGTGCGCCGCCAGGGCTGCGGCCAGCACCGCGTCGCCCGCTCCTGCCGCGAGCACCGCGGCGACCGGCCGCTGCGCCAGCTGCGCGAGACACTCGCCGATCCATCGCGGCAGGTCTTGAGGCAGACCCGTGCTGGCCGAAAGGGGCACATCGGGTGCGCACAACAGCGGCTCGCTATCGACGGGCGCGGGTGCCACGATCAGCGGTCGCGGCAAGGTGGCATCGACTTGCAGGCGCTCGGCGAGGGTCTGCATCACCAGTCGCGCGTCCGGGGTCTGGGCGACGCATAACAGCACCCGCGCGTCGTTGCGACGCGGGGCAGCGACCAGCAGCCCTAATTGCTCGGGCTCGGCGCGGTCGGTTTGCGGCTGCAGATCGGCTGTCGGCGCGGGGAGCGTGGGCTCATCCGCTGCTCTTGCCGTCGCCGCCGCCGGGGCCGGCGCGCTGGCGCTGGACGCAGACTTATCCGCATCGACTGGCGGCAGCAGGCCGCCCGTTTCCTCGTGGATGACGCGGGCGACCGACTCGACCTGTCCCGCCTCGATGCGCTCGCGGTTTTCCACAAACGCGTCCATCAGCAGCCGGTTGCACAGCAGGTTGATGCGACGGGGAATGCCGCCCGTCCATGCGGTGATGCGCGCATACGCTTCGGCGCTGAATGCCGGGTTCCCGCTCCAGCCGGCGCAGCGCAGGCGGTGTTCGATGTACGGCTGCACTTCGGTCGAGTCCAGCGGGCCGAGATGGCAGCCGGCGATGATGCGCTGACGTAGCGGCTCCAGCGACCGCGCCTGCAGCGCCTCGCGCAGCTCGGGCTGGCCGATCAGGTAGCACTGCAGCAAGGCCGCGCCATCCCGCCGCATGTCGCAGAAGGTCTGCAGGAATTCCAGCGCGTCGCGGGAAAGGTGCTGCGCCTCGTCGATCAGCAGCAGCGCCCGCCGCCCGGTCGCGAGCAGATCGCCCAGCCGGGTTTCCAGCTCCTCGCGCGCCGCGGTCGGCTGCTGCGGCAGGGCGAAACCGAAGGTCTGGCCGATCGCCAGCAGCAGGCTGTTCGCGTCGAGCTGGGCGCTGACCAGCATCGCCGGCGTGATCCGCGCCGGATCGAGCTCGGCGAGAAAAGCCTGGGTCAGGGTCGTCTTGCCCGCGCCGATTTCGCCGGTGAGCACGACAAAGCCCGACTTCTGCATCAGCCCGTAGCGCAGGTATTGGTGGGTGTAGTGGTAGCCGCGGCTTTCGAACAAAAAAGCCGGGTCGGGCTGCAACTGGAACGGGAACGCCGTCAGGCCGAAATGCGACAGGTACATCCTGCTCTACCCTTCCCTGCTGTGTCGCTCTGCACCGCGGCGCCCGTGTCAGACCGTTGGCGAGATCAGTGCGCGTTGTCTGTGTAGGCTACCGCATCGCCGCGTCGATGCGCTTGCGTGACCGAGTGTTCCAGTCGGAAGCGCGGAAAAATGCCGCGATTTCCCGCCGGCAGGCCACGTCCCGCGGGTAGGCCACAACTCCTGCGTGGCCCAGGCCCGGCCGTCCCCTCAGTTCGCAGCCGACGCCGCCGCGTTGATCTGCGCCACGCCCTGCACCAGCTGGGGGTATTGGCTGCTCAGCGCCACCCAGGGGTCGCCGCTCTTGTCGGTGAGGTAGACGTAGCCGACACCTTGATTGAACAAGGTCTGCAGCGTCGGTGCGTCATACCCGCTGACGTTGTAGGCGAGGTAGGCGAATTTCGCCGGCGGGTAGGACGCGAGGCTGGCCGGCGCCGCCGGGGTGTTGAGGTCGGCGCTTTCGTGCACCACCGTGATGTCCGCGGTCTGCGCGACGGGCAGCGCGGGATAGGCGCCGGGGTTGATCGCCACCCGAGCGGTCTTGCCGCTGGGCGGGCGGATGATCTGGCGGGCGGACTGCGCAATCGCTGCGTAATAAGCCGCGGCCGACGAAGCGGTGGGCACTTCGTCGAAAAACACCCCATCGACCCCGTAGCAGTCGGCATAGGTCTGCAGTTGCTGAGTCACCGTCGACGCGGCGACGTTGCCGTAGCCGGTGGCGATATAGCCCAACACCGTCACCCCCGCTTTTTGCAAGGAGGCGATGCCGCTCTGGAACAGCGCGACGGTGGCCGTGCTGCTGCAGGCGACGGGGCCGTTGTTCGGGTTGATGATCGCCACCGTCGGCACGCTGGCGGCCAGGGCGGCGACTCCGGTCCACTGCGGGTTGGGGCTGACCACGCCGCTGGATTTCACGGTCGGGTAACCATAGACGGGCACCAGCACGCCCATCGCCGTGCGTGGGGTGACCGACTGCACCGCGCCGGGCGAAGCTCCACCGCTGCCGTTGGTCGCGGTCGGCGACGATCCCCCGCCGCCACAGCCGGCCAGCAGCGCAATCAGCCCGGCGGCGACCCAGCCGCGCAACCCCAATCGTTTCATTCCTCAGCTCCCTGAACGCGCCGCCGCTGGCGCCATCCCCACCATTCGTTGCCGGCCAGGGCGGCGAGCACCAGCGCACCGCCGAACAGCGTCGCCGCTCCCGGATTTTCGCCGGCTCCGATCCAGGCCCACAGCGTGCCGAACACGATTTCCAGCAAGCCGAGCAGGCCGACCTCGGCCGGCGCAAGCCGTTGCGCCGCCCACACCGCGAGCAGGCTCGGCGCGGCCAGCTGGAACACGCCGAGAAAGGCTAGTGCGGCCAGGTCGTGCCTGTCCACCGCGACTGGGCCGCCCAGCCCGGCGACCACCGCTGCGGACATCGCCGCACCCAGCATCACCGCCGGCTGCATCGCCACCCCGCGCCCGGCCCGACGCAGGCTGACCCAGTTGCCCGCGGCAGCCAGCGGCACGCCCAGCGCAACCAGCATGCCCAGAAGTGCGGTGCCCGAGCCGGGCGCTCGGGCGTCATGCGCGACCATCCAGCCCATCCCCAGGGTCGCCAGTGCGATCGCCCACACGGTGCGCCGCGGCAGCGGCTGTCGCAGCACCACCCAGCCCAGCAGCGCAGCGATCAGCGGGCTCAGGCTGTCGACCAGCAGGGTCTGGGCAACAGTGGTGAGGGTAAGCGCGACCATGAACGCGGTGAACATCACCGCCCAGAACAGCGCCGACAGCCACAGCAGCGCCGGCGCCTGCGCCACCTGCCTGAACGTGCCGCGTGCGCCCTGCCGCCACAGCAGCCACGCCAGCACGCCCAGCGCGGCAAAGCTGCTGCGCCAGAACACCAGCCGCAACCCGTCCTGGGTATGCAAGTGCCGGGTCACGACTCCGGCCATGCTCCACAGCAGCGTGGCGCCGACCATCGCCGCCACCGCCTGCAGGTGCGGCGGCACGCGGCGCAGCGCGGGCGCGCAAGGGGCTGCCGTGGCTTTCATCGCCCCGCCTCGCGCAATCAGGCCGCCTGCTCGCGACTGGCGCGCTTGCGCTCGTGTTCCTGCAGATGGCGCTTGCGCAGGCGAATGGACTTCGGCGTGATCTCGACCAGTTCATCGTCGTCGATGAACTCCACCGCATACTCCAGGGTCAGCTCGATCGGCGGGGTGATCTTGATCGCGTCCTCCTTGCCGCTGACGCGGAAGTTGGTGAGCTGCTTGGTGCGCGTGGCGTTGACGACGAGGTCGTTGTCGCGGGAATGGATGCCGACGATCATGCCCTCGTACACCGGGTCGCCGGCCTTGACGAACATGCGGCCGCGGTCGTCGAGCTTGCCCAGCGCGTAGGTGAAGATCTCGCCGTCGTCCATGCTGATGAGCACGCCGTTCTTGCGCCCGGCGATCTCGCCCTTGTGCGGCTCGTAGCCGTCGAAAATATTCGAGATCAGCCCCGAGCCGCGGGTCAGGTTGAGAAATTCGTTGGAAAAGCCGATCAGCCCGCGCGCCGGAATGCGGTACTCCAGCCGCACGCGGCCGCGGCCGTCTGGCTCCATGTTCACCAGCTCGCCCTTGCGCTCGCCCAGCGCCTGCATCACCCCGCCCTGGTGCTGCTCCTCGATATCGCAGGTGACGAGTTCGATCGGCTCGCATTTCACGCCATTGATGTCCTTGAACACCACGCGGGGCTTGGACACGGCCAGCTCATACCCCTCGCGGCGCATGTTCTCCAGCAGGATGGTCAGGTGCAGCTCACCACGGCCCGAGACCTCGAACACCCCGTCCTCGTCGGTTTCCCTCACCCGCAGCGCGACGTTGCTCTGCAGCTCTTTCTGCAGCCGATCCCAGATCTGCCGGCTGGTGACGTATTTGCCCTCGCGGCCGGCCAGCGGGCTGGTGTTGACGCAGAAATTCATGGTCAGCGTCGGTTCATCGACCTTGAGCATCAGCAGCGGCTGCGGGTTGAGCGGGTCGGTCACGGTCACGCCGATGCCGATGTCCGCGATGCCGTTGATCAGCACGATGTCCCCCGGCCCGGCTTGCTCCACCTGCACCCGGTCCAGCCCTTGAAAGGTCAGCACCTGATTGATGCGGCCTTTGAACGACTTGCCCTCCGGCCCTTCCATCACCAGCACATCCATGCCCGGCTTGATGGTGCCGGCGTTGATGCGCCCGATGCCGATGCGGCCGACGAAGCTGTTGTAGTCCAGCGCCGAAATCTGCAGTTGCAGCGGCGCATTCGCGTCGCCGCTGTGAGGCGGCACGAACTTGAGGACGGTGTCGAACAGCGCCGACATGTCCGGTCCCCATTGCTGCCCCGGCTCGCCCTGCTCCAGCGAAGCCCACCCGTTGATGCCCGAGGCATAGACCACCGGAAAGTCGAGCTGCTCGTCGGTCGCGCCGAGCTTGTCGAACAGGTCGAACGCGGCGTTGACCACCGCATCCGGATTGGCGCCGGGCTTGTCCACCTTGTTGACCACGACAATGGGCTTCAGCCCCAGCGCCAGCGCCTTCTTGGTGACAAAGCGGGTCTGCGGCATCGGCCCTTCCTGCGCGTCGATCAGCAGCAGCACGCCGTCGACCATCGACAGCGCGCGCTCGACCTCGCCGCCGAAGTCGGCGTGGCCCGGAGTGTCGACGATGTTGATGTGCGTGCCTTTCCAGCTCACCGCGCAGTTTTTCGCCAGGATGGTGATGCCGCGCTCGCGCTCCAGCGCGTTGCTGTCCATCACCGTGTCCACGACTTTTTCGTGCTCGGCAAAGGTGCCAGACTGGCGCAGCAATTGATCGACCATCGTGGTCTTGCCGTGGTCGACGTGGGCGATGATCGCGATGTTGCGGATGGAACGAGTCATGGGCGAGAGTCCTGAGAAAGCAGAGAAATATCGTCAGTCGGTTGGGGCGCGGGCGGTGGGGCCATGGGCAGTTCGTCGGCTGAAAGCAGACGCAGCGGCTGCAGCACGCCCTGCGCCCAGGTCGCCACGCCCAGCAAGGTGGCGGCCGCGCCCGGCGCTGGCGGGCCATATACCCGCACCTCGGCGCCATCGGGCGCGGCGGGCTCGGTCGGCCGCAATCCGGCCAGCCGCTGGCCGTGCACAAAGCGCTGCGCCGCGGCCGCATCGAGCTGCTGCTGCGGCAGCCCGGCGAGCAGCGCGTCGGGCGGCAGCAGCGCGGCGCGCAAGTCCTCGGGCGAAGGGGCTTCGACGCGGTCCAGCGACAGCGCCTGCGCGACATCGAAGCCGCCGCTGGCGGTTCGCCGCAGCGCGGCCAGATGCGCCCCGCAGCCCAGCTCGGCACCGAGGTCGCGCGCCAGCGAGCGGATGTAAGTGCCCTTGCCGCAGCGCACGTCGAGAAGCAAGGTATCGCCCTGGCATGACAGCAGATCGATCGCGTCGATGCGCACGGGCCGCGCCGGCACGTCCAGCGCCTGGCCGGCGCGGGCGTAGGCGTACAGCGGCTTGCCGTCTTTTTTCAGCGCGCTGTGCAGTGGCGGCACCTGCTCGATGCGACCGATGAATCTTGGCAGCACCGCAAGCACCGCCGCGGCGTCAATGCCCGCCGTGGGCCGGGTTTCGATCACTTCGCCCTCGGCATCGTCGGTGCGGGTGCGCACCCCCAGCCGCACCGTGGCGAGGTAGCGTTTATCCGCGTCGAGGTGGCGCTGGGCGAACTTGGTCGCGGCGCCGAAACACAACACCAGCAGCCCTTCAGCCAGCGGGTCGAGGGTGCCGCCATGCCCGGCCTTGGCCGCGCGCAGCCGCCGCCGCACCCGAGAGAGCGCCTGCTGCGAGGTGATGCCGCGCGGCTTGTCGAGCAGCAGCACGCCGTTGACCGGCTCCCAGGGAACCTTTGCGCAAGACATGGGCGGGGCGGACAGGCACGGCGCGCGCCTTCAGTCGTCCTTGGCGCGATGCGAAACGGCCTGCCGGATCAGACTGTCCATTTCGGCGGCCTTTTCGGTGGTCGGGTCGAAATGGAAATGCAGCGTCGGCACGGTGTGGATCTGCAGCCGCTTGAACAGCAGGCTGTGCAGATAGCCCGCCCGCTCGTCGAGGATGCGCTGCGCCACCTCCGGCTCGGCGCCCATGACCGAATAGAACACCTTGGCATGGGCGTAATCGGGTGTGATCTGCACATCGGTGATGGTGATCAGACCGAGATGCGGGTCGCGGATTTCGCGCGGAATCAGCTCGCCCAGATCGCGCTGGATCTGGTCGGCAATGCGTTGGGCGCGGTGGGTGGATGGGCGCTTCATCGCTTGGGCGGCGCACGCCTTACAGCGTGCGCGCCACCTCCTTGATCTCGAACACTTCGAGCTGGTCGCCTTCCTGGATGTCCTGATAGTTCTTCAGCGACAGGCCGCACTCGAACCCTTCCTTGACCTCGCGCGCATCGTCCTTGAAACGCTTGAGCGAATCGAGCTCGCCGGTGTAGATGACCACGTTGTCGCGCAGCAGCCGCACATGCGCGTTGCGGCGCACCAGCCCGGACAGCACCATGCAGCCGGCCACCGCGCCGACCTTGGGAATGCGGAACACCTGGCGGATTTCGACCAGGCCCAGGGTTTCCTCTTTTTTCTCCGGCGCGAGCATGCCCGACATCGCCGCCTTGATCTCGTCGACCGCCTCGTAAATGATGTTGTAGTAGCGGATGTCGATGCCGTTGGCCTCGGCCAGCTTGCGCGCCAGCGCGTCGGCGCGGGTGTTGAATCCGATGATCACCGCACCCGAGGCGATCGCCAGGTTGACGTCGCTTTCGGAAATACCACCGACCGCGGCATGCACGATCTGCACCTTGATCTCGCTGGTCGACAGCTTGGTCAGCGCGTGGATCAGCGCCTCCTGCGAGCCCTGCACATCGGCCTTGATGATCAGCGGCAGGGTCTTGGCGCCTTCGTCCATCTGCTCGAACATGTTTTCGAGCTTGGCCGCCTGCTGCTTGGCCAGCTTGACGTCGCGGAACTTGCCCTGGCGGAACAGTGCGATTTCGCGTGCCTTGCGCTCGTCGGCGAGCACCATGATTTCCTCGCCGGCCGAAGGCACCTCGGTCAAGCCCTGGATCTCCACCGGGATCGACGGGCCGGCCTCGTCCACCGGCTTGCCCAGTTCGTCGAGCATCGCCCGCACCCGGCCATACGACGCTCCGGCCAGCACCACGTCACCGCGCTTCAAGGTTCCCGACTGCACTAGCACCGTGGCCACCGGGCCGCGCCCCTTGTCGAGCCGGCTTTCGATGATCAGCCCCTTGGCCGGGGCATCGACCGGTGCCTTGAGTTCGAGCACCTCGGCCTGCAGCAGGATGTTTTCCAGCAGCTCGTCCACGCCCTGCCCGGTCTTGGCCGAAACCGGCACGAACGGCGAATCGCCGCCATATGCCTCGGGCACCACGCTTTCGGCGATCAGCTCCTGGGTCACGCGGTCGGGGTTGGCGTCGGGCTTGTCGATCTTGTTCAGCGCCACGACGATGGGCACCCCCGCCGCCTTGGCGTGGGCAATGGCCTCCTTGGTCTGCGGCATCACGCCATCGTCGGCCGCCACCACCAGCACCACGATGTCCGTGGCCTTGGCGCCGCGCGCGCGCATCGCGGTGAACGCCTCATGGCCCGGGGTGTCGAGGAAGGTGATGATGCCGCGCGGGGTTTCGACGTGGTAGGCGCCGATGTGCTGGGTGATGCCGCCGGCCTCGCCCGCGGCCACCTTGGCGCGGCGGATGTAGTCGAGCAGCGAGGTCTTGCCGTGGTCGACGTGGCCCATGACCGTGACCACCGGCGCCCGCGGCAGCAGTTCGGCGTCGGCATGTTCGGCCTCGCCCTGCTCCTCCAGGAAGGATTCGGGATCGTCGAGCTTGGCGGCCACCGCCTTGTGTCCCATTTCCTCGACCACGATCATCGCCGTTTCCTGGTCGAGCACCTGGTTGATGGTGACCATCTGGCCGAGCTTCATCAGAATCTTGATGACCTCGGCGGCCTTGACCGACATTTTGTGCGCCAGATCGGCAACGGTAATGGTCTCGGGCACATGAATATCGCGGGCAATGAATTCGGCCGGTGCCTGTTCGGCCTGCTCCTCGCGCCCGCCGCGCCCGCCCTTGCCCTTGGCCGCGGTTTTCGGGCCGCGCCAGCCGCCGGCCGCGCCGGTGGGGTTGCCACGCGATTTGATCGCGCGCCGCTTGGCCGCGTCATCGGCCCATGAGGACGAAAGCTTCTCGGACTTGACCTGCTTGTTGTCCTTGCGCGCCTCGGGGGGCGCCGCGCCGGGCGTGGCCGTTTTGGCCGCGGCCGCGGGTTTGTGCAGGGTGCCCTTGATGGCCGCACCAGGTGCCGCCGCGGCAGGTTCGGGGGGCTTGGGTTTTTCGGCGCGCAGCACGGTGCGCGGCTTGGCCATCATGTCGCGGATCGCCGCGGCTTCGGCCTCGGCGGCCTTGCGCCGTTTTTCGATCTGCGCGAGCTTGGCCGCTTCCTCGGCGTCCTGCTTCTGCTGCTCGGCCGCGCGGCGCGCCGCGTCCTGCTCGGCCTGCGCCTGCCGAGCGGCGGCCTCGTCGCGGCTGGCGGCGGCGCTCGCCTCA
>CAYMDM010000040.1:0-22954 GCA_964389235.1 uncultured Burkholderiaceae bacterium
CCTGGCGGCCTTTTTTGATTCCATCTTAATACTCCGGCGCCGGCCCGGCCCGGCGGCCAACGTGGGCTGAGGGCACCGGCCCGCGGGCCGCGCTGGCCTGGCTGCAGGGCAGCGGCGCGCAGACCCACGTGATGCTGCAGTCCGATGCCCTGCACCCCGGGCCGGTGCGCATGGTGTCGGCGCCGGGAGCCGAAGGGCCGGCGCAATCGCTGGCTCTGGCGCAGGACGTGCTCGGCGACCTCACCATCGTCTGGACACAGGTGCTGCGCGCCAGCCGCAACGAGGCCGGGATGTTTGCACAGGAGCGGCGCGCGGATGTTGGCTGGGGTGAGGCCCGGCGGCTCGACCCGCCGGACTGGCGCAGCGCCGGCAACCCGGTGGCGGCGACCGACCCGGCCGGCAACCTTACCGTCGCCTGGTATCAGGACGGGCCGCAGGGCCTGCAGGTGCTCGCCGCGCGCCGGCTTGCGGGAGCGGGCTGGCAGCCGGCAGACCTGCTGTCCGACCCCAGCGCGACGGTGCAGGCCAGCTTTCCGGCGCTCGCCGCCAACCCGGCCGGCAGCGTCGCCGCGGTCTGGCAGCAGTTCAACGGCTGGCGCAGCATCGTCGCCGCGCGGCTGCTGCCGTGATGAGCGTTCCGGTCGTTCCCGCCGCGTCAAAACACTGGGCGCTCGGCGTCGACGCGCCGTGCGTGACCCGGCACCGGGCTCAAGCTGCTTCTGCCTCCTGCGGGCAAGGGCCGAACAGCCACCAGCACCGCCACTGCCGCATCGCAAACTTCAGCGCGTAATCCCAGTGCCCGGTCTGCGCGTCGACCAGGGCGTCGAGGTGCGAGCGCCAGTCGTCCTGCGGAAGTTCGAGGTAGGCCTCGGTTTCGCCACCGTCATCGCGCACAGTCATGCCGGCGCGGCGGGCAATCTTGCGCATAGCGGTGTTGCTGCTCAGGCATTGCATGAACAATTGCCGCAGCCCGCGATTGCGCGCATGCAGCGCGCCGGTGCGAAACAGCCGAGTGCCGATACCCAGCCCACGCGCCCGCGGCAACACCGACACACCGAACTCCGCCCGCGACTCGCCGAACGCAAGGTGCGCAACCGCCAGCAGTTCGAGCTTGCGGCTGAACACCCCGAACACCTCGTCGCGGGCAAAGTCGATGCGGTCGACGTAGCGGCGAATCTGCTCGTCGCTGGCGGCGTAGCCAAAACGCAGATAGCGATCCTCGGCGCCGAGCGCCAGGAAATGCCGCTGCAGCTGGGGCAAGTGCTCGGCGTCGATCGAACGGATCGGGATGATCGGCGCAAGCGCCGACCTGCGCGCAGGTGCGGGCGCGAGGGCTGGGGCCAGAGCAGACCGTTCGGACATGTTCAGGTGTGTTCGGATACGGTTGAGTGCGCTCACGAAGAACCGGCGCCGCCTCACGCCCGGGGCGAGGACGGCCGCGAACTCTCCGCGCGGTTTGTGCGCCGCAGCATAGCCCCAAACCCAATTCCATGCTCGGGTTAACCCTAATCCCCGCCGACGCACGCGATGCGCCGGCGCGACAGCCCAGCCATGCGGCACCACCGGACTTGACACCAAACTCCGCAACCGCGCGCGTTTGCGTAGAATTCCACGTTTGGCTTTCAGACAGGGGCCAAGAAACCCATGCCGGCGGGCACGGGGTGACGCACGGCGAAAGCCGGGGGCGGCTACCGTTCATCGCCGGTGGGAGCAAAGCCTGTCTTTTCTGAATCGGAACAACCATGAAAACCTTCAGCGCCAAACCGGCCGAGGTCGTGCATGAGTGGTTCGTGATTGACGCGACGGACAAAGTCCTCGGTCGGGTTGCCAGCGAAGTGGCCCGCCGTCTGCGCGGCAAGCACAAGCCCATCTACACCCCGCACGTCGACACCGGTGACTACATCGTCGTCGTCAACGCCAGCAAACTGCGCGTGACCGGCAACAAAGCCAACGACAAGACCTACTACCGCCACACCGGTTATCCCGGCGGCATCTACGCAACCAAGTTCAAGGACATGCAGGCCCGCCACCCGGGTCGCGCGCTCGAACTTGCGGTCAAGGGCATGCTGCCCAAGGGCCCGCTGGGCTACGCGATGATCAAAAAGCTGAAGGTCTACGGCGGCGCCGAGCATCCGCACACCGCGCAGCAGCCCAAGACTCTGGACCTGTAAGGAACGGCCATGATCGGAAACTGGAATTACGGCACCGGCCGTCGCAAAAGCTCCGTCGCTCGCGTGTTCCTCAAGAAGGGCAGCGGCAAGATCACCATCAACGGCCGCGACATCGAGCAATACTTCGGTCGCAAGACCTCCATCATGATCGCCAAGCAACCGCTGGTGCTGACCGAGAACGAAGCCAGCTTCGACATCCTGGTCAACGTCCACGGCGGCGGGGAGACTGGTCAGGCCGGTGCGGTGCGTCACGGCATCACCCGCGCACTGATCGACTTCGAGGCCGCGCTCAAACCCGCGCTGTCGCAAGCCGGCTTCGTCACCCGCGACGCCCGCGAAGTCGAGCGCAAGAAGGTCGGCCTGCGCGGCGCCCGTCGCGCCAAGCAGTTCTCCAAGCGCTGATTTCCGCTTCACGCGACAAAACAAAGCCCGCCATCGGCGGGCTCTTTGTTCATTGCGGGCCTCCAGAGGTGCCCGTGGCTTGATTCGTCAGTACGCATGCGCCATTTCCGGGTGCACCTTGCCGCGGAACACGATGTACTGGTAGACGTTATAGGTGATCATCACCGGGATCAGCGGGGCGATGCCCAGCAGCATGAACACCAGGGTGCTGGTGCTCGCCGCCGCCTGGTCGATGCTGACCTGACCGGGGATGATGTCGGGGTACCAGGTCAGCGCCAGGCCCGCAAACGAGAACAGGAAGATCAGCAGCGTCCACACGAACGGGGCGACTTCCCGGCGTTTTTTCAGCGTCCGCAGCAGCATGACAAAGCTGCCGATCGCCAGCAGCGGCAGCAGCGCGTAAAGCGGCAGCGCCGGGCCGAACCAGCGGGCGAAGATGCCTGGATACTGCAGCGGCGTCCATACGGTGACGATGGCCGCGACGGCCAGCATCGCCCACGCCAGCCAGCTGCCGCGGCGGTAGCACGGCGCCTGGATGTCGCCGGCGGTTTTCATGATCAGGTAGGTCGAGCCCAGCATCGCGTAGCCGGTGACCACGCCGACGGCGACGATGATGCTGAACGGGTTGAGCCAGTCCCACACCCCGCCGACGAAGCGGCCATCGACAACCTTGACCCCGGCGAGCAGCCCGCCCAGCGCCAGACCCTGCGCAATCGCGGCGAGCAGGCTGCCGACGCCGAACATCGCGCCCCAGAAGGTCTTGCGCTCGGACAGTTCGTGGAACTCGAAGGACACCCCGCGCAGCATGAAGCCGAGCAGGATCAGGATGACCGGGATGTACAGCCCGGTGATCACCGTGCCGTAGGCCAGTGGAAAAGCGCCGAACAGCGTGCCGCCGACCACGACCAGCCAGGTTTCGTTGGCGTCCCAGATGCTGCCCAGGCTGGCCATCATCACACTGCGGCGACGGTCGTCGGCGAACAGCGAGAGGATGCCCACGCCGAGGTCGAAGCCGTCGAGCACCACGTAGAACACCAGAAACAGGCCGATGATGAAAAACCAGGTCGCCGCCAGCAAGTGATGCACGGGGTCGACCGCGGCGGCGGTTGGTGCGGCCGCAGCAGCGGCCGAGGCGAGAGTGGCAGTCGCGCTCATTTCAATGTCCTCCCTGCACCGACAGCGCTGCCGGCTGCACGCGCCCCTGCGGCTCCTGCCGCGGCGGCGGCTCGAACGTCGGGCCCTTGTTGACCATGCGCAGCCCCAGCCACAGCGCGGTGATGCCGATGACCACGTAGAACAGCACATACATCGCCAGCGACCACGCGACCACGCCCGCGGGATGCTGGCTCACGCCTTCGCTGGTGCGAATCAGCCCGTAGACGATCCACGGCTGGCGGCCGACCTCGCGCGTGGTCCAACCCATCAGCACCGCGATATAAATGGCCGGCACCGCCAGCACCCAGCCGCGCAGCAGCCAGCGGTTTTCGGTGATGGTCTGCGCGCTCATCTGCTCGCGCCGCCGCCACAGCCGCCACACCGTCCACACCGCCATCGCGACCACGAACAGCCCGGCCGCGACCATGATGCGGAAGGCGTAGAACGGTATCCACACCGGCGGCTGATCCTGCGGTTTGAAGTCGCGCAGGCCGACCACTTTTCCGGTCAGGGTCTTGGTGACGATCAGGCTCAGCCCGTCGGGGATGGTCAGCGCCCAGGTGTTGTCCTGCTTGGCCTGATCGGGAATCGCCAGCAGTGCCCACGGCGCGCCTTGCCCGGGCGGGTTGGTTTTCCAGTGCGCCTCGATCGCCGCGAGCTTGGCTGGCTGGGTGTCGGCCAAGGCACTGCCGGCCGAGTCGCCGACCAGCACCTGCAGCGGCGCCACCACCACCAGCGCGACCACCGCCCACACCAGCGAGCGGCGGAAGAACTCCACGTTTTCGCGGCGCAGCAGCTTGTACGCGCTCACCCCGGCGAGCACCACCAGGCTGAGCTCGATACAGGCGATGAACATATGGCCGAAGCCATACGGCAGATCGGGGTTGAGCACCGCGGCCAGCCAGTCGGTCACAACGATCTTGCCGCCTTCGAGCGTGACCCCGGTGGGGGTCTGCATCCAGGAGTTGGCCACCATGATCCAGAACGCCGACAGAATGGTGCCCAGCGCGACCATTGCGGTGGAAAACAGGTGCATCTTCGGCCCGACCCGCTTCCAGCCGAACAGCATGATGCCGAGAAAACCGGCTTCGAGCATGAAGGCCATCGCCGTCTCGAAGCCGAGGATGTTGCCCATGAAGTTGCCGGCGTCGGTGGAGAACGGCCCCCAGTTGCTGCCGAACGAAAACTCCATCGGAATGCCGCTGATCACCCCGACGCCGAAGTTCAGCAGAAACAGCTTGGTCCAGAAGCGAAGCTGGTGGTAGTAGCGCTCGTTGCCTGTGCGCACGAAGGCCACCTCGAGCGCGAACAGCACAATGGCCAGCCCGACCGTGAGCGGCGGCCACAGAATGTGGAACAGGGCGATGAAGCCGAACTGCACCCGCGCGAGGTGCTCCGCATTGCTCAGCCAATCCATGATGCACTCCTGAAAACGACAACACTCATCCGCGCAGGGCGCACGACGCGCCCCGCGGTCAATCCATCCATCGGGAAAATGGCGGGCCCGTTGGTCGAGCCCGCTGCGGTCACGCCGCAGGCGGCGGCAGGTCGTTGCGCAGCAGCCAACGCAAGGCGAGGGTCATGTCAGCTCTCCACTGCCTGCAGCGGTTGCGGCTCGCTGCCGCGGCGGCGCGAGGCGGCGAGCTTGATGCGGCCCTTGAACGCCAGCAGCTTTTGCACCGCGCCGCCGAGCTGCATCAGCGCACGCACGTCCTCGCTGGGCATGCGCTGGATGTCGTCGAACCATTGCGTCGCGAGTTCGATCAGGTCGTGCATCTCGCGCATGCGCTGCTGCGCGTGGCGCTCGGCTTCGCTGGCGGGCTGTTCCATCAGCGCCTCGCGCAGCAGCGACAGCGTGGGGTCGATTTCGCGCTTGCGCCGCTCTTCGGCCAGGGTGCGAAAGATCGCCCACACGTCCTCGGGCGCCGAGTAGTAATCGCGCCGGTCGCCCGGCAGGTGCTGCATGCGCACTAGGTTCCATGCGCCCAGTTCCTTCAGCCCCATGCTGACGTTGGAGCGCGAGAAATCGAGTGCGCTGGCGATGTCGTCGGCGTTGAGCGGGCGCTCGCTGACGAACAGCAGGGCGTAGATCTGGCCGACGGTGCGGTTGATGCCCCAGCGGCTGCCCATTTCGCCAAAGTGCAGAACAAAGCGTTGAATCAGCGGCGGCAGTTGCATCAGAGCCTCGGGCGCAGTTTTCAGAACTTTCTGAAATTGCGGAAATTCTCTGACCCAGGTCATGCGCGACGGGTAACGAATTGTGCGACCCCATACCCTTTGGGGTATTTGCCTCCCCCGCCGCGTGTGCGCAAAAGCGATACCCAGCTCAGCGCGTCGGCGGATGCGCCTGCAGCCACTGCTGCAGCGTCGCTGCGGCCGAGGGCGGCAGATGCAGCCCGAGCTTGCTGCGTCGCCAGAGGATGTCCTCGGCGGTCTGCGCCCACTCGCGCTCGCGCAGGTAATCGATTTCCGCCGCGTACAGGCCAGGCAGCACCGCGTCGCCGAGATCGGCCAGTTGGTGCCGATCTTGGAGCAGCAACCGCACCCAGCTGCCGTAGGCTCGCGCCCATCGCATCGCCAGTTCCGTCGGCAGCCAGGGGTGGCGCTGGCGCAGCGCGGCGACGAAGCGGGCGAAGTCGGCGTCGGGGCGCGACGGTGCGCCGATCCAATCGCGCAGATCGCCGCCGGGCAGCGGCGCGTCGTGCGTCCACGCGCCGCTGCAGTGACCCAGGCGCGCACACAGGGCGTCGGCGGCCTGCTCGGCCAGCACCCGAAACGTCGTGATCTTGCCGCCCCAGACGGTCAGCAGCGGCGGGCCCTCGGCGTCGAGCTCCAGCCGGTAGTCGCGGGTGGCAGCCTTGGGGTCGCCGGCGTGGTCTTCGAGCAGCGGGCGGATGCCGGCGTAGCGCCACACCACCTGCTGCGGCCGCACCGGCTCGCGCAGGTAGCGGTTGACCTGCGCGCACAGATACTCCACCTCGGCATCGCTGCACACCTCGGCGCCGTCGGGCGCAGCGACCTCGACCTCGGTGGTGCCGATCAGCGTGAATCGCTGCTCGTAGGGAATCACGAACACCACGCGCCCGTCGCTGGCCTGCAGCAGGTAGGGGTGCGGATGGTCGTACAGCCGCGGCAGCACGATGTGACTGCCGCGCACCAGCCGCAGCGACTGCCGCTCGCGCAGCGGCCGGCCCTGCGCGTCGCGCACGGCCTGATGCAAGAAAGATTCGGCCCACGGCCCGGCGGCGTTGACCAGCGCGCGGGCATGCACCGTCTGTTCTCCGCCGCTGCCGCGCAGCGTGGCGACCCAGCCCTGCGGCGTTCGCTGCGCCGCGACGCACGCGGTGCGGGTAAGCACGATGGCGCCGCGTTCACGGGCGTCGACCGCGCACAGCGCAACCAGCCGCGCATCGTCCACCCAGCCGTCGGTGTAGACAAAGCCGCTGACGCACGCGCTCTGCAGCGCGGCGCCAGCGACGTGCCGGCGCAGGTCGATCGCACCCGAGGCCGGCAGCCATTGCCGCCGCGCCAGATGGTCGTACAGCCACAGCCCGGCGCGGACCATCCAAGCCGGGCGCATGCCCGGTGCCTGCGGCAGCACGAATTGCAGCGGCCACATCAGATGCGGGGCGCTGCGCAGCAGCACCTCGCGCTCGCGCAGGGCCTTTCGCACCAGCGCGAATTCGCCGTATTCCAGGTAGCGCAGGCCACCGTGAATCAGCTTGGTCGACGCCGACGAGGTGTGGCCGGCCAGATCGTCGCGCTCGCACAGCAGCACCCGCAGCCCGCGCCCGGCGAGGTCGCGCGCAAGCCCCGCGCCGTTGACCCCGCCGCCGACGACCAGCACGTCGGTGTGCAGCGTCGGGCGCGTCGCGTCTGTGACGGGCATGGCAGGAGAAATCATGCGGGGATTCTGTCCGAAAACAGGGCACCGGGTTTGCTCGCCGCGGCGGCGCGCTCGCCCGTGCGCGCTTGCGGCATACTGTGCCCATGTCCCGATCTTCTGGCTCCGACACCGCCGCGCTGCTTCGCGCCGAGCAGATCTGCGCCGCACGCGGGGTACGGCTGACGCCGCTGCGCCGCCGCGTGCTGCAACTGGTGCAGCAGCGGCATGCTGCGGTCAAGGCGTACGACCTGCTGGCGCAACTGTCGACCGAAGACCACGCGGCCAAGCCGCCGACCGTCTACCGCGCGCTGGACTTTCTGCTCGCGCAAGGCTTGATCCACCGCGTCGACAGCCTCAACGCCTTTGTCGGCTGCAGCCACCCGGACACCCCGCATGCCGCGCATCTGCTGATCTGCCGCGATTGCGGGCGAGTGGAGGAACTGCACGATGCGGCGCTGGAGTCGGCGCTGGCGCGGGCGCTGGCCGCAAGCCACTGGCTGCAGCCGCAGGCGCGGCTGGAAGTGCTGGCGGTGTGCCCGCAATGCGCGGGGCGTGACGCGAAAGATCGCGCTGACGCGGCGGCGGATCAGCCGGCCGGGCGCAGGGTGTAGAGCCGAGCCAGGGTCAGCCCCAGACCCAGCAGCGCGCCCAGGGTCAGCCACAGCCGCAGTTGCAGGAACCACGCGGGCCAGCGCGTCTGGCCGCGCAGCAGTACGTCGACCAGATAGGCGACGGCGATACCGAGGAAGAGACCGGTGACCCCATAGACCCAGCTCGACGCCCAGGTCATGCGCCAGGCCCACAGCGCCGGCACCACGCCCCAGCCCAGAAGCAGCCACGGCCGCTGCACCGCGCCTTCGGGCTGGGTGAGCACCGCGCCCCAGTGCAGCGCGCCGAGGAACGACAGAATGACCGCGGCGTACTGCGCCTGCACCACGACCACCGCGGTCAGCGAAGTCGGCGCGGCGATCCACGCGCCGATGCCGAGCGCGATGAAGGGAATCAGCCCGGCAAACCCCAACACCCGCGCGGCTGTGCGCACCGGCGGGGTCGCGGTGGGTTCAGAGGTGACGCTGGGTTCGGTCATCGGCTGTTGCCTCGGGTCAACCAACGCGACTTCGGCTTCCGACGGCAGCGGCAGCCACAAACCGACCCGCGCAGCGCCGGTTCATGCCGCAAACCCCGCCTGCCGCGCCTGCTGGTCGGCGTGGTAGCTGCTGCGCACCAGCGGGCCGCACGCGGCGTGGGTGAAGCCCATCGCGGCGGCTTCGCGCTCGTACAGCGCAAAGGTGTCGGGCGGAACGAAGCGCGCCACCGGCAGATGGTGGCCGCTGGGGGCGAGGTACTGGCCGATGGTGAGCATGTTCACGTCGTGTTCGCGCAGGTCGCGCATGACCTGCAGGATTTCCTCGTCGCTTTCGCCCAGCCCGACCATCAGCCCGCTTTTGGTCGGCACCTGCGGGTGCCGCGCCTTGAACTCGGCCAGCAGCCGCAGCGAGTGCGCGTAGTCGGCACCGGGACGGGCCTGTTTATACAGCCGCGGAACGGTTTCCAGATTGTGATTCATCACATCCGGCAACCCGGCGGCGAACACGTCGAGTGCGCGATCGAGCCGGCCGCGAAAGTCCGGCACCAGCACCTCGATCTGCGTCGCCGGCGAGGCCTGCCGCACCGCGGTGATGCAGTCGACGAAATGCTGCGCGCCACCATCGCGCAGGTCGTCGCGGTCGACGCTGGTGATGACCACGTAGCGCAGCGCCAGCGCGGCAATCGCCTGCGCCAGGTGTTGCGGCTCGTCGGGGTCGAGCGGGTCGGGGCGGCCGTGGCCGACGTCGCAGAACGGGCAGCGCCGGGTGCACTTCTCGCCCATGATCATGAAGGTCGCGGTGCCGTGGCCGAAACACTCGCCGATGTTCGGGCACGACGCCTCCTCGCACACCGTGGCGAGCTTGTGCTCGCGCAGCAACTGCTTGATTTCGTAAAAGCGCGAGCTGGGCGTGGCTGCGCGCACCCGGATCCAGTCGGGCTTGCGCTGCGGCTGCCCTTCGGCCGGGACGATTTTGATCGGGATGCGGGCGGTCTTGGCCTGGCCTTTTTGCTTGACCCGCGGGTCGGCCGCGGCGTCGGGAGTCGGGGTGGTCATCGCTGGGCGGGAAGTGGAGTGGCCGCCGCGGCGGCGTCGGCCGATGCCGACATGGTAGGCGTCGGCGCAAACGCCTGCCACAGCGCGGCGAACTCGGCGGCAAAGTCGGCCGCGACCTGCTGCACCGAGGCGTGGACCCCCAGCGTCGCCAGATCAACGGTGCGCAGCCCCGGATAGCCGCAGGGGTTGATCCAGGAAAACGGCGTCAGGTCCATTGCGACGTTGATCGCCACGCCGTGATAGGTGCAGCCGTTGCGCACCTTCAGCCCCAGCGCGGAAATCTTCGCCCCGCCCAGAGCGTCGCCGCGTGCGGCCGGCAGGTAGATGCCCGGCGCGCCGCTTTTGCGCTCGCCGGCCACGCCATAGCGCGCCAGGGTGCGGATCACCGCTTCCTCGATGCGTTGCACCGTTTCGCGCACCAGCCAGCGATGGCGGCGCAGGTCCAGCAGCAGATAAACCACCGCCTGCCCCGGGCCGTGGTAAGTCACCTGCCCGCCGCGGTCGGTGGGCACCACCGGCACGTCGTGCGGGGCGAGCAGATGCTCGGGGCGGCCGGCCTGGCCGAGGGTAAACACCGGCGGATGTTCGACCCCCCACAGCACGTCGGGCGAGGCGGCGTCGCGCGCGGCGGTGTAGTCCTGCATCTGCTGCCAAGTCGTGCGGTAGTCGCGCCGGCCGAGCCAGACGAAGGCGGGTTCGGCCGCGCCGCTTTCGGTTTGTGTCAGTTCCATGTCGGGCAATGCTAAGGTTCGCCCAAGTCGATTGCAGCAGCATGTGTTCGCGGCCGGTTCGCGCCGCGCAGGAGACAACCCGCGATCATGGACCCGATGCAGCGTACCGAACCCCCTGCCCCCGGCGCGGCGCAGAGCCTGCGCACCTTTCTGCGCGCCTGGACGCGTGACCCGCTGGGCGTGGCCGCCGTCGTGCCCTCGGGGCGGCAGCTCAGCCGGCTGATGCTGCAGCCGCTGGCCGACCTGCCGGGCGCCGACCGGCAGACGCAGCGGGTGATCGAACTCGGCGCCGGCACTGGGGCGTTCACCCGCGCGCTGGTGGACTACGGGCTGCGGGCGGACAACCTGCTGGTGGTCGAACGCGACCCCGATCTGCACGCCCTGCTGCGCCAGCGCTTTCCACGGCTGAGCGTGCTGCGCGCCGACGCCTGCGCACTTCGCAGCGCGGCGCAGTCCTGCGGGTTTCTCCACGCCGGGCTGGCCGACGCCATCGTCAGCGGGCTGGGGCTGCTGTCGATGCCGCGCGCGGTGCAGCGCGAAATCCTGACTGAGGCGTTTGCCGTGCTGCGCCCGGGCGGCCTGTTCGTGCAGTTCACCTACGGGCCGGTCGGCCCGGTGCCTCGGGTGCTGCGCGAGGAGTTGGGGCTGCGCGCGCGCCGCGTCGGGCTGGCGTGGCGCAACACCCCGCCGGCCTCGGTGTTCGTCTACCGCCGCGCGCTGGCCCCGGCGCAGAAGATTTGACTGGATCGAGCGCGGCCAAACGGCTGCGGGCCGTGCTCGCGCCAGGCGCAACGCGCCGCCGCAGCCAAGCCTGCCGCGCGCCTTTGCAGGGAGGCAGGGCGCGGCCTGTGGCTCGTGAGCGGGCGATGGCGGGCCTGTTCACACCTTCTCACACCTGAGCCGCAGCGGCGGCGCCAGAATTCCGGCCCTGGGCGCTCCGCCTGCGCCCGCTGCGACTTTCCGCCACCCCGCTGCGTCATGTTCGGTTTCATCGTCTCGGTCGTCGTCTACCCGTTTGCCGTGTGGGGGCTGCGGCGGTTTTTCACCGAGCGCCTGGGGCTGGAGCAGAACATCGGCTTTCTGGTGTTTCTGCTCGCCAGTGTGATCAGCTGGCTGGCCGCCGAAGCGGTGGGCCGGCTCTGAGCCGGCTGCCGCGCGGCGACGCGACACCCGCCCTGGCGGTGCGGGTTTGGGGCTGACCGCACAATACGCGGGCCACGCCAACGCCACGCCAGGGAGCAGCCATGACCACGCAACGACTGCCGGACATCCGCATCGGCGACCAGTGGGTGTTCGTCACCCGCACGCAGGAAGAGATCGACAAGGGCCAGCCCGGACTGGTGCTGCGCAACACGGTGTCGGAGGTCGGCGCCGACGGTCGCATCCACATCGAGGTGCGGCGCACCAACGGCGCGGCCGACGCGCCAACGCTGCGCAACATTTACAACACGCAGTTCGACCTGCTGTCACGCGAAATCGTCCCTGGCGAGGCGATCGATTACCAGCCGGCGTTTCCGCAGTTCCAGTTTCCGCTGACCATCGGCAAAACCTGGCGCGAGACCGTCACCCAGATCCAGCCCGCCTGGGAGCTGCGCAGCGCGATGACGGTGAGTGTGATCGTCGAGGCCGAGGAACAGATCACGGTGCCGGCCGGCACCTTCCACACCATCCGCTTAGGCGGGCACTACACCGCGTCGCAGGCCACGGTGATGACCAAATTCTGGTATGCGCCTGCGGCCGGGCGGTCGATCAAGGGCATCGAAGACACCCTGTCGATCAACGGGGTGCGCACCCGGCTGGTCTACGAATTGCAGAGCCTCAACCGCCTGCGCGCGGTATGAGCGGCGGCAACCGGCACCCGCCGGTCAGCCCTCGACTGCGCTGACCTGCACCGCGACGTCCAGGCTGTGCTCGCCGCCGCCGCGGATCACCCCGCGCAGCGGCGACACATCGGCGAAGTCGCGGCCAAAGGCCACGCGCACATAGTCAGCCGCCGGGCGGCGGTCATTCGTCGGGTCGAACTCGACCCAGCCGCCCACCGGACACCACACACTGACCCAGGCGTGGGAAGCGTCGGCGCCGAGCAGCTGCGCCTCGCCGGGCCGCGGACGCGAGCGCAGGTAGCCGCTGACATAGCGCGCGGCCAGCCCGAGCGAGCGCAGCGCGGCGATCATCACATGCGCGTAGTCCTGGCACACGCCGTGGCGCAGTTCCAGTGCCTGCGGCGCGCGGGTGTGGACTTCGGTGCTCGCGGGGTCGTAGGTGAATTCGGCATGCAGGCGGTGCATCAGGTCCAGCGCGCCGGCGAGCAGCGGCCGCCCGGCGGGAAAGCTCGGCGCGGCAAACTCTGCCGCTTCGGCGAACAG
Source organism: uncultured Burkholderiaceae bacterium (assembly GCA_964389235.1). GTDB lineage: Bacteria > Pseudomonadota > Gammaproteobacteria > Burkholderiales > Burkholderiaceae_C > Thiomonas. The sequence goes on from CAYMDM010000040.1 coordinate 12,855, forward strand.
CGGCGCGAAATGGCTGCCGAAGCTGAACTCGGCTTCGGGCGGGTTGCCGCGGCCGGCGCGGTACAGCAGCTGCTCGCGCACCGTCTCCCACGCCGGGCTGGCGTCCCAGCCGGGCTCGGGCGGGGCGCTGACCCGCACCAGGCTGACCGCGCGCACGGTCAGGGTGTCGTGCGGGCCATAGAAGGCGAAGAACTGCCGCGCATTGCCCCACAGGTCGGCGCTCTGCGTCAGGTGGTCGGGCGCGGGCTGGATTTCGCAGTGATGGTCTTCGCAAGTCTGCACCGCACCCATCTCGGCCGGGCGCAGATGGGCGAGATGGTGGGCGAGTTCGACCGCGGTGGCGTAGCGGTAGCGGGTTTCGTGCAGCACGCGGTAGAGGGTGCTGGCGGGCGCCTCGGGGGTGGGTTGCATCGCTGGCCGCAGGGAGTCGATCAATAACCGCCGACCGAGCGCTCGGGCGCGCCAGCGTGGGAAAAGTAGCGCAGCCCGAGTTCGTCCGACAGCCGCCACACCGCCTCGATCGCCTGGGTCAGGCTGATTTCCAGCCAGGTGTACTGGCCGTCGGTGGTGTGGGTGCACAGCTCGGGCAGGTGCCAGTCGTCGGGGTCGGGCGCGAGCGCGACCAGCGCCGCGACTTCGTCCTTGTCGCCCGGCAGCCGCGCCAGCCGGGCGCGCAGGGTCTGCGCCACCCAGCCCAGCGCGCGCGGGTTTTCGCGGTCGAGCATCAGCAGATCGAGCAGCGGCGGCACTTCCATGCGCTTCTGATACAGCGCGCGATAGGTGATGAGGCTGTCGAACAGCCCCAGCACCAGGTTGAAGCCGCTGTCGGCGCGCAGCGCGCCGCTGGCAAACGCCTGCCGCAGCGCCTCGCCGAGCAGCGACAGCCGCTCGATGTGGCGGCCGATGCTCAGCAGCCGCCAGCCGTCGTCGCGGGTCATGCGGTCGGTCTGCGCACCGGTGATCGCGCTGAGCAGCAGGGTGATCTGCTCCAGCCGCTGCTGCGCCTGCAGCACGCATTGCTCGCTGCGGGCGTCGGCCAGCGGCTGCGCGACCAGCGCGGTGGCCGAGTCGATCCACTGCCGGTGGTCGCCGCCCAGGCGTTCGCGCACCTGCGACGCGGCGCGGCCGATGGCCTGCACGTTCTGCACCAGCCCGCCGGCGTGGTGACCCTCGCACAGCCCGCGGATGATCGCGCGCTCGAACGCGGCGACGTTGTCGGCCAGCGCCGGGGTGTCGGGCTCGACCAGCCCGCCGTCGCGGCACCAGCCGTCGAGCATCGCGCCGGTTGCGGCGTCCAGATCGTCGTCGTCGGCGATCGCGCGCAGCGCCAGCCGGCTGAGCCGCGCCGAGAACTCCGCGCGCTCGCAGTAGCGGCCAACCCAGAACAGGTTTTCCGCCGCACGGCTGGTGACCACGCGGTGACGGTTGACCAGATCCTGCGGCCGCACCGGCGCCGGCAGCAGGGTGCTGGCATCGACCGCTTCGCCGGTGATGATCCACGCGTCCTTGCTGCTGCCGCCGCGCTGCATCGACACAGTGTTGCCCCCGGCCGGCGCGGTGCGCGCCAGCCCGCCGGGCAGCACATGCCAACCGCCCTCGCCATCGCACAGCGCATACACCCGCAGCATCGCCGCCCGCGCGGCCATGCGGCCGTTGCTCCACACTGGCACCTGCGGCAGCGGCATGTACTGCTGCATCACCACCCGCGCCGCCTCGCGCTGGATGCGCTCGCGCCACGGCGGCAGCTGGCCGAAGTCCAGCCCGGACATCACCGTCGGCTCGAAGCCGCAGTCGCCATGCACCGGCTTGACCACCCAGTCGCGCAGATTGTCCAGCGGGGCGTCGCACACCCCCGGCTCGCCGCACCACCAGGTCGGCAGCGACGGCAGCTTGAGTGCCTCGCCCCGCAGCGCTTCGCACAGCTTGGGCAAAAAGCCCTGCACCGCCGGCGATTCGAGAAAGCCCGCGCCCAGCGCGTTGGCCAGCAGCACGTTGCCGGCGCGCACCGCCTGCAGCAGCCCGGGGATGCCCAGCATGGAATCGGGGCGCAGTTCCAGCGGGTCGCAGAAACTGTCGTCCAGCCGGCGCAGCACCGCATGCACCGGCTCCAGCCCGCGCAGGGTCTTGAGATACAGCCGGTCTTCGCGCACCGTCAGGTCGCTGCCTTCGGCCAGGGTGATGCCCAGATACCGGGCCAGATACACCTGCTCGAAATACGTTTCGCTGTACGGCCCCGGGGTCAGCAGCACCAGCCGCGCGTCGCCCCCGCCGGGAGCGAGCCGCTGCAGGGTCTGCATCAGCCGGCGGTAGCTCGCCGCCAGCCGCTGCACTTTGAGCGCGCTGAAGGCATCGGGAAAGGTGCGCGAAATCAGCAGCCGGTTCTCCAGCAGATAGCCCAGCCCCGACGGCGCGGCCAGCCGCTGATTGACCACCCGCCACACCCCGTCGGGCCCGCGCGCAAGGTCGAACGCGGCGATGTGCAGCCACACCCCGCCGCTGGGGCGGTGGCCGTGCAGCGCGCGCAGATAGCCCGGGTGCCCCTGCACCAGCGCGGCCGGCAGCAGCCCCTCGCGCAGCACCCGTTGCTCGCCGCAATACACGTCTTCGAGCACCGCGTTGAGCAGCGCCGCGCGCTGCACCGCGCCGGCGCTGATCTGCGCCCACTCCGCGGCGTCGACGATCAGCGGAAACAGATCGACCGACCAGGCCTGCGTGGCGCGGCTGGCGTCGACATGGACGTTGTAGGTCACCCCGTCGTCAAGGATCTGCTGGCGCACGCTTTGCTCGCGTGCGTCCAACCCCTCGAAGCCGGTGGGGCCGAGCAGGTCGAAAAACCGCTGCCATTGCGGGGTCAGCGCCCCGCCGCCGCGGCCGTCGGACACCACGCCGCGCAGCGCGTCCCAGTGCCCGGGCGTCACCGGCGCGGCCAGGTCGCGCGCCAGCGCACTCCAGCTTTCTTCGGTCGATGCGGTTTGAAACAGACTGGCCATGCGGCAATTGTGTCACGCCCCGGTGGGCGCGGAACACGCCCGGGGCAGGCGGGCTCCCTCGGCTTATACGTGACGAAGATCGAGGGTGAACGGGAATTCCCGGCTGGGGTGAACCGGCGCGACGTGCAGTCGCCCGGGGGTATGGCCGATGCGGAAAAACCGCGCCAGCCGCCGACTCTCGGCCTCGTAGGCGTTGACCGGGAAGGTGTCGTAATTGCGCCCGCCGGGGTGGGCGACGAAATACTGGCAGCCGCCGAGCGAGCGCTGCAGCGCGTTGTCGACCAGATCGAAGGTCAGCGGCGCGTGCACGCCGATGCTCGGGTGCAGCGCCGACGGCGGCTGCCACGCGCGGTAGCGCACCCCGCAGACGAACTCACCGGCGCGGCCCGTGGGCTGCAGCGGCAGCGCACGGCCGTTGACCGTGAGCAGGTAGCGGCTTTCGGCCAGTCCGCTGACCTTGACCTCGACCCGCTCCAGCGACGAATCGACATAGCGCACGGTGCCGCCGGCGGCACCCTCCTCGCCCATCACATGCCAGGGTTCGAGCGCCATGCGCAGTTCCAGCTTGATGCCGCGGGTGGCGTAGTCGCCCAGCAGCGGAAAGCGGAACTCGAAATGCGGCGCGAACCATTGCGGGTCGAGGTCGAACCCGGCGTCGCGCAGCTCGGTGAGCACGTCGTCGAAGTCCAGCGCGATGAAGGTCGGCAACAGAAAGCGGTCGTGCAGCGCCGTGCCCCAGCGCTGCAGCGGTGCCACATAGGGCTGCGCCCAGAAGCGGGCGATGAGGGCGCGCAGCAGCAGTTGTTGCACCACGCTCATGCGGGCGTGCGGCGGCATCTCGAAGGCGCGCAGTTCCAGCAGGCCGAGGCGCCCGCTGGCCGAGTCCGGGCTGTAGAGCTTGTCGATACAGAACTCGGCGCGGTGGGTGTTGCCGGTGACGTCGATGAGGATGTTGCGCAGGGTGCGGTCGACCAGCCACGCGGGGGCGTCTTGGCCGTATCTGGCGCGATTGGCGCGAAGCTCGGCCAGGGCAATTTCGAGCTCGTAGACCTGGTCGTCGCGCGCTTCGTCCACCCGCGGCGCCTGGCTGGTCGGGCCGAGGAACAAGCCGGAAAACAGATAGCTCAAGGACGGGTGGTTGTGCCAGTAGGCGATCAGGCTGGCGAGCAGGTCAGGGCGACGCAGAAACGGGCTGTCGGCCGGGTTGGCGCCGCCGAGCACGATGTGGTTGCCGCCGCCGGTGCCGGTGTGGCGGCCGTCGAGCATGAATTTCTCGGCGCCCAGCCGGGTTTCGAACGCGGCCTGGTAGAGAAACTCGGTGTGATCGACCAGCTCGCCCCAGTTGTGCGCCGGGTGGATGTTGACTTCGATGACCCCAGGGTCGGGCGTGACCTGCAGCAGGTTGAGCCGCGGGTCGCGCGGCGGCGGGTAGCCCTCGAGCACCAGCCGCACCCGCAGGCGCTCGGCGGTGGCCTCGATCGCCGCCAGCAGGTCGAGATAGTCGTCGGCGCTGGCCAGCGGTGGCATGAACACATACAGAATGCCGCCGCGCGCCTCCACACACAGCGCGGTGCGCACGATCCACGCCGCCGATTCGAACCGCGCCGGCGGCCGGCCAGGGTCGGCAAGGCGCAGCGCGCCGGGGCCGTTGCCGCCGCTCGAAACCGGTGCGTCGCCGGACTGCGATTGCACCGCGACGGTGCCGCCTTCGGCCAGTCCGCCCCCGATGCGGTGCATCGGCGCGTATTGCGCCCGCAGCGTTGCCGCCGCCGGCAGTGCACCGCGCGGGGCGAACGGGTCCTGCGGCCAGTCGAACAGGCGGTCGCCCTCCGCAGCCCAGGGCAGCGAGTCCAGCGGCAGCCGCCAGCCCATCGCCGAGTCGCCGGGTATCAGGTACATGCGCTCATCGCGGAAAAACCACGGCCCGGACATCCAGCGCGGCCCGCGCAGCGGCGCGCCGCCCTCCTCGCGCCGCAGCGGCAGCGCGTAGCCGACCACAGTCTTGAGCCCCTGGTCGAACACCTTGCGCAGCCGCGCGCGTTCGAGTTCGTCATCCACCCGAGAGTCGAAGGGGTCGACGTTCACCGGCAGGCGGCGCTCGCGCCACAGGTAGTACCAGGTGTCCTCGAAGCCGGCCTGCACATGCGCGGGGTCGACCCCCAGTGCATCGACCAGCGCCAGCATGAAGGCGTGCGCGTCGGCCGTGGTGGCGTGGCCGCCGGCGCGCTCGTCGGCAAACAGCGCCGGGTTGTGCCAGCACGGCTGGCCGTCGCGCCGCCAGACGGCCGACAGCGCCCAGCGCGGCAGTTGCTCACCCGGATACCACTTGCCCTGGCCGAAGTGCAAAAAGCCGCCGGGGCCGTAGCGGGCGATGAGTCGGCCGATCAGCTCGCCGGCATAGCCGCGCTTGGTCGGGCCCAGCGCCTCGGTGTTCCATTCCGGCGCATCGCGGTCGGTGGTGGCGACGAAGGTCGGCTCGCCGCCCTGGGTGAGGCGCACGTCGCCGGCCTTTAACTGCTGATCGACCACCTCGCCCAGGGTCAGCACCGCCTGCCACTGGTCTTCGGTGTAGGGCTTGGTGACGCGCGGCGACTCGAAGATGCGGGTGACGGCCATGTGATGGCTGAACTCCACTTCGCATTCGTCGAGCAGCCCCTCGACCGGCGCGGCGCTCGACGGCTGCGGAGTGCAGGCCAGCGGAATGTGACCCTCGCCCGCGAGCAGGCCCGAGGTGGGGTCGAGGCCGATCCAGCCGGCGCCCGGCAGGTAGACCTCGCACCAGGCGTGCAGATCGGTGAAATCGTGGCTGGCGCCCTGCGGGCCGTCCAGCGCCTTGACGTCCGGCGTGAGCTGGATCAGGTAACCGGAGACGAAGCGCGCGGCCAGCCCGAGGTGCCGCAGCAGCTGCACCAGCAGCCAGCCGGTGTCGCGGCAGGAGCCGCTGCGCAGTTCCAGCGTGCGCTCGGGCGTCTGCACCCCAGGTTCGAGGCGAATGACGTAGCCGATGTCGCGCTGCAGCCGCTGGTTGAGATCGACGAGGAAATCGACGGTGCGCCGCTGCCGCCGGTCGATGCCGTCCAGCAGCGCCTGCAGCCGCGGCGTTGCCGGCTCGGCGGCGAGGTAGGGCGCGAGCTCGGCGCGCAACTCAGGGGTGTAGCGAAACGGGTAGTGCTCGGCCTCGGGTTCGAGGAAAAAGTCGAACGGGTTGTAGACCGCCATCTCGGCGACCAGATCCACGGTGATTTCCAGCGCCGTGGTCTTGTCGGGAAAGGTGACGCGGGCGAGGTAATTGGCAAACGGGTCCTGCTGCCAGTTGATGAAATGGTTGGCCGGGTCGATGCGCTGGCTATAGGCGAGGATGGGGGTGCGCGAATGCGGCGCCGGGCGCAGGCGGATGAGGTGCGGCGACAGGTTCACCGGCCGGTCGAAGCGGTAGCGGGTGACGTGGTTGAGCGCAACGTGGATGGACATGGGACACCTGGGCAGCAGAGGAGAACGGCGAAGGGCGGCTCGCGGGCGGCGGAATCAGGGCTGACGAGCGACGGCGCGATCAGGCCGCGAGGAAGTCCTGGCTGATGCCGCTGCCGATGTCGTTGATGCGCTCGAGAAAGTGGGTGAGGTAGGCGTGCAGCCCGGTGTCGAGGATGTCGTCGATGCGGCCGTACTGCAGTTCGGCGTTGAGCAAGCCGGCGCGGCGCTGGGTCTCGGCCGACTGCGGATTGGCGACTTCGCGCAGATGCGCCGCCACCGCGCGGGTGCAAGCGGCGAGCGAACGCGGCATGTCCGCGCGCAGGATCAGCAGCTCGGCCACGCGCTCGGGGGTGATGACGTCGCGGTAGACCTTGCGGTAGACCTCGAACCCGGACACCGAGCGCAGCACCCCCGACCAGTGATAGAAGTCGTACTCCTGCCCGCGGGCGCCGTTGGAGCCGTGAAAGTCGTTCTGCCGGGCATGGAATTTCACGTCGAGCAGCCGCGCGGTGTTGTCAGCGCGCTCCAGAAAGGTGCCGATGCGCAGGAAGTGATAGGCCTCGTCCTGCAGCATGGTGCCGGAGGTGACGCCGCGCGAGAGATGCGAGCGGTGCTTGACCCACTCGAACAGGCTGCCAGGGTCGCGCCGCCCCTGCGGGCTGGCGGCCATGCGCTGGAACTCCAGCCAGGTCTGGTTGACCGTTTCCCACACTTCGGTGGTGATGGCGCCGCGCACCGCGCGGGCGTTTTCGCGCGCGGCGCGCAGGCAGCTCAGGATGGACGAGGGGTTGGCCGGGTCGCGCACCATGAAGTCCAGCACCCGCTCGGGGTCGATCGCGCCGTGCTGCCGGGTGTAGTCGCCGATCAGCTCGGAAATGCCCAGCAGCCCGGCCCAGCCCAGCCGCGTGTCTTCGGCCGCCTGCGGCAGCAGCACGGTCTGCACCTGCACGTCGAGCATGCGGGCGGTGTTTTCGGCGCGCTCGGTATAGCGGGCCATCCAGAACAGGTGATCGGCGGTGCGGCTGAGCATGGTGGGCTCCTGCGCAGAAAACGTGGGGGCGAGGGTGGCGGCGGGCGCGGGCTTGGAAAGCGGGCAGGCTCAGCGCTCCAGCACCCAGGTGTCCTTGGTGCCGCCGCCCTGCGAGGAATTGACCACCAGCGAGCCCTCGGTGAGTGCCACGCGGGTTAGACCACCGGGGACGATGCTCACGCTCTTGCCCGACAACACGAAGGGCCGCAGGTCGATGTGGCGCGGGGCGATGCCGGCGTCCACATACGTCGGGCAGGTGGACAGCGCCAGCGTCGGCTGGGCGATGTAATGCTGCGGGTTGGCGCGCAGCTTGTCGGCGAAGGTGGCGATCTGGTCGCGGCTGGCCGCGGGGCCGACCAGCATGCCGTAGCCACCGGCACCGTGCACTTCCTTGACCACCAGCTCGGGCAGGTGCGCCAGCACGTAGGCCAGGCTTTCGGGCTCGCGGCACAGATGGGTCGGCACATTGGCCAGCAGCGGTTTTTCGCCGAGGTAGAACTCGATCATTTTCGGCACGTAGGGGTAGAGCGACTTGTCGTCGGCAATGCCGGTGCCGATGGCGTTGGCGAGGTTGACGTTGCCGGCGCGGTAAGCGCGCATCAGCCCGGCGCAGCCCAGCGCCGAGTCGGCACGGAACACCTGCGGGTCGAGAAAGTCGTCGTCGATGCGGCGGTAGATCACGTCCACCCGCTGCGGCCCCTGGGTGGTGCGCATGTAGACGAAGTCGTCCTTGACGAACAGGTCCTGCCCCTCGACCAGCTCCACCCCCATCTGCTGCGCGAGAAAGGCGTGCTCGAAGTACGCCGAGTTGTACATGCCCGGGGTGAGCACGACCACGGTCGGGTCGTTGACCCCCGGCGGGGCGCAGTCGCGCAGCTTTTCCAGCAGCGAGTCGGGGTAGTGCGCGACCGGGGCAATCGGGTAGAGCGAAAACAGCTCGGGGAACAGCCGCATCATCATGCGGCGGTTTTCCAGCATGTAGCTCACGCCGGACGGCACGCGCAGGTTGTCTTCGAGCACGTAGTACTCGCCCTGCCCGGCCGGGTTTTCGGCGCGCACGATGTCGATGCCGGCGATGTGCGCGTACACCTGATGCGGCAGGTTGATGCCCATCATCTCGGCGCGGAACTGGCTGTTGCCCAGCACCATGTCCTCGGGCACCACGCCGGCGCGCAGAATGTCCTGCTGGTGGTAGACGTCGTGGATGAAGTGGTTGAGCGCGCTCACCCGCTGCTTGAGCCCGGCTTCCAGATGCGCCCATTCGCCCGCCGGGATGATGCGCGGAATCAGGTCGAACGGAATCAGCCGCTCGGTGCCGGCCTCGTCGCCATACACCGCGAAGGTGATGCCCACGCGGCGAAAGATCAGCTCGGCCTCCTCGCGCTTGGCCTGCATCACATCGGGCGGCTGCTGCTGCAGCCAGCGGTCGTACGGCACGTAATGCGGGCGCAGGCTGCCGTCGGCCGCGGTCATTTCGTCGTAAAAGCGCATGGTCGTCTCGCTCAGGTTCAGTCCGCCGCCGTGTTTGCCGAAACATTAGCAAGTTGCAGGCCAGATGCCGGCGGCACCTCCCGCCGGCTCTCCTGCCCGCCCTCCCGCCAGTAGCGCAGCTGCTCGCTGCGCCAGCCGCGCAGCACGGCCGGCTCGGCGTCGCGCCAGTGCAGCGCGCCCTCGAAGTCGGTGCGCGACACGGCGATGCCGCGCTCGGCCAGGCGCTGCAGCACACTGGGGTGGGGATGGCTGAAGGCGTTACGCCAGCCCGCCTGCACGATCACCCTCTGCGGCATCACCGCATCGAGCAAGGCGTCGCTGCTCGACGTCTTGCTGCCGTGGTGCGGGGCGAGCAGCAGGTCGGCCGCCGGCAATTCGCCGTGCTGCGCGAGCAGGCGCTCGCGCCGGGCGTCGATGTCCCCGGCCAGCAGCAGCGAGGCGCGCGCGGTGCCCACATGCAGCACGCAGGAGCGAGCGTTGTCGCTGCCCGTCTCTTCGGGCCGCGGGTTGTGCACGCTGAACGTCACGCCGTCCCAGCTCCAGCGCTGCCCGGCTTGGCACGGCTGCTGCGCGGCATAGCCCAGCGCCGCGGCCTTGTCCGCCGGCAGGCTGCTGCGCAGCCGCGCCTGGGGATAGGCGCGCGCCAGCGAGGCGCCGCCGCCGGCGTGGTCGCCGTCGTCGTGGCTGACGACCACTTCATCGACCCGCCGCTCGCCCAGATGGTGCAACAGCGGCAGAAGCACCCTCTCGCCGGCATCGACGCCTGGCGCCGGGCTCGGGCCGGTGTCGTAAATCAGGGTGTGGCGCGCGGTGCGCACCACCACCGCCATGCCCTGCCCGACGTCGGCGAACCACACCTCGAACTGCCCCGGCGGCGGGCGCTGCCCCGGGTTGGACAGCAGCGGCAGCAGCAGCAACACCCCCGGCAACCGCAGCCGCCAGGTCCACGGCAGCAGCAACGCAGCGACTCCCAGCGCGGCCAGCGCCAGCGCGAGCGCATCGGGGGCGGCCGCGTGCCACTGCGCCAGCGGCCAGCCGGCCAGCGCCCGCAATAACGCGTCCAGCGCGTGCTGCGCCGCCGCGGCGAGCTGCCACACCGCCGCGTCCAGCGGCGCCGG
>CAYMDM010000040.1:22964-24341 GCA_964389235.1 uncultured Burkholderiaceae bacterium
CAGCGGCGTGACCACCAGCGTGACCAGGGGAATCGCCAGCGCATTGGCCAGCGGCGACAGCAGCGCGATCTGCTGGAAAAAAAGCAGAGTCAGCGGCAGCAGGGCGAGCGTGGCCACCCACTGCGCCCGCGCGCCATCGCGCAACGCCGCGCCAAGCCGGGCGGCGAGGGCGCGGGCGCTCTGGCGCAGTGCGGCGACCGCCTCGCCAGCGCGCGAAGTCGGTACCGAGAGCGACCCGCCCGACGCCGCGAGCGCCGTCCCTTCGCCCGCCACAGCAAGCGCATCGCTCGACCCTTGAGGCGGTAAGGCTGCGCTCGTGCACCTGTCCACCCCCGCCGCCGCTGGCCCTGCATCAGCCAGCTCCGCATCACCCCAGCGCACATCGTGCTGCGTCTGCGCGAAAGTGCGCGGCCCGGCGGCAAACAGTGCCGCCACCGCGACAAACGACAGCCAGAACCCGGCGCTGCGCACTGCCCACGGATCGACCAGCAGCACCGCGATCAGCGCCAACGCCAGCGCGTCGGCCCAGTGCACCCGCAGCCCGCGCTGGCGCAGCAGCAGCACCACCGCCAGCATCAGCACCGTGCGCTGTGCCGGCACGCCCCAGCCAGCCAGCAGCGCGTAGCCCAGCGCCACCGCCAGCGCCACCCAGGCGGCAACGACCGGCGCCGGCAGGCGCAGGCACCACGGCCGCCTGAGCCGCGCGGTCTGCCGCCAGCCCCAGTCCGCCAGCCGCCACGCCAGCCAGGCCAGCAGGGTGATGTGCAGCCCGGAAATCGCCATCAGGTGCGCCACGCCGGTGGTTCGATACACGGCCCAGTCCGCCGGGGCGATGGCCTGCTGATCGCCCAGCGCCAGCGCGGCAATCGTCCCGGCCGCCGGCTCGCCGCGCAGCGCGACAAGCAGCCGCTCACGCAACCGGTCGCGCAGCGCGGCCAGCCAGATGCCGGGGCTGGACACGGTGCCGACGAGTTGCGGCGGATCGCCGGCGCGGCTGACCGTGCCGGTGGCGCCGATGCCTTGGCGGAACAGCGTCAGCTCAGCGTCGGCCCCACCGGGGTTCGCCAGCCCGTGCGGGCGCTTGAGCCGCACCGAAAGCCGCCACACCTCCCCCGGCTGCACCCGCGGCGGCGGCAAGGCTGGCGCGCCCGCCTTGGCGCGCGGTGCCCACCAGCTCAGACTCAGTCGCTGCGGCACCCCGGGCGGCGCCTGCAGCACCCGCAGTTCGAAGCGCGTGGCCTGCGCGTGCTGCATCGGCAGGTCGTCGACCACCCCGGTCACCGCGATCACCTGCCCCTGCAGCGCCGGGTCCAGCCGGTCGGCCAGCCGCGCCGCTGCGCGCAAGTCCGCCAGCCCGAAGGCCAGCGCCGCGCCGGC
>CAYMDM010000041.1:0-23083 GCA_964389235.1 uncultured Burkholderiaceae bacterium
CTGGCGGCAGGCGGCGGGCGGCCGCCCGGTGCTGCTGCTGGCTTCCACCCGCGAGGCGCGCGGGCAGAGCGAGGAGGCGCTGCTGCTGCAGGCGCTGCCAGCGGCGCTGCGGCAGCGCGCCTTGTTGGTGTGGGTGCCGCGGCATCCGCAGCGGTTCGAGGCGGTAGCCGAGCTGCTGGCGCGCGCCGGCTTCACGGTCGCTCGGCGGCGCGCGCAGGAGCCGGACGCGCGCATGGCCGTCTGGCTGGGCGACTCGATGGGCGAAATGGCGGCGTATTACGCAATGGCCGATTGCGCGTTCATCGGCGGCAGCCTGCTGCCGCTGGGCGGACAGAACCTGATCGAGGCCTGCGCCTGCGGCTGCCCGGTGGTGCTGGGTCCTTCGCAGTTCAACTTTGCCGCCGCGGCCGACGAGGCGTTGCGTCGCGGTGCTGCCTTGCCCGCGCGGGATGCAGCCGGGGTGTGGGCCGCGTTTCGCCGCTGGCTCGACGACGAGCAGGCGCGGCACACGGCCGCCCAGCACGCGCTGGACTTCGCCCAGGCACACCGCGGCGCCGCTCAGCGGCAGGCGTCATGGATTACGCGCCACTGCGAGACGAAGCCTCGAACTGCTCGATCGCACTGACGAGACTCGGAGCGACCGGCCTGGTCCGCCGCTTCGCGCCCGCTCGCCGGCTGTCGAGCCGGCGCTCAGTACATCGGCACCGAGGGGTCGATTTCGCGCGACCAAGCGGCCATGCCACCGTTTAGGTTGTAGAGGTCGGCAAAGCCGTTCTGCTCGAGAAAACGGGCGACCATCATGCTGCGGTTGCCGGTGCGGCAGATCACCACCACCGGCCTGTCGGTGGCGAGCTCGTTCTTGCGCAGCGGCACCATGCTCATCGGAATGTGCACGATGGGCAAATGCTCGTGCTTGATCGACGCGGTCTGCACTTCCCACGGCTCGCGCACGTCGAGAAACTGCATGTCGGTGATGGGTTCGGTGGCGGTGTGCACCTTGTCGGCGAGCTCACGCACGCTCATTTGCTTGATCATCGGGAGTCCTTTGTGCGGGTTGCGGGCAGGGTAGGGTTGCCGCGGTCAGAACTGGAAGCGCGACGGCTCGGGGAAGTTCAGCAGCCGCGGCGCCACGGTGTCGAACAGATCGCGCACGCGGAAGTCGGCCTCGCCGACACGGTTGACGATCTGCGCGCGCATGATCGGCTCCTCGCCGACGATGGCGGCCAGCCGACCGCCCGGCTTGAGGCGCGAGAGCAGATCCTGCGGCAGTTGCGCGACCGAGCCCGACAGCACGATGACGTCGAACTCGCCCGGCTTGGCGTAATGCGCGCCGTCGGCCTGCTCGACGGTAACGTTGGTCATACCCGCGCGCTGCAGATTGCTGCGGGCGTAGTCCACCAACTCGGGGTGGATTTCCAGGGTTTGCACCGCCGCGGCGCGGTGGCCGAGCAGCGCAGCCATGAAACCGCTGCCGGCGCCGATCTCCAGCACCCACTCGTCCTTGCGCACGGCCAGGTCGTGCAGCAGCCGCGCCTCGACCTTGGGCGCGAGCATCGACTGGCCACAGGGCAGCGGCACTTCGGTGTCGACAAACGCGAGCGAACGGTAAGCGGCCGGAACGAAATCTTCCCGGCGCACCGTGCCGAGCAGTTCGAGGATGCCGGCGTCGAGCACATTCCACGGGCGGATCTGCTGCTCGATCATGTTGAAGCGGGCCTGTTCGATGTCCATCGTGTCTCCAACCTATTCGGATGTCGAGATTCTAGGGAGCCCGTCGCCAGGCGGGCGCGGGCGGTGCCTGCCGCGACGCAATTTTTGGTTTGGCGCCCGGGCGCAGGCTAAGCTCATCATAAAAAATCGCAATTTGCCACGCTAAACGATAAAAATAAAATATCTCGCATCGTTTCATCCTCCCTCGGCAGGAGTTCCCGATGTCCACCACCGCCACCCTCGACCAGCGCACCCTGTCCGCCGCGCAGCAGGCGCTGGCTGGCGGTGGCGGCCGCGGCGGCCGTCTGCGCCGGCTGGCGCCGTTCATCGGCCCGGCGGTGGTCGCGTCGGTCGCGTATGTCGATCCGGGCAACTTCGCCACCAACATCCAGGCCGGCGCCGAGCATGGCTACACCCTGCTGTGGGTGGTGCTGTGGGCAAGCCTTGCGGCGATGCTGGTGCAGGGGCTGTCGGCCAAGCTGGGCATCGCCACCGGGCGCAACCTGCCCGAGCTGATCCGCGCGCACTTTCCGCGCCCGCTGGTCGGGTTCTACTGGGTGCAGGCCGAATTCGTCGCGATGATGACCGATCTGGCCGAATTCCTCGGCGCGGCGCTGGCCCTGCATCTGCTGTTCGGGCTGCCGATGGGCGCGGCGGTGGGCGTGACCTTTGTCGTCACCATGGGCATTCTGTTGCTGGAGCGCCGGGGCTTTCGCCCGCTGGAACTGGTGGTGGGGGCGCTGCTGGCGGTCATCGCCGTCGGCTACGGGCTGCAACTGCTGCTCAGCCAGCCGGCGTGGGTGCCGATCGCGCGCGGGCTGGCCGTGCCCAGCTTCGGCGGCTCGGCCGACGCGGTGTATCTGGCCGTGGGCATTCTGGGGGCGACGGTCATGCCCCATGTCATCTATCTGCACTCCAGCCTGACGCAGCGGCGCATCGTCGTCGATGCGGGGCTGAAGCCGCGGCTGGTGCGCTATGCATGGAAGGATGTGTTCATCGCGATGGGCATCGCCGCGGCGGTGAACCTGGCGATGCTCGCCGCCGCAGCGGCAACCTTCCACGCCCACGGCCTGCGCGCCGACGATCTGACCCAGGCTTACCGCACCCTCACCCCGGTGCTGGGCGCGGGCGCTGCCATCGTTTTCGCGCTCGCGCTGCTGGCCAGCGGCATTTCCAGCAGCGTGGTCGGCACCATGGCCGGGCAGGTGGTGATGCAGGGCTTGGTCGGGTTCACGATTCCCCTGTGGCTGCGCCGCACGCTGACGGCGCTGCCGGCCGTGGTGGTGGTGGCGCTGGGCGTGGACCCGACGCGTGCGTTGGTGTTCTCGCAGGTGGTGCTGTCGTTCGGCATTCCGTTTGCGCTGGTGCCGCTGTTGCTGTTCACCGGCAGCCGCCGCGTGATGGGCGATCTCGCTAACCGCCCCGCACTGCAGCGCGTGGGCTGGGCGGCAACCGCGGTGATCGTCGCGCTCAATGGCTGGTTGCTCTGGCGAATGATCTGAATCCGCAGATTCGGACGCGCGTGAGCCGGCGTGTATGCGGATGTAAATGCGATTGAATTTCAACTGGGCGGCACTAGCATCAGAGGCAGCGCCCCGGTGTGATGCGGGCGCGGGAAATCGATGCCATGTCTGCCACTCCTCTGCCTCGCCCGCCCGGGCGGCCGGCGCTGACGCGCGCGGCGGTGTTCTTTTCGGTGCTTGGCCCGGGGCTGGTGGTGATGCTGGCCGATACCGACGTCGGCAGCGTGATCACCGCAGCGCAGAGCGGGGCGCAGTGGGGCTATCAGCTGCTCAGCCTGCAGATCCTGCTGATTCCCATTCTGTATGTGGTGCAGGAACTGACGGTGCGGCTGGGCATTTTCACCGGCCGCGGGCATGGCGAGCTGATTCGCGAATCCTTCGGCCCCGGCTGGGCCTGGGTGTCGGTGGCAGGGCTGGCGGTGGCCTCGGTCGGCGCGTTGATCACCGAGTTTTCGGGCGTGGCCGGGGTGGGCGATCTGTTCGGCGTGCCGCGCGGGGTGAGCCTGGCGCTGGCCGCGGCGTTTCTGCTGGCGGTGGTGTGGACGGGGTCGTACCGCCGGGTCGAGCGGGTGGCGATTGCCCTGGGCTTGTGCGAACTGGTGTTCGTCTGGGTGGCGTTGCGCGCGCCGGTGCAGGGCCATCAGGTGCTGGCCGGGCTGCGCAGTGTGCCGGTGCATCAGCCGGATTACTGGTATCTGGTGGCGGCCAATATCGGCGCGGTGATCATGCCGTGGATGGTATTTTATCAGCAGTCGGCCGTGGCCGACAAACGGCTGCGGATCGAGGAGTACGCCGCGGCGCGCTGGGACACGGCGCTGGGCGCCGTGCTCACCCAGGTGGTGATGGCTGCGGTGCTGATCGTTGCCGCGGCGGTGCTGTGGCAGGGGCACAGCGCGGCCAAGCTCGACACCGTCGGCCAGATTGCGCAGGCGCTCACCCCCACGCTGGGGCAGACGCTGGGCCGCACGCTGTTCGGCCTGGGCATCCTGGGCGCGGCGATGGTCGCGGCGATCGTTGTCGCGTTGGCGGCGGCCTGGGGCTTCGGCGAGGTGACCGGATACAAGCATTCGCTCGAACACCATCCGCGCGAGGCGCCGTGGTTTTACGCGGTGTTCACCGTGGGGGTGATCGGCGGTGCGCTGGTCGTGGCGCTGGTGCCGGATCTGGTGGCGCTGTCCATCGGCGTGGAGGTGATGAACGCGCTGCTGCTGCCGCTGGTGCTGGGGTTTCTGGTGGCGCTGGCGGTCAAGGCGCTGCCCCCGCCGCACCGGCTGCGCGGCGCTTACCTCTGGGTGGTGATCGGCGTGGTCGCGTTGACGTCTGCGCTCGGCGTCTATGGGGGCTTGAGCAGTCTGCTCTGAATGCCACAGGGCCGGGCGGCGGCGCGTCGGCCTGACATGGGGATTGCGGATAATCGCAACCTTTTGTCACAAGGGGGCGATGTGGACGCACACATGGCGATGGTGGTGGTCATCCTCGGGTTGGTCGAGGGCGTGACCGAGTTTCTGCCGATCTCGTCCACTGGCCACCTGATTCTGGCCGGCAGCCTGCTGGGCTGGGTGAGCGACAAGGCCAAGGTGTTCGAAATCGCCATCCAGAGCGGGGCGATGCTGGCGGTGATCTGGCATTACCGCGTACGCATCGGCACGGTGGCGGCCGGGCTGTTCGCGGCCGACGCCGGCTACCGCGCCCGCGCCTGGCGCTTTGCCAGCAATGTGATCATCGCCTTCCTGCCCGCCGCGCTGCTCGGGCTGGTGTTCGCCTCGGCGATCAAGCGCTGGCTGTTCCACCCGGTGCCGGTGGCGCTGGCGTTCATCATCGGCGCGCTGGTCATTTTCTGGGCCGAGGCCTGGCAGAAGCGCTCGGCGCAGCATGTGCTGGTGCATCACGTCGACGACATGACGGCGCTGGACGCGGTGAAGGTCGGCATCGCGCAGTCGTTTGCGCTGATTCCGGGCACCAGCCGCTCGGGATCGACCATCATTGGCGGCATGTTGTTTGGACTTTCGCGCACCGCGGCGACCGAGTTTTCGTTTTTTCTCGCGATCCCGACCCTGCTCGGCGCCACCGCCTACGACCTCTACAAGCACCGCTCCCTGCTCGACGCGAACGACCTGCCGGTGTTCGGGCTGGGCATGGCCGTGGCCTTCATCTCGGCGCTGGCCGTGGTGCGCTGGCTGCTGCGTTATGTCGGCGCGCACAGCTTCGTGCCGTTTGCCTGGTATCGCCTGGCGTTTGGTCTGCTGGTGCTGGTGACGGCGTGGGGCGGCTGGGTGAACTGGTCGGGGTGATGGCCCGCCGCGTCAGCCCGCGGTGAACAGCAAGTCCCACACCCCGTGGCCCAGCCGCAGGCCGCGGCGCTCGAACTTGCTCTGCGGCCGCCACGGCGGGCGCGGCGCGTAGCTTTCGGCGGTGTTGCGCAGCGCGGGCTCGGCCGACAGCACCGCCAGCATGTGCTCGGCGTAGGGCTGCCAGTCGGTGGCGCAATGCAGGTAGCCGCCGGGTTGCAGGCGGCTCGCGGCCAGGCGCACGAAATCGGGCTGGATCAGCCGCCGCTTGTGGTGGCGTTTTTTCGGCCACGGGTCGGGGAAGTAGATGTGCAGCCCGGCGAGGCTCTGCGGGGCGATCATGTGCTGCAGCACCGCTACCGCGTCGTGCTGCACGATGCGCAGATTGGCCAGGCCGAGCGCGTCGATCTGCAGCAGCAGCGCGCCGACGCCGGGCGGATGCACTTCTACACCGATGAAATCCGTGTCGCCGCGTGCGGCGGCGATCTGCGCCGTCGCATCACCCATGCCGAAGCCGATTTCCAGCACCCGCGGTGCCTCGCGTCCGAAAACGGCGGCCCAGTCCGGCACCGCATCGGCATAAGGCAGGCACCAGCGCGGCGCCAGGGTGGCCAGCGCGCGCTGTTGCGCCGCAGTGGTGCGCCCGGCGCGCAGCACAAAGCTGCGGATGGCGCGGCGAGGTGGCGTGGCGGCGGCGGGGTCGTCGTCGGGGAAGAGGCTCATGAGTGACAGGCCCGCGCGGCGGACGCGGACGAAAAAAAACCGGCTGTGGCCGGATGTCTTTCGCCGTTGCGCAAGGGCGATGGTGGAGCGGGTGATGGGAATCGAACCCACGTTAGCAGCTTGGGAAGCTGCAGTTCTACCATTGAACTACACCCGCGAAGCCGGTCATTATATTGGCTCGGAGGGCGTGGAGCGCTTGCCTTCTCCTCGACCCGAGCACGCGGGACGCCCCGCAGGAAGGTTCGGGCGCGCGTGCCTTGCGCCATGTTTGTTGCCGAAGCGGGATGCGGCCCGGGCGGCGCGCAGCGGACAATCCCGGCATGTCCTCCCGAACTCATCCCCGCGCCTTTTCCGCGCACGCGACGTCTCTGCCCTCAGAGCGCGCCACGGCCCGCCGGGTCGACCATGCGGCTTCGCTGACGGGACTCCCGCCGGTGATTGACGCGCGCTGCCGCCTGCTGGTGCTGGGCAGCTTTCCCGGCGTGGCCTCGCTGCAGGCGCAGCAGTATTACGCCCACCCGCGCAACCAGTTCTGGCCCATCGTCGGCGCGCTGTTCGGCGCCGATCTCTGCGCCATGCCGTATGCGCAGCGGCTGGCATTCGTGTGTGAGCGGGGGCTGGGCATCTGGGATGTGTACGCGAGCTGCCGCCGCGCCGGCAGCGCCGACAGCGCAATCACCGACGCCGTGGCCAACGACCTGCCCGGGCTGTTGCGGCAACTGCCCGCGCTGCGGCTGATCGCGCACAACGGCGGCGAGTCGGCTCGGCACATGCAGCGCAGCCGCGACCTCGGCGTGGAGGTGCTGCGGCTGCCTTCGACCAGCCCGGCCAATGCGAGCTGGAGCCTGCAGCGCAAGCTCGCCGCCTGGGCCGAGGCGTTTGCTCGTGCGGGTCTGCCGGTGCGTGCGCCGGCCGAAACCACCGCACCCTGACATGGCCCGCCAGCCGAAGTTTCCCGCGCCCACCCTGTCCGAAGAGGGCGGGGTGCGGCATCTGCACCTGGGCACGCCGTGGATACAGGGCAGCATGCGCATCGACCGGCCGTACGCCATCGAGCTGGAATACGTGCAGCGCATGATGGCGTGGCTGCTGCTCTTGCCGGAAAGCGCGTGGAAGGGCGGCACCGCGGTGCAGCTCGGGCTGGGTGCCGCCGCGGTGACCAAGTTCTGCCTCAAAACCCTGCGCATGCGCTGCGTGGCGGTCGAGCTCAATCCGCTGGTCATCGCCGCGGCGCATCGCTGGTTTGCGCTGCCGCCGCCGGGGCCACGGCTGACGGTGATCGAGGGCGACGCCGGCACGTTTGCCGCCGACCCCGCGCACGCCGGTATCGCCTTGGTGCTGCATGTCGATCTGTACGACCATGAAGCCGCCGCCCCGGTGCTGGACACGCCCGATTTTTATGCCGACTGCCGGCGGCTGCTTGCTCCCACTGGCGCGTTGGTGGTCAATCTGTTCAGCGGCGCCGGGCATGCGCGGGTGCTCGAACGCAGCCTGCAGCGCATCGCCGCGGCCTTCGACCAGCCGGGCGACAGTGTGTGGATGCTCCCGCCCAACCGCGACGGCAACCTCATCGCCGTGGCGCTGCGCGACGCGCAGCCTTCGGCGTTGCCCACGCGCGTGCAACTGCTGGAGCGTGCCGATCCGGTGGCCGCACGCACCGGCCTGCCGGCGCGGCGTTGGGCGCGGTTGCTCAAGCGCCTGCATCCGCAGCCGCGTTGAACGCGAGGGTGGCGGCCTACACTGCGCGCATGGACGCCTCTACCCGCTCGGATCGTCACGCCACCCGCGCCACAGCGGCGACCGCGGCCAGCTCGACGCCGCAAGGCCGGCTGCACTGGCGCGAACTGCTGCAATGGCTGGAGGCCGATGGCTGGATTGACGCGGCCGCAGCCAAGTTCGGCTGGGAGCGTTGCGCCCACGCGAGCGACAAACTGCACGCGTTGCAACGGGTGGCGCAGGCCGGGCTGAAGCGGCGCAGCGATGGCCGCGCCATCGACCTCGACCTGCTCACCGAATGGCTGGCGCAGCGCGCCGGTCTGTCGTATCTGCGCGTCGACCCGCTGAAGGTGGAGATCGGCAAGATCGGCGACCTCATGTCTATCAGCTACGCGCAGCAGCACCGCATCCTGCCGGTGGCCGCCAGCAGCGAGCAGGTGACGATTGCCACCTGCGAGCCCTTCGACCGCGGCTGGGTGCCGGAAATGGAGCGCA
Source organism: uncultured Burkholderiaceae bacterium (assembly GCA_964389235.1). Taxonomy (GTDB): domain Bacteria; phylum Pseudomonadota; class Gammaproteobacteria; order Burkholderiales; family Burkholderiaceae_C; genus Thiomonas. Next base: position 8,456 of record CAYMDM010000041.1, read on the forward strand.
TGCTGCGCCGGCCGATCGCGCTGGTGGTGTCCAGTCCGGCGGACATTGCGCGCTACACGGTTGAGTTTTTCAGCCTGGCGCGCTCGGTCAAGGCGGCGCAGCGCAACGGCCCGGGCAGCGGGGTCAACCAGTTCGAGCAACTGGTGGAGCTCGGCCGCAGCGGCCGCGCTCTCGACGCCAACGACGCCGGCGTGGTGCAGGTGGTGGACTGGCTGTGGCAGTACGCCTTTGAGCAGCGCGCCTCGGACATTCACATCGAGCCGCGGCGCGACATGGGCGCGATCCGCTTTCGCATCGACGGGGTGCTGCACACGGTCTATCAGGTGCCCACCACGGTGCTGGGCGCGATGACCAGCCGCATCAAGCTGCTCGGCCGCATGGACGTGGTGGAGAAGCGCCGGCCGCAGGACGGTCGCATCAAGACGCGCCGACCCAGCGGCGACGAAGTCGAACTGCGGCTGGCGACCATGCCCACGGCGTTCGGCGAAAAGCTGGTGATGCGCATTTTCGACCCCGACGTGGTGGTGCGCGACATGGCGGCGCTGGGCTTTCCGTCGCACGAGGCGCGGCAGTGGCAGCAGCTCACCAGCGCGCCCAACGGCATTCTGCTGGTCACCGGGCCAACCGGCAGCGGCAAGACCACCACCCTGTATTCCACCCTCAAGCGTCTGGCCACCGAGGAGGTCAACGTCTGCACCGTCGAAGACCCGATCGAAATGGTCGAGCCGGCGTTCAACCAGATGCAGGTGCAGCCGGCCATCGACCTCAGCTTCGCCGAAGGGCTGCGCGCGCTGATGCGGCAGGACCCGGATATCATCATGGTCGGCGAAATTCGCGACCGCGAAACCGCCGACATGGCGGTGCAGGCGGCGCTGACCGGCCATCTGGTGCTGTCCACGCTGCACACCAACGACGCGCCGGCCAGCATCACCCGGCTGCTCGAACTCGGCGTGCCGCCCTATCTGCTCGCGGCCACGCTGCTGGGGGTGCTGGCGCAGCGGCTGGTGCGCACCCTCTGCCCGCACTGCAAACAGCCCGACGAGCAGTTCGACCCCGAGGTGTTCAGACAGGCCGTGGCGCCGTGGAAACCCAATGTCACGCCGCGCCCCTACAAACCCGTGGGCTGCGTGGAATGCCGCAACACTGGCTACCTCGGGCGGGTCGGGCTTTACGAGCTGCTGGTGTGCACCGAGCCCTTGCGGCATCAGCTCGCGCACAGTCCGGAGCTCGGGCCGCTGCGCACCCAGGCACTCAAGGACGGCATGCGCCCGCTGCGGCTGGCCGGGGCGATGAAGGTCGCCGAAGGACTCACTACCCTGGACGAAGTGCTGCGCGCCACGCCCGAGCCGCAGCGTTGAGCGGGGGTTCCGTTGCCCAATCCTTTGAAGGAGACTTGCGATGCGTTCAGCCTTCTCCCCAATCCGCACCCTTCTGGCGCTGGCTGCTGCGGCTGCGCTGACCGTGGCAGCCGCGCCGGCCCAGGCGTTCGACCTGGGCAACCTGCAGGGCCAGATCGGCAATGCACTGGGTGGCCTGCAGGGCGGCGCCGCGCAGCCCCAGCCGCCTGCAGCCCCGTCGGGTGGTGGCGGGGGCGGGGGTGGCGTGAACGCCGCGGTCGCGGCGCTGAGCAGCGGTGAGGTCGACCAGGGGCTGAAGGCGGCGTTGACCCGCGGCACCGACATCGCCGTGAAGGAACTCGGCCGCGAGAACGGCTTTTACGGCAACGCCAAATGGCGCATTCCGCTGCCGCCGGCGCTGGAAAAAGCCAGCAGCCTCATGCGCATGGCCGGCATGGGCAAGCAGGCCGACGAGCTGGAGCTGGCGATCAACCGCGCCGCCGAAGCCGCGGTGCCCGAGGCCAAGACCCTGCTGGTCAACGCGGTGCAGTCGATGACCCTGCAGGACGCCAAGGGCATTCTCACTGGCGGCAACGAGGCCGCCACCGACTACTTCAAGCGCAAGACCGAGGCGCCGCTGACGCAGAAGTTTCTGCCCATCGTCGCACGCGCCACCGACAAGGTCGGGCTGGCGCAGATGTACAACCGCTACGCCGGCGAGGCGGCGCAGTTCGGGCTGGTCAAGTCCGATCAGGCCAATATCCAGCAATACGTCACCCACGAGGCGCTGAACCGCCTCTACCAAGCCATCGGCGAGCAGGAGCGGGCAATCCGTACCGACCCGCTGGGCACCGGCAGCAAACTGATCGGCAAGGTGTTCGGCGCGGCGCTGGGGCGGTGATGTGAGGCGATGAGGCGGCGTGGTAACGCGTGGTAATCGTCGTTGCCGTTTACCGCAAATGGCGTGGGGAATTCAGCGCAGGCTCAGCGAAGCGAACTAATCTTTCACTAACGCCGGCAGAACCTCACGGCGTGACCCCGGCGGAGGGGAGGACTCCGCCTCACAACAAGGAGACTGCCATGCAACGCCTTTTTTTCCTCGCCCCCGATGTGCCCACGGCTAAATCGCTGGTCAACGAGCTGTTGCTTGCGCGGGTGCCCGAAAAGCACATCCACGTCCTCGCGCGCGAAGGCACGCCGCTGGAAGATCTGCCCGAGGCCGGCATCGCCCAGCGTTCCGACCTGATTCCGGCTCTCGAACGCGGCGCGGCCGTCGGCGGGGTCACCGGTGGGCTGGCCGGGCTGGTGGCGCTGGCGATTCCCGGTATGGCGGTGATCCCGGCAGGCGGCATCGTGATCGGTCTGGCCGCAGCCGGGCTGCTGATCGGCAGCTGGGCCAGCAGCCTGATCGGGGTCAGCGTGGACAGCAGCCGGCTGGAACGCTTCAAGCAGGCCATTGCCGATGGCAAGGTTCTCGTGATGGCCGACGTGCCGCACGAAAAGGCGGCCGAGTATCAGGAAAGGTTCTGCTGCCCTGGCAAGGGCATCGAGGCCGAGGGCTTGGATCCGGACATCCCGGCGTTTCCCTGAACATCGGCTGCTCGTCGCCCGCCCGAACTCGGGCATGAGCGCGCGGTGCTGGTGAGTCGCCCTCGGCAACCTACTTCATGAGGCTGGCGTTTCCTCGTTGGGGGCGAGCAGCCCGCGCGCCTGCTGCGTCAACGCGGCCACGCCGGGATGGGTGATGCGACGCTCGACCGAAATCGCATAGAAGTCCTGCGACACGCCGGAACAATCGCCCAGCCATTGCGCGCCGATCTCCCGCGCCAAGTCGTCTTTCGACACGCTGGGCGCGAAAAACACCCCGCGACCTTCGCCGCCGAAGGTGGTCATCAGCGCACCGTCCTCGAACTCGCCGGCCACTGCCGGGTGCAGGTCGTTCTCGGCCAGCCAGCGGTCGATCTGGGTGCGCACCGCCGAGGTCGTTCCGGGTAGCAGCAAGGGCAGTTCGTTCACGCAGGCGGGAAAGGGCAGGGCGCTCCGCTGGCGCAGCGCCGCGGTGGCGTAAAGGCTCAACGCACTGCGCCCCAGACGGTGGTTGAACGCCCGCACGTTCACGTTCGGCGGCAGTGGCGCGTCGGCCAGCACCAGATCCAGGCGATGCACCGCCAGCTCGGCCAGCAGCTCGTCCATCTCCCCTTCCTCGCACACCAGCCGCTGCGCCTGCCCGCCGTCCAGCGCCGGGGCGATCAGCCGGTAGGCAATCGCTTTGGGAATCGCGTCGGTGATGCCGATGCGCAGCGGCGCGACGTGGGCGGCCAGCCGCGGCCCGCGCAGCGCGGCTTCCAGCGCCGCGCCGAGGGCGAAGATGTCGTCGGCATAGCGCAGCGCAACCGCGCCGGCCTCGGTCAGCTCCAGAGTACGGCCGGATTTGCGCAGCAGCGGCTGGCCCAGCCGGTCTTCGAGCAGCTTGATCTGGCCGCTCAGGGTCTGGGGCGTCAGATGCAATTGCCGCGCCGCCCGCACGATGCCGCCGCTGCGCGCGGTGACCCAGAAGTAATGCAGATGCTTGTAGTTCATGCGCCGATTCCCACCACCTGAGAGTTCGAGAAAATCGAAACGAAAAATTCATAAATTCGAATTTACTTGATGCAGAACAAGCCCTAGATTTCTCCCTGTCACGGTTTGTTACCGGGAGGTCAATGATGTGGATTTCCGTTCGCTACGCCGATCTGCAGCTCGACACCGAGCAGCAGTCGCGGCTGCAAAGTCTGGTCGAGAGTGTGCTTCGTCGCTCCTTGCGGCATCGCGCCGATCAGGTGCAGGGGGTGTCGCTGCAGCTGCGCGACGTCAATGGCCCGCGCGGCGGCGAGGACAAGCTGTGCCTGGTGCATCTGCAGCTGCGCGGTGCGCCCGCGGTGGTGGTGCGTGAGCGCGGGGCGCAGCCGGTGGCGCTGGTGCGACAGGCCATCGCCCGCGCCGCGCATGCGCTGCTGCGGCAGACCGAGCGGCGGCTCGCTGCCGGCCGGTCTGCCGCGAGAGGCCAGACGCCGCTACCCGACCCGCTGCCGCTCGCTGCGGCATGACGCGGCCCGCCCGTCGAAAGCGCCTCACGAAATCGTCTGTTTGAACTGTTCACTTCAGGAGTCTTGATCATGGAACGTGTCGAATCCCTGCGCACCCTGCCCGCCGGCGCTGCCGGCCGCGGCCTGGCGCTGCCGGCGCACCGGGTGCTGCGCAACACCTATGCGCTGCTGGCGCTGACCCTGCTGTTCAGTGCCGGCGTGGCCGCGGCCAGCGTCGCACTGGCGCTGCCTGCGCCCGGCATCATCGTCACCCTGGTCGGCTACTTCGGCCTGCTGTTTCTTACCCACAAGCTGGCCAACAGCGGCTGGGGCGTGCTGTCGGTGTTCGCGCTGACCGGGTTCATGGGCTACACCCTGGGGCCCATCCTCAGCCACTACCTCGGCCTGGCCGGCGGCGGGCAGATCGTTGCCACGGCGATGGCTGGCACCGCTCTGATCTTCTTTGGTCTGTCGGCCTGGGCGCTGACCAGCAAGCGGGACTTCAGCTTTCTCGGCGGCATGCTGTTCGCCGGGGTGCTGGTGGCGTTTCTCGCCGGGCTGGCGGCGATCTTCCTGCAGATGCCCGCGCTGTCGCTGACGGTCTCGGCGGTGTTCGTGCTGCTGATGAGCGGGATGATTCTGTTCGAGACCAGCCGCATCGTCCACGGTGGCGAGACCAACTACGTGCTGGCCACGGTCAGCCTGTATGTCAGCCTGTTCAATCTGTTCGTCAGCCTGCTGCAACTGCTGGGCTTTGTCAGCCGCGACGAGTGAAAGCAAGCACCGCCTACTGAAGGGAGACCCCCATGCTCTGTCCGCACTGCCCCGACACCGCCCTGGTGATGAGCGAACGCCAGGGCGTGGAAATCGACTACTGCCCCAAGTGCCGCGGGGTATGGCTGGACCGCGGCGAGCTGGACAAGATCATCGAGCGTGCCAACGCCGCCGAGGTCGCCGCGCCGGCCCCTGTCAGCCCGGCGCAAACGGCGGCGCCGCGCGAGGCGCAGCGGCCAGCGCCGCCGCCCGATTTCGTCGACAGCGACTTTCATCATCGCGACCCGCGTTACGCGGCGCAGCGAAAGCGCAAGTCGATGTGGTCCGAGTTGTTCGATTTCGACTGAAGCGCTCCTTCCTCCTACGGTCGAAACTTGGCGGGGGCCGCGTGCCCCCGTTTTTTTCAACCCATCAAACCTGCAATGGACGTGCTGACAACGCCTTTTCTGGGGCATGCGCTGTGGCTGTGGCTGGTGTTCGGCGGCGTGGTGACGGCGCTGCTGGTGTTCGACCTCGGTGTGCTGCACCGGGAAGACCACGCCATCGGCGTGACCGAAAGCCTGTGGCTGTCGGCCGGGTACATCGCCGTGGCGGTGCTGTTTGGCGCCTGGCTGTGGTGGATGGAAGGTGCGACTGCAGGCATGGACTACTTCACCGCCTACGCGGTGGAAAAAAGCCTGTCGCTGGACAATGTGTTCGTGATTTCGCTGGTGTTCGCGGCATTCGCGGTGCCACGGCATCTGCAGCACCGGGTGCTGTTCTGGGGCATCCTCGGCGTGATCGTGCTGCGCGCGTTGCTGATCGGCGCCGGCGCGGCGCTGGTGACGCAGTTCCATTGGGTGCTGTATGTGTTCGCGGCGTTTCTGATCTACACCGGGGTGCGCATGCTGTGGCTGGCCGACCATGCGCCCGACCCGATGCGTAACCCGGTGCTGGCGCTGCTGCGGCGCATGCTGCCGCTGACCCCGCAGCTGCACGGCTCGCGCTTCTGGGTGCGGCTGCCGGATGCCAAGGGCCGGCTGCGCTGGTTCGCCACCCCGCTGTTCATGGCGCTGGTGACGGTGGAACTGGCCGACCTGGTGTTCGCCGTGGACAGCGTGCCCGCGGTGTTTGCCGTGACCACCGATGCCTTCGTGGTCTACACCAGCAACATCTTTGCGATTCTCGGGCTGCGCGCGCTGTATTTCGCGCTGGCGGCGATCTTGCACCGCTTTGCCTACCTCAAGTACGCGCTGGCGCTGGTGCTGGTGTTCATCGGCAGCAAGATTTTTCTGGCCGACTGGGTGGGCAAGATTCCGGCCGCGTTGAGCCTGGGCGTGACCTTCGGGCTGCTGGCTGGCGGCGTGGCGTATTCGCTTTGGAAAACCCGGCGGGGCGCGGGGGCGGCAGCGCCTGCGGTCAATCGCCCTGCCGCGTCAAACTGAGCAGCGACTCGCCAAAGCGTTCGAGCTTGACATCGCCGATACCCGAGATGCCGCGCAGCGCCGCAAGGCTTTGCGGCCGCGCCTGGGCGATGGCCAGCAGGGTGGCGTCGGACAGAATCACATACGCCGGCACGCCCTGCGCCTTCGCCGTGGTCGCGCGCCAGGCGCGCAGCCGATCGAACAGGGCCGCATCCGTTGCGGACAGCGCCACGGCGGGCTGCGTGGCCCGCGCGCTGCCGCGACGGGCGCGCGCAGCCTCGGGCTGGCGCTGGCGCAGCGCGATGCGCTGCTCGCCGCGCAGCACGGCGCGGCTGGCCGCGGTCAGCCGCAGCACGTTGAGATGCGCGGCGTCGACTTCGACGAGGTGCTGCGCCACCAGTTGCCGCAGCAGCAGCCGCCAGTCGGCCTCGCTCCAGTCGGCGCCGATGCCGAAGGTGGACAGCCGCTCATGGCCGTGGCGCAGCACCTTGTCGCTGCGCTTGCCGCGCAGCACGTCGATGATGTGGCTGGCGGCGAAGGCGATGCCGCTGGCCTGCTGGCAGCGGTAGAGGGTCGACAGCAGCTTTTGCGCGGCCTCGGTGGCGTCGACCATCTGCGGCGGCTGCAGGCAGTTGTCGCAGTTGCCGCAGGGGCGGCTGGCCTCGCTGAAATAGCCGAGCAGCCGCACCCGCCGGCAGTCGACGCTTTCGGCGTAGGCCAGCATCGCGTCGAGCTTGGTGGTGGACAGGCGCTTGTAGGCCTCGTCGGCTTCGGACAGGTCGATCAGCCGGCGCTGCTGCACCACGTCCTGCAGGCCGTAGGCCATCCACGCGGTGGCGGGCAGGCCGTCGCGCCCGGCGCGGCCCGTCTCCTGGAAATAGCCTTCGATCGACCGCGGCATGTCCAGATGCGCGACAAAGCGCACGTCGGGCTTGTCGATGCCCATGCCGAAAGCGATGGTGGCGACCATCACCACGCCGTCCTCATCGAGAAAGCGGCGCAGATGGGCGTGGCGGGTCGCCGCTGGCATCCCCGCGTGGTAGGGCAAGGCGCGGATGCCGTGGCTGGCGAGCATCGCCGCGACTTCTTCGACGGTGGCACGCGACAGCGCATAGACCACCCCGCAGTCGCCCGCATGTTCGCTGCGGATGAACTGCAGCAGCTGCGCGCGGCCGTCGCGCTTTTCGACCACGCGGTAACGAATATTGGGACGGTCGAAGCTGGCAACGAATTCGGCGCCGTCGTGCAGCAGCCGCTGCGCGATTTCATGCCGCGTCGGCACGTCGGCGGTGGCGGTCAGCGCCACCCGCGGCACCGCGGGCCAGCGCTCGCGCAGCAGCGACAGCTGGCCGTATTCCGGGCGGAAGTCGTGCCCCCATTGCGACACGCAATGCGCTTCGTCGATCGCAAACAGCGCGATGTGGCAATCGTCGAGCAGGGCCAGACCCGATTCGCTTAACAGCCGCTCGGGCGCGAGGTAGAGCAGGTCGAGTTCGCCGGCGCGGGCGGCGCGACGCACTGCAGCGGCCTCGGCCGCATCGAGCGTGGAGTTGAGGTAAGCCGCGCGCAGACCCAGGGTGCGCAGCGCGGCGACCTGGTCGTGCATCAGCGCAATCAGCGGCGAGACGACCACCGCCACCCCTTCGCGCAGCAGCGCCGGCACCTGGTAGCACAGTGACTTGCCGCCCCCGGTGGGCATGAGCACCAGCGCATCGCGGCCAGCTGCCACGTGCTCGATTGCCGGTTGCTGCAGTCCGCGGAACTGCTCGTAGCCCCAGACATGGCGCAGCGCATCCAGCGCGGAGGAAAAGCGGCGGGGCATCGGCGGCGGTGGCGCGAAAAAGCAGGGCAGCGAAACGGGGAAAGAAACCGCGGGGAAGCGCGCCGGGGCACGGCACGAAGACCGCCCGGCGGGCGGACTCAGGCGCGCATCAGTGTGGATTTGCCGAACAGGCTCTGGATCAGATCGACCGCAAGTTCAGCGGTGCGATTGCGCACGTCGAACGCGGGGTTGAGCTCGACCACGTCGAGCGAGGCCAGCCGCCCGGTGTCGGCGATCATTTCCATGCACAACTGGGCTTCGCGGTAAGTCGGGCCGCCGCGCACCGTCGTGCCCACGCCGGGGGCGATGTCCGGGTCGAGAAAGTCCACGTCGAAACTCACGTGCAGATGGGTCTGCTCGTCCACTCCGGCCAGCGCCTGCTCCATCGTCGCACGCATGCCGTGCTCGTCGATATAGCGCATGTCGAACACCTCCAGCCCGGCCTGATGCACCAGCCGTTTTTCGCCGGCATCGACGCTGCGAATGCCGATCTGCCGCACCTGCGCGGGCTGCAACTGTGGTGCAGGGCCGCCCAGGGTGGTGAGTTCGGGCGGGCCGTAGCCGCACAGACAGGCCACCGGCATGCCGTGGATATTGCCGGTGGGGGTGATGGTGTGGGTGTTGAAGTCGGCATGCGCGTCCAGCCACAGCACCCGCAGCTTGCGACCGTTGGCGCGGCAATGCTGCGCGACTGCGCCGATGGAGCCGATGGCCAGGCAGTGATCGCCACCCAGCATGATGGGCAGCGCGCCCGCCTGCAGCGAGCGGCCCACCGCCGCATGCACCGCCTGGTTCCACGCGACCACTTCGTGCAGATGACGGTAGCCGTCGACAGCCAGCTGCCAGGGGTTGTGCGGGCCAGAGAGATTGCCGGTATCGAGCACGGCAGCGCCCTGCTCGCGCAGCGCGGCTTCGAGCCTGGCGACGCGCAGCGCCTCCGGGCCCATCGACGCGCCGCGGGCGCCGGCGCCGATATCGGTGGGCACGCCGATCAGATGCACCATCGGGGCCATCTCACACCTCCACCGGTTCGGAGCTGCCGTTGCCCGCACCGTTGCTGGCGAGGTCGAATGCGGCCTGCAGTTCTTCCCACGCCTGTTCGGCGGTTTCGACAAAACGGAACAGATGCAGATCGTCGGCGGCGATCATGCCGGTTTCGACCAGATGGTCGAAGTCGATCAGCTTGCGCCAGAACGCCTCGCCGAACAGCAGAATCGGCCGGCGCCGCACCTTGCGCGCCTGGGTGAGGGTCAGCACCTCGAACAGCTCATCCAAAGTGCCGAAGCCACCGGGAAAGCACACTAGCGCGACCGAGCGCATCAGGAAGTGCATTTTGCGCAGCGCGAAGTAATGGAACTGAAAGCACAGCTCGGGCGTGATGTAGGGGTTGGGCTGCTGCTCGTGCGGCAGCACGATGTTCAGCCCCACGCTCTTGCCCTGCGCCTCGAACGCGCCGCGATTGCCCGCTTCCATGATGCCGGGACCGCCGCCAGTGACCACGATCAGCGGCGGATCCTGCTCGCAGGTGGCACGGGTTATGAGGGTCGCCAGCCGCCGCGCTTCCTCGTAGTAGTGCGACATGTCCAGCGCCATGCGGGCACGGGCGATGGCCTGCGCGTCGCCGCCAGCCTGCGCCTGCTGCAGCCGCTGCTCGGCCACGTCGCGCGGCTGGATGCGGGCGCTGCCGAATATCACCACCGTCGATTCGACGCCGTGCTCCTGCTGGATCAGCTCGGGCTTGAGCAGTTCGAGCTGCAGCCGCACGCTGCGCAGCTCTTCGCGCAGGATGAACCGGGTGTCGGTGAACGCCAGTCGGTAGCTGCTCTCCGGGCCGTCGTAAGGCGAGGGCTCGCGGGCGACGCGCTCGGCATCCTCGCCGGCACTGGGGAAGTTGCGCGCGGTCAGCTGCCCGCGCTTGTGGCGGATTTCGCGTTGTTTGTTCATGCGCAAAGCATAGTGCGGCAAGGCGACGGCGCGTTTGCCACTGCCCGCCGCGGGCGTATCCGAATGCGACGCTCCGCCTCGATACGGGTCAGCGCGGCACCTCGGGTTGGAACCGCTGCGCCCACAGTTCCAGCGCGGCCAGCGCGCGCAGCTCGCGGGTGTGGTTGGCGCGGCCGGCGACATGCGCGTCGAACAGATCGCGCAAAGTCTGCGGGTCGAACAATTGCGCGGCCAGCGCGTCGGGGGCGAACAGCAGGCCGTGCAGCCAGTCGCGCCGCGGGCCGCGGAACCACTCGCCGATCGGCACGGTGAACATCTGCTTTTTGCGGTAGGCGAGTTCGGGGCCGATCAGCGGCTCGACCGCGCGCTTGAACCAGTGCTTTTTGTCGCCGTCGCGCAGCTTGGTGTCGCCGGGCGCGCGAAACGCGAACTCCATCATTCGCCAGTCGAGAAAAGGGGTGCGCGCTTCGAGCGAAACGGCCATGCCCATGCGGTCGGGCTTGACCAGGTTGTTGCCCGGCAGCAGCAGCATCATGTCCAGATACAGCATCTGGTTGACGCGGTCGAAATGCCTTGCCTCGGCCAGCCAAGGGGCGGCCACGTCGGCCACGCTGTCCACCCCCAGCAAGGCCTGTCGCAGCCAGGGTTGCAGCAGGGCGTCGCGGGCAGCGGCCGAAAACAACCCGGTGTGTTCGACATAGCGGCGGGCAAACGCGTCAGCGTCGAGCGCGGCATGGGCCGGGTCGGCGAGGAAGCTGGCGTATTTGTCATAGCCGGCAAACAGCTCGTCGCCGCCATCGCCGGTCAGCACCACCTTGACGCCGTCGTCGCCGTTGCTGCCGCTGCGCGCCAGCCGGCTGACTTCCAGCGTGGGCAGGAACGAGGCGTCGCCATGCGGCTGGTCGCAATGCCACAGGGCATCGCTCCATTCGTCGAGCAGATCGGGTGCGACGGTGCGCTCGACATGCTGGGTGGCAAAGCGCTGCGCGGCTTCGCGCGCATACGGCGATTCGTCGAAGCGCGGGTCGTCGAAGCCGATGCAGAAGGTGTGCACAGGCTCGGCCACATGCCGGGTCATCAGCCCGACGATGGTGCTGGAATCGACCCCGCCCGATAAAAACGCGCCGAACGGCACGTCGCTGCGCAGCCGCAGCCGCACCGCATCGTCGAGCAGGGCGAGAAATGCCTCGCTCCAGGTGCCAAAGTCCTGCGGCCGCGGCTGCTGGTCGGCCAGCCGCCACCAGCGGCGGGACGTGACGCCTTCGCGGGTGCAGCTCAGCACCGTGCCCGGCGGCACATGGCGGATGCCTTCAAAAAGGGTGAACGGCGGCGGAACGAAGTTGTAGGCGAGGTAATGCTGCAGCGCCGGCAGGTTCAGTCGCGGCCGGTTGTCTTGTGCCGGGAGGATGGCCTTGATTTCCGAGCCGAACAGCAGGCGCGTGCCGTCGTCGGCGACGAACAGCGGCTTGACGCCGATGCGGTCGCGCACCAGGTGCAGCGCGGGCTGCAGCGGGTCGCGCCGGTCGAGGATGGCGATGGCGAACATGCCGTTGAGCCGCGGCAGGAACGCCAGCCCCTCGCGCTCGTACAGCCGCAGCAGCACCTCGGTGTCGCTGTGATCGCTGGCAAAGCGCACGCCCTGGCGCTGCAACTCGGCACGCAGTTCAACGAAGTTGAAAATCTCCCCGTTCTGCACCAGGGCGATGCCGCCGTCATCGGACACGAAGGGCTGGTGGCCACCGGCGACGTCGATGATCGACAACCGGCGGTTGCCTACCGCTGCGCCCGCGGGGGCGAAGCAGCCAGTGTCGTCGGGGCCGCGGTGGACGAGGCTGGCGTCCATCGCCTGCAGCTGCGCGGGGGACAGCGATGCCCCGCGCCGGTCGAAATAGCCGTAGATGCCGCACATGGTTCGGTTCAGTTGGCGCCGCGCCGGCGCAGCACCTGGCCGACGGTCAGCCAGAGGATGTGCAGGTCGCGGCGCAGGCTGGGGTTGCGGGCGTAGTCCAGATCGGCAGCCAGTCGCTGCTCCGGCGTGGCCGCCGAGCGGTATAGCGCCTGCGCCAGCCCGGTGATGCCGGGGCGCACGCGGTGGCGCAGCGCCCATTGTTCGGCGGTGTAGTTGGCGCGCTGCGCCGGCACGTCCGGCCGCGGGCCGACCAGGCTCATGTCGCCACGCAGGACGTTGAATAGTTGTGGCAATTCGTCGAGGCTGGTGCGGCGCAGGACGCGGCCGACGCGGGTGATGCGCGGGTCGTTCGCCGCGGTGGAATGGCTCCCGAGCCGCGGCGCGTCGACCACCATGCTGCGGAACTTGTACAGCGCGAAGGTCTTGCCACCTCGACCGACGCGCGGCTGCACGAACAGCACCGGCCGCCCCGAGTCCCACCACACCGCCAGCGCCGCGCCTAGCAGCAGCGGCGACAGCAGCAGCAGCGCCAGCAGCGCGGCGACGAGGTCGAACCCGCGTTTGATCATGCGCAGCGTTCAGGCAGCGGGTTCGGCCAGGGTCTGCACCACACGGCGGATCAGGTCGATGGCCAGCCGGCGGTCGCTTTCGATCTCGGCGGCGTCGCGCTGTGCCAGCACGGCGGCGGCGTGGCGCAGCGCCCGGATCTCGCGCGCGTAAATCGCCTGCCACTCGGTAGTCGGCAGCTCCAGTCGCTCGCGGTTGAAGGTGCGTGACAGAATCACACTGCTCGACCCCAGCCGAAGATGCTCGCCCAGCACCACCCGCCCCGGCAGCAGCCCTTCGTCCAGCCGGGCGATGCCGCCAAAGCCGAAGCGCTTGCCGGCCGCCTTGGTCGCGGCGGCGACGCGGTCGACCGTGCCATCGGCCAGCGGCTCGAACATGAAGCGCTGACCGAGCTCGCGGTGCAGGTCGTTCAGCCCTACGTACACCTCGTCCAGCCCCGGCAGATCGACCCACTGCGACAGGCATGCCAGCGCATCGCGCGTTTCCAGCAGCGCGACGCTGTGCGCGCGGCCAGCGATGAATTCAACGAAGCGGGCGATCTCGTCGGCGCGGCGGAACATCGGCAGCATCACGTGCGTGGCGCCGTCGGCAATCGCCCTGTCGATTTCCGCCGCACTGCCCTCGCCCAGCGGGTTGACGCGAACGATCAGGTCGGCGCCGGGTGCGGCGTGGCGCACGCGCGGAACGTCCTCCGGCATGTGGTCGGAAATGAAGGTGCCCAGCCCGCCCTGACGTTCGATCTTGCCGTTGCGTTCGAGGTCGACCATCAGCCGCGCCACGCCGCAACTGACGGCGAAGGCTGCGAAATCCGGGTCGTTGGTGATCTGGATGAAGTCCATGCGAACAGAGGGGGACGTGCAGGCGCGTCAGGCCGGTGTCGAACCCTCTATGCCGAGGGTGCGCGGCCAGCGCGACGGGCAGTGTAGCGAGCCCGTATCTGCTGCCCCATCGCGTCATAGTGCAGCCACGCCGCGCCACCGCCCGCGGCCAGCAACACCGCCAGTCCCAGTGTCAGCGGCCAGGCCAGCGTCAGGTGTGCGAGCAGGGCGAAGCCTGCGATCAGCGCCACACTCACCGCGGCGAGCACACCCAGGTTGCGCCACTGCGGCAGCCGCTGAAACCGCGCCAGCCGCCACCACAGCATCGCCACCGCTGCCAGCCACGCCGCGCCGTAAGCCAGCAACCCGCGCCAGAGGTCATGCGGCAGCAGTGCCCCGGCCAGCGCCAGCGCGGCCAGCCCAGCGCCGTAACCAAGCACCTGGTCGGCAATGCGGCGGTGGCTGTTCAGCCTTGTCGCCAGCACCAGTTGCGCCGCCTGCAGCGGCAGCAGCAGCAGGATGAAGCGCATCGCCTGCACCACTTGTTGCTGATCGGCTGCGTCAATGCGCCCCCAGCCGAAAATCAGCCGCACCACCGCTGGTGCGGCAAGCAGCCCGCAGCCGGCGATCAGCGCGGCCAGCCAAAGCATCGCCCGCAACCATTGCTCGGTCAGCGCGTGCGCGGCCTGCGTGTCGCCGGCCCGCTCCGCCGCGCTCAGCCTCACCAGCGCCAGCGCCGATGCGACGGCGAACACCGTGTGCAGCGGCAACTCCCCGACGCGCTGCGCGTAATGGAACACGCCCAGCGCGCCCGGCCCGGCGTCCGATGCCAGCGCCCGCGCCGCTAGGGTGTAAAGCACGGTCAGCCCCGACGCGGCCAGCGCCAGCGCCAGCGCCTGCAGCGCCGCGGCGTCGGGCCAGCGCGGGGCGTCGGCCGGGGCTGAAGCGCCGACGCGGCTGACCCGTAGCATCAGCCCGGTGCGCAGCAG
>CAYMDM010000042.1:0-22406 GCA_964389235.1 uncultured Burkholderiaceae bacterium
CGGCGGCGTGGAGCAGCGAGACGGCGGCGGGGCGCTCGCGGACCTCGCGGAGCACGAGGCTCGCGCGGGCCAGCGGCATCGCCCGCTGCACCGGCTCGCGCCGACGCGGTGCGCCCGAACAAACCGGCACCGCCGACTCTCGACGCTGCGCAGCGCGCCCGCAACGAAGCCGCGTATCGCGCCAAGGTCGACGCCTACCGCCAGCGGCAACAGCGGGCGCAGCGCCAGGCGCAAGGCGGCTCGGCACCCGCGCCGCCTCTGCCCGTGCCGTCGGCACCGCGCTGAGGCGGCGGCGAAACCGGCTCGCGCTTGTCCGACAATTGCCCGCATGCTGATCCAGTCTCCCTTGCTGCACGCCATTACCCACGCCAGCGCCGCGCAGTTGCGGGTGCAGGCGCTGGTGCTGGTCGCAGTGGTGGTCATCGCTGCGGTGCTCGGCACGGTGGCCGAGCGCAGTCTGCGCCGTCTGCCGGACTGGCGCAGCGCCATCCGCGCGACCCTGCGCTACGGCCCGGCGTTCCCGCTGATCGCTTTGCTGCTGCTGTTGCTGGTGCGGCATGTGGACGAATCGGTGCGCTCGCTCGAACTGCTGAAGATCGCGCAGCCGGTGCTCGGGGTGCTGCTGCTGGTGCGGGTGGGCAACGAGGTCACGCGCCGGCTGTTTGCCAACGACAACGGAACCCGGCTGCTGGTGCGCGCGGTCAGCATCGGGCTGTGGATCGTGCTGCTGCTGCATCTGTCGGGGCTGTTGCCGGAGCTGCACGAATCCCTCGATTCGGTTGCGGTGACCATGGGCAAGCAGCGCATGTCGCTGTGGACCCTGCTCACCGGCATCGCCGCGGTGGGCATCACCCTGCTGATTGCGCTGTGGGTGTCGTCGCTGCTGGAGGCGCGGCTGATGCGCACCAGCATCGACGCCAGCCTTCGCCTGGTGTTCACCCGGCTGCTGCGCTCGGTGGTGCTGGTGGTCGCGGTGCTGACCGCACTGCAGATGGTCGGCATCGATCTGACCGTGCTCAGCGTGTTCGGCGGCGCGCTGGGCGTCGGCTTGGGGCTGGGCCTGCAGAAAATCGCGGCGAACTATGTGTCGGGCTTTGTCATCCTGCTCGAGCGCAGCCTGCGCGTGGGTGACAACGTGCGGGTCGATACCTTTCAGGGCCGCATCGTCGACATCAAGACCCGCTACACCCTGGTGCGCAGCGCCGGCGGCACCGACGCCATCATCCCCAACGAGCAGCTCATCGCCAACCGCATCGAAAACCTGTCGTACAGCGACCCCAATGTCTGGCTGTCGACCAGTGTGGGGGTGAGCTACGACGCCGACATCGAAAAGGTGCTGCCGCTGCTGCGCGAGGCGGCGCTGTCGGTGCCGCGAGTGCTGCGCGACCCCGGCCCGAGCGCGGTGCTGGACAACTTCGGCAGCGATTCGATCAACATCACCGTTGGCTACTGGATCAACGATCCGGAAAACGGCACCCTGGGGGTCAAGGGCGCGGTCAACCTTGCGATCTGGCGGGCGCTGAAAGACGCAGGCATCGAAATCCCGTTCCCGCAGCGGGTGCTGCACTGGGCCGAAGGCAGCGCGCCGGCACCCGGCAACGGCGGCCCGGCCGAGCCCGCACCCGCCTCGCGCTGAGCGTTGCCTGCGCGGTTCGCGGTGTCTGCGCAGGGCTTACACCGCGCCGTGCTGCAGGGCTTCGTGCAGCGCCATCGCCCCCATCACGACAAAGATCACCGCGGCAGCCGCATGCACGGCCTTGGTCGGCAGCCGGTCGGCAAATCGGTGGCCGAACAGCACCGCGGGCACGTTCGCCAGCATCATCCCCAGCGTCGTTCCGGCCACCACCGGCAGCCATTCCTGAAAACGCGCAGCCAGCGCGACGGTGGCCACCTGCGTCTTGTCGCCCATTTCGGCGAGGAAGAACACGATCACCGTGGTCGCGAACACGCCCAGACCGCGCGGGGTACGGGCGTCGTCGTCGGCCTTGTCGGGCACCAGAATCCACAGCCCCATGATGAGAAACGAGGCGACGACGATCCAGTCGAGCAGCCTGGGGGTGAGAAAGTGTGCCAGTGCATCGCCGACCGCCGCGGCGGCGCCGTGGTTGAGCAGCGTGGCCACCAGCACGCCGGCGATGATGGGCCAGGGTCTGCGGTAACGCGCGGCCAGGGTGAGGGACAGCAGCTGGGTCTTGTCGCCGATTTCGGCCAGGGCCACCAGCGCCGTGCTGACGAGAAAGGCGGAGGACATGCGGATGTTTTTGTCGGAGTCGATCGCGGCTGCGGCAACGTGCACGATGCATCGCGCCGCCGCAGCCGGGTGGCGCGATGCATCGGTCTGGCCAGGCGATCACGCTGCCGGCGCTACGGCCGCGCGGTGCGAACGGCCGAGTGTGTTGACGCAGGCCCCGGGGGCTGCTGCCTGCAGCGCCCGGGCGGCTACTCCCCAATGCGCGGCGCAGTCTAGCAGCGGGCATCGGGAAACCGATGCAAGACATCCGCAAGCCGCCGGGCGCACACTCGCGCCAGGCAGACCCCTCCGGAGACGACCATGAACGACGCCGACCTCGTGCCCAACCGGGCCAACCACGCGCCGCTGACGCCGCTGATCTTTCTCGACCGTGCCGCCGCGGTGTACCCGGACCGGCTGGCGGTGCACCACGGCCGCCTGCGCCGCAACTGGGCCGAGACCCGCATGCGTTGCCGCCAGCTTGCCAGCGCGCTGCGGCGGCGAGGGCTGCAGCGCGGGGACGTCGTCGCCGCGATGCTGCCGAATGTGCCGGCGATGGTCGAGGCGCATTTCGCGGTGCCGCTGGCCGGACTGGTGCTCAACACCCTCAACACTCGTCTGGATGCCGAGTCGCTGGCCTACATGCTGGCCCACGGTGGCGCCCGGGCGGTGCTGGTGGACACGGAACTCGGCCGGGTGATGCGCGAGGCGATCGCGCTGGCGGTGCAGCGCGGTCTTGCGCCGCCGCTGGTGATCGACGTGCCCGATGCGGAATTCGTGCCCGATGGCGCCAGCGTCGGCGACGTCGATTACGACACCCTGCTGGCCGAGGGCGATGCCGACGAGGCGCTGCCCGGCGCGGCCGACGAGTGGGACGCGATTGCGCTGAACTACACCTCGGGCACCACCGGCAAGCCCAAGGGCGTGGTCTATTCGCACCGCGGCGCTTACGTCAACGCCGTGTCCAACATTCTGGAATGGGACATGCCCAAGCACCCGGTCTATCTGTGGACGCTGCCGATGTTCCACTGCAACGGTTGGTGCTTTCCGTGGACGGTCGCTGCGCGCGCCGGGGTCAACGTCTGCCTGCGCAAGGTCGAGGCCCAGACGATTTTCGACCGCATCCGCGAGGCCGGGGTCACGCATTACTGCGGCGCGCCCATCGTGCACGGTCTGCTGGTCAACGCCCCGGCCGAAATGAAGGCGGGCATCGGGCATACGGTGCGCGCGATGGTCGCCGGCGCCGCTCCGCCCGCGGCGTTGATCGAGGGACTCGAAGCGATGGGCTTCGACCTGACGCATGTGTACGGGCTGACCGAGGTCTATGGCCCGGCCACCGTCTGTGCCAAGCAGTCGGAGTGGGAGACGCTGCCGCTGCCCGAGCGGGCGCGGCTGAACGCGCGCCAGGGCGTGCGCTACCACCTGCAGGACGCCGCGACCGTGCTCGACCCGCAGACCCTCAAAGAAGTGCCGCATGATGGGCAGACCATGGGCGAGATCATGTTCCGCGGCAACATCATGATGAAGGGCTATCTCGGCGATCCGCAGGCGAGCGAGCGCGCCTTCGCCGGCGGCTGTTTTCACACTGGCGACCTTGCGGTGGTCGATCCCGATGGCTACATCAAGATCAAGGATCGCAGTAAGGACATCATCATCTCCGGCGGCGAGAACATCTCGAGCATCGAGGTCGAGGACGTGCTGTACCGCCATCCGGCGGTAATGCTCGCCGCGGTGGTCGCGGCGCCCGACCCGAAGTGGGGTGAAACCCCCTGCGCCTTCATCGAACTCAAGGCGGGTGCGCAGGTGACAGCCGACGAGATCATCGCCTTCTGCAAGCAGTACCTCGCCGGTTTCAAGGTGCCGCGGCGCGTGGAATTCGGCGAACTGCCCAAGACCTCCACCGGCAAGATCCAGAAATTCGCGTTGCGGGAGAAGGCGCGATCGCGCGACGCGATCGACACCTGATGCGGCAAAAACCCGGTTTCGCTACGCCACTTGATCGGGCAGGGCGGGAGTCGGTACACTGCAAAAAAGAACGATCGTTCGAAAATTTGGCGGGTGGCTGCCGGGCTGAGTCAAACGGTGCGAGCCGCGGCGTCTGGCGCGGCCCCGGCTGCCTATACTGGCCGCCACCCCCACAACAGGAGCACGACAGATGAAGGCATTGGTCGCGGTCAAGCGCGTGGTCGATTACAACGTCAAGATCCGGGTCAAGTCCGACGGCACCGGCGTGGACACCGCTGGGGTCAAGATGAGCATGAACCCGTTCGACGAAATCGCCGTCGAGGAAGCGGTGCGGCTGAAGGAGGCGGGCAAGATCGAGGAAGTCATCGCCGCCTCCTGCGGCGTGGCGGCCTGCCAGGAAACCCTGCGCACCGCGATGGCGATTGGCGCCGACCGCGGCGTGCTGGTCGAAACCGATGCCGATCTGCAACCGCTGGCCGTGGCCAAGCTGCTGGCTGCCGTGGCGAAAAAAGAGGGCGTGCAACTGGTCATCCTCGGCAAGCAGGCGATCGACGACGACAGCAACCAGACCGGGCAGATGCTGGCGGCGCTGCTGGGCTGGTCGCAGGCGACGTTCGCTTCCAAGGTCGTGATCGAGGCCGATTCGGCGCAAGTCACGCGCGAGGTCGACGGCGGGCTGGAGACCGAGGCGATCAAGCTGCCAGCGGTGATCACCACCGACCTGCGGCTCAACGAACCGCGCTACGTCACCTTGCCCAACATCATGAAGGCGAAGAAAAAGCCGCTGGACACGCTCAAGCCCGAAGACCTCGGCGTGGACGTGACGCCGCGGCTGAAAACCCTCAAGGTCGCCGAGCCGCCCAAGCGCCAGGCCGGTATCAAGGTGCCGGACGTGACCACCCTGATCGCCAAGCTCAAGAACGAGGCCAAGGTCATCTGACCGCCTGCAAACCCTTCGTACCGAGGACTTTCCATGACCGCACTCGTCATCGCCGAACACGACGGCCAGACCCTCAAACCCTCGACCCTGCACACCCTCGCCGCCGCGCTGCTGTGCGATCCGCAGGTGCACGTGCTCGTAGCCGGCAGCGGCTGTTCGGCTGCAGCGCAGGCCGCGGCGCAGACCCAGGGCGTCGCGCAAGTGCTGTGCGCCGACGCGCCGCATCTGGCCGACGGGCTGGCCGAAAACCTCGCCGCTCAGGTGCTGAGTGTGGCCAAGGACTACGGGCACATCCTGTTCCCGGCGACCGCATTCGGCAAGAACGTCGCGCCGCGGGTGGCGGCGATGCTGGATGTGGCGCAGATTTCCGACATCATCCATGTCCTCGCCTCGGACACCTTCGACCGGCCGATCTACGCCGGCAACGCGATTGCCACGGTGCAGAGCGGCGATGCGATCAAGGTCATCACGGTGCGTACCACCGGCTTCGACGCGGTTGCCGCAAGCGGTGGCAACGCCGCGGTGCGCAACGTCGACGCCGTGGCCGACACCGGGCTGTCGCGCCTGGTCGGGCGCGAGGCGACCAAGAACGAACGCCCCGAGCTGACCTCGGCGAAGATCGTCGTCTCCGGCGGCCGCGGGCTGGGCAGCAAGGAAAACTTCGAGGCGGTGATGACCCCGCTGGCCGACAAACTCGGTGCCGCGCTGGGCGCCAGTCGCGCCGCGGTCGACGCCGGCTATGCGCCCAACGACTGGCAGGTCGGCCAGACCGGCAAGATCGTCGCACCGCAGCTGTATGTCGCGGTGGGCATTTCCGGCGCCATCCAGCACCTGGCCGGGATGAAGGACAGCAAGGTGATCGTCGCGATCAACAAGGACGAGGAAGCGCCGATTTTCGGCGTGGCCGACTACGGACTGGTCGCCGACCTGTTCACCGCGGTGCCGGAAATGGTCAAGCAGCTCTGAAGCCTGTCAAAGGCGCCCGTTTACGACCCCAGAGGCTGACCCACAGCCCGATCCCTGACGCCCCCAGACGGAGACTCGCATGTCCTACACCGCCCCGATCCGCGATCTGCTGTTCGACCTCGAACACCTGGCCGGTTTGTCGTCGATCGCCCAACTGCCCGGGTATGAAGACGCCACCCTCGACACCGCGCGTGCGGTGATCGGGGAATGCGCGAAGTTCAACCAGGATGTCATCGCGCCGCTCAACCGCGCCGGCGACGTGCAGCCCGCCACCTGGGCCGACGGTCGGGTGACGACCACCCCGGGGTTCAAGCAGGCGTTCCGCCAGTTCGCCGAGGCCGGCTGGCAAGGCCTGCAGCATCCGGCGCAGTTCGGCGGCCAGGGGCTGCCCAAGAGCATCGGCGCGGCGTGCACCGAAATGCTCAACAGCGCCAACCTGAGCTTTGCGCTGTGCCCGCTGCTGTCTGACGGCGCGATCGAAGCGCTGCTGACCGCCGGCAGCGATGCGCAGAAGCAGCGCTACATCCCGCGGCTGATCTCGGGGCAGTGGACCGGGACGATGAACCTGACCGAGCCGCAGGCGGGTTCTGACCTCGCGCTGGTGCGAACCCGCGCCGAGCCGCAGGGCGACGGCACTTACCGCATTTTCGGGCAGAAGATCTACATCACCTACGGCGAGCACGACATGGCCGAGAACATCGTCCATCTGGTGCTCGCCCGCCTGCCCGACGCCCCGCCGGGGGTGAAAGGCATCTCGCTGTTCATCGTGCCCCAGGAGCTCGAAGACGGGCGGCGCAATGATGTGTGGTGCGCGTCGATCGAACACAAGCTGGGCATCAAGGCCAGCCCGACCGCGGTGCTGGTGTACGGCGACGGCAAGGGCGAGGTCGGCACCGGGGCCATCGGCGAACTGGTCGGCGAGCCCAACCGCGGCCTCGAATACATGTTCATCATGATGAACGCGGCGCGCTATGCCGTCGGGCTGCAGGGCATTGCGGTGGCAGAGCGCGCTTACCAGCACGCCGCCGCCTACGCCAAAGACCGCGTGCAGTCGCGCCCGGTCGATGGCAGCAGCGCGCAGGCGGTGACCATCGTCCACCACCCGGATGTGCGCCGCATGCTCATGACCATGCGCGCGCTGACCGAAGGCTGCCGCGCGCTGGCGCTGGTCGCCGCCAGCCTGCACGATGTCGGCCACGCCCACCCGGACGCGCAGCAGCGCGCGGCGCACCAGGCGGCGTATGAATTCCTCGTGCCGCTGGTCAAGGGCTATTCCACCGAGATGAGCATCGAGGTGGCGAGTCTCGGCGTGCAGGTGCACGGCGGCATGGGGTTCATCGAGGAAACCGGCGCGGCGCAGTATTACCGCGACGCACGGATTCTCACGATTTACGAAGGCACGACGGCAATCCAGGCCAACGATCTGGTCGGCCGCAAGACCGTGCGCGACGGCGGACAGCTGGCGCTGCAATTCGCCGCGCGTGTGGCCAAGGCCGAGGCCGCGCTGCACTCCAGCGGCGACGCGCAGGCGCAGGCGATGGCCGGGCAGCTCGCCGCCGCCCGCGGGGCTTACGAGCAGGTGGTGCGCTTCATCGCCGAAAACGGGAAGTCCAACCCGAACGCGGCCTACGCCGGCAGCGTGCCCTACCTGCTGCTGGCCGGCAATCTGCTCGCCGGCTGGCAACTGGCGCAAAGCTGGCTGGCCACGCGCGAGCTGCCGGCAGAGGACGCCGCGTTTGCCGCGGCCAAGCGCGCGACCGCGGCGTTCTACTGCGCGCACATCCTGCCGCGCTGCGGCGCGCTGCGCGACGCGGTGCTGCAGGGTGCAGACAGCGTGATGGCGCTGCCGGTCGAGGCGTTCTGAACTTTTCCGCCGGGCGGGCGCGACTCGCCCGGCTTCCTCTCCCTTTTTCGAGACCTGCCGATGGCTCTGCCTGCCGTTCTGTCCCGTCTGCGCCTGCCGGTGATCGGCTCGCCGCTGTTCATCATTTCCAACCCCAAGCTGGTGATCGCGCAATGCACTGCAGGCATCGTTGGCAGCTTTCCGGCGCTCAACGCCCGGCCGGCGTCGCAGCTCGACGAATGGCTGGCCGAAATCACCGAGGCGCTGGCGGCGTGGAACGCCGCGCACCCCGGGCGGCCGGCCGCACCGTTTGCCGTCAACCAGATCGTGCACAAAAGCAACGACCGGCTGGAGCAGGACATGCAGCTGTGCGCCAAGTACAAGGTGCCCATCGTCATCACCTCGCTGGGCGCGCGGCCCGAGGTCAACCAGGCGGTGCACGGCTGGGGCGGCATCGTGCTGCACGATGTGATCAACCAGACCTTCGCGCACAAGGCGATCGAAAAAGGTGCCGACGGGCTGATTCTGGTTGCGGCCGGTGCGGGCGGGCACGCCGGTACGCAGTCACCGTTTGCGCTGGTGCAGGAAACGCGGGCGTGGTTCGACGGGCCCATCGTGCTGTCCGGCGCGATCGCCCGCGGCGAGTCCATCCTCGCCGCGCAGGCGATGGGCGCCGATCTGGCCTACATCGGCAGCGCGTTCATCGCCACCGACGAGGCGCGCGCGGTCGATGCTTACAAGCAGATGGTCGTCGCCAGCAGCGGAGCTGACATCGTCTACTCCAGCCTGTTCACCGGGGTGGCGGGCAACTATCTGCGTGGCTCCATCGTCGCCGCCGGCATGGACCCCGACCATTTGCCCGAAGGCGACCCGAGCAAAATGGACTTCGCCGCGGTGATGCACGGCGCCAAGGCGTGGAAGGACATCTGGGGCTGCGGCCAGGGCATCGGCGCGGTCGATGCCATCGTGCCGGCCGCGCGGCTGGTCGACCGACTGGCCGAGCAGTACGCCGCAGCGCGGCAGCGGCTGTGCGCCTGAGCCCAACGCAAGCCAGACTGAAGCGGGCAGCGCTGGGCGCGGCCATCGCCTAAATTTGCAGGCAACGCAGCGTCCCGGCCCGAGGCGCTGCGGCCAGAGGAGAACCGCCATGCGCGCCCGTCATGCCCAGCATCAGCCCGCAGCCCAGCCGATACCGGCGCCCGACCCCGAGCGGCTCAAGGCCTGCCGCAGCTTTAGCGAGTTCTATCCGCTGTACCTGGCCGAGCACCGCCAGCCCGGCACGCGGCGGCTGCATTTCATCGGCAGCACCGCGGCGCTGGCCTGCCTGTTTTTGCTGATTTTCACCGGCAACCCGTGGTGGCTGCTCGCTGCGGCCGTCGCCGGATACGGTTTTGCCTGGGCCTCGCATCTGTGGGTGGAGCACAACCGCCCGGCCACCTTCAAACGCCCGCTCTACAGCTTCATGGGCGACTGGGTGATGTGGTGGCAGATGCTGACGGGCAAGCTGTGACATCGTCGTCCGCTGCCTCGCCGAGCAGCCGTGCCAGCGTCCAGCCGCGTTCCTCGACGCTGAGCATCTGCCCGAGCGCCGGGGCGATGCGCACCGCCTGGCGATGGTCGAGCAGCAACTGGTCGAGCAGCGGAGCGATCGGCGTGGCCTGCGGGTCGGCGAGCAAGGCCCAGCGCAGCGATTTGCGCGAACCCGGAGTGACCTGACCGACCCAGCCCAGACGTTCCAGCGTCGCCAGCAGTTGCTGCAGTTGCAAGGGGTCGGCATGCAGCCGGTGCGCGAGCTGCTCGGCGCGTAGCCCGGTTGCCGGCGCAGTGCGGGCGGCGGCGAGTTGCTGCAGCACCTGCACCGCCAGCAGGAATGCGGCGCCGGCGTAGGCATCCAGCCGCACCGCGCGCACCCGCAGCGAGGGCAGGTAGGCGGCGATCATCGCGCCGATCAGCACCACGATCCAGCTCGCGTACAGCCACAGCAGAAACAGCGGCAGGGTGGCGAAGGTGCCGTACACCGCGGTGTAGGTAGGCACCGAGGCGAAGTAAGCCGCCAGCGCGCGTCCGCCGAGGTTGAAGCCGACCGCGGCGACCACGCCGCCGATCAGTGCGTCGCGCCATGCGACTTCGGTGTTGGGCACGAACTTATAGAGCACGGCCAGCGCGACCGCCATCACCCCCCACGACGCCAGGGTGAGCAGCGCCGACACCACATCGGGCAGGTGGTGCAGCAGCCCGCGATGCGCCCCGGCGACGTAGCTCATCAGCCCGATGCTGGCCGCCAGCACCAGCGGGCCGAGCGTGAACCCGGCCCAGTACAGCAGCACCCGCTGCGCCAGCGGTCGCGGCCGCGGCGTGCGCCAGATGGCGTTGAGCGCTTTGTCCACGGTGAGCATGGTCGAGGTCGCGGTGGCAATCAGTATCGCCACGCTCACCGCGCCGAGGCCGCGCGCCTTGTCGGCGAACTGGGTCAGATAACTCATCACACGCCCGGAAATGGCCTCGGGCAGCATCGAAGAGGCCAGGTGCTCGCGCAACTGGCCCTGCAACTGATCGAACGCCGGAAAGGCGCTGAACACCGCCAGCGCGACGGTCAGCAGCGGCACCAGCGAAATCAGGGTGGTGAAGGTCAGGCTGCCGGCGGTCTGCGCGAGCTTGTCCTCGCCGAAGCGGCGCGCCAGGGTTCGCAGCGTGGCCAGCAGGGTCTCGGACAGGCGCAGTCGGGTCATGGCTCATACGATAGCGCAATGAGCGAAATCCTCGTCCTTTTCTACAGCGTGCACGGCGGCACGCGCGCGCTGGCCGAAGCGGTGGCTGCCGGCATCGCACAGGTGCCGGGCGCGTTGCCGCGGGTGCGCACGGTGCCGCGGGTGACCACGGTCGTCGACCAGCCGCAGCCTGCGGTGCCGGCGAGCGGCCCGCCGTATGTCGAGCTGCGCGATCTGCAGGAGTGCGCCGGGCTGGCTCTGGGCTCGCCGACGCGATTCGGCAATATGGCCGCGCCGATGAAGTATTTCTGGGACCAGACCGCGGCGCTGTGGCTGGACGGCGCGCTCGCGGGCAAGCCCGCGGCGGTGTTCACTTCCACCGGCAGTCTGCACGGCGGGCAGGAGAGCACCTTGCTGTCGATGATGCTGCCGCTGCTGCATCACGGCATGCTCATCGTCGGGCTGCCTTATGCCGGTCAGCCCGACCTGATGGACACGCGCAGCGGCGGCACACCGTATGGCGCCAGCCATCACGCCTCGGCCTCGGGCGACCTGCCGGCCACCGCCGAGGAACTGCGGCTGGCCACCGCGCTGGGGCGGCGGCTGGCCGAGGTGGCCGTGAAGCTGGCGCGATGAAGGGCAGTTCCGCAATGGCCCGCACTGCCTGGCGCGACCGCATTCCTCTGCCGGTGTGGCAACGCGGTGCGTGGTATGCCCTGCTCGGGCTGATTGCGCTGGGCGTGGCATGGGAGCTGTGGCTGGCGCCGCTGCGCCCGGGCGGGTCGCTGCTAGTGCTCAAGGTGGTGCCGTTACTGTTCGCGCTGCCCGGGGTGTGGCGCGGTCGGCGCTACACCTTCATGTGGCTGAGCCTGCTGCTGTGGTTCTACGCCGCCGAAGGCATCGAGCGTGGGCTGACCGATCCGGGCTCCGTCTCACGTGCGCTGGGCTGGCTGGAGCTGGCGCTGGCCTTGCTGCTGTTCGTGTGCATCGCCGGCTTTTTGCGGGCGCTGCGGTTGTCGGGGAAGGAAAATGCCGGCGACTGACCCGCTGTTCGTCGACGCGCTGCGGGCGCTGCTCGGGCCCGCGCATGTGCTCACCGCCGAGGCCGATTGCGCACCGTTCCTCACCGACTGGCGCAAGCGCTACACCGGCCGGGCGCTGGCCGTCGCCTTGCCGGCAGATACGGCGCAGGTGCAGGAGGTCGTGCAGCTATGTGTGCAGCACGGCGTGCCGCTGGTGCCGCAGGGTGGCAATACCGGGTTGGTCGGCGGCGCAACGCCCGATGCCAGTGGCTCGGCGCTGCTGCTGTCCACCCGCCGGCTCAACCGCATCCGCCGCGTCGACCCCGAAAACAACACCCTGGTCGCCGAGGCCGGTTGTGTGCTCGCTGAAGTGCAGGCGGCGGCAGAGAGCGCCGGACGGCTGTTCCCGCTGTCGCTGGCGGCCGAGGGCAGCTGCACCATCGGCGGCAATCTGTCGACCAACGCGGGCGGCACCGCGGTGCTGCGCTACGGCAATGCCCGCGAGCTGTGCCTGGGGCTGGAGGTCGTGACGCCCGACGGGCAATTGCTCGATCTGCTTGGCGGGCTGCGCAAGGACAACACCGGCTACAGCCTGCGCGAC
Source organism: uncultured Burkholderiaceae bacterium (assembly GCA_964389235.1). Classification (GTDB taxonomy): domain Bacteria; phylum Pseudomonadota; class Gammaproteobacteria; order Burkholderiales; family Burkholderiaceae_C; genus Thiomonas. Next base: position 12,276 of record CAYMDM010000042.1, read on the forward strand.
CTTTACATTGGTGCCGAGGGCACGCTGGGCATCATCACCGCAGCGACCCTCAAGCTGTTCCCGCAGCCGACGGCGCGCGTGACCGCGCTGGCCGCGGTGCCCGACGTTGCGGCAGCGGTGCAACTGCTGCATCTGGCGCAATCGAAGCTGGACGCCGGGCTGACCGGGTTCGAGCTGATGGGCGCGTTTTCGCTGCAACTGGTGCAGCGGCACTTTCCGCAGCAGACTCTGCCGTTCGAGCTGCCCAGTGCCTGGTGCGTGCTGCTGGAACACAGCGATGCGCAAAGCGAAGCAGCGGGGCGTGAGCGGCTGCAGGGGGTGCTGGAGACGGCGCTGCACGCCGGATGGGTGCTCGACGCCGTAGTCGCGCAAACCCTGGCGCAGAGCCGCGCGCTGTGGCACTTGCGCGAGAGCATTCCGCTGGCGCAGGCCGAGGAAGGGCTGAACATCAAGCACGACATCGGGGTGCCGATTTCGCGCATCGCCGCGTTTGTCGAATCGACCGCCGAGCTGGTGACCGAGGCGATCCCTGGCGCGCGGCTGGTGGTGTTCGGTCATCTGGGCGACGGCAATCTGCACTACAACGTGCAGGCGCCGGCCGGGGCCGATGCGGCGGCGTTTTTGCGTACGCATCAGGCCGCGTGCAACCGCATCGTGCACGACGCCGCGGTGGCCTGCGGCGGCACGTTTTCGGCCGAGCACGGCGTCGGCCAGCTCAAGCGCGACGAACTCGCCCGTTACCGCAGCGAGGCGGTGGTGGCGGCGATGCGCGCGGTCAAGCAGGCGCTCGATCCGCGCGGGCTGATGAACCCGGGCAAGTTGCTGCCTTGACCCCGTCGCTCGAACCGACGACAGTCAAGGCTTCTCCGCAGCGGCGGCAATAGCGGGCATCGGCGGCGTGGCCGTGCAATCCGCAGCGCGGGCAGTCGATGTCCTGCTCGTCGCTTATGTGGCCGGCCGCACCGTTTCCATTGCCGTGGGTGCGATGTTCTTCGAGCCGGCGCTGCAGCCGCGCGCCGGCAACGAGCTCGGCCGAGTAGATCCCGGTGGGCACGGCGATGATGCCGTAGCCGACGATGATGATGATCGAGGTGATGAACTGCCCCAGAGGGGTCTTGGGCGTGATGTCGCCAAAGCCCACCGTGCCCATCGTGACAATGGCCCAGTAAATGCCACGGGGGATGCTGGTGAAGCCGTTTTGCGGGCCTTCGACCAGGAACATGATCGAGCCGAATATCGTGGTCAGCGACAGCACGGCGACCAGAAACACCAGGATTTTGTTGCGGCTGCGCTTGAGCGCGTCGAGCATTTGGTGCGAGGCGCCGGTGTATTCGGTGAGCTTGAGAATGCGGAAAATGCGCAGCACCCGCAGCATGCGGATGACCATCAGATGCCCTGACCCGGCGAGCAGCAGTTCGATGAAACTGGGCAGGATGGACAGTAGGTCGATGACCCCGAAAAAGCTGCGGGCGTAACGCCACGGTCGGTCGACCACCAGCAAGCGCAACACATACTCGGCGGTGAACACCCATTCGAGCGCGTGGAACAGCACGTGCATCTGCGCCCGCACGGTCTCGACGGTGTCGAGCACGGTGACCAGGGTGCTGGCGAGAATGAAGCCGATTAGCACCAGGTCGAACGCTCGCTCGTCGCGCCTGTCGTGGTAGTAGATGATGCGAAACCAGTTGGCCCGCCAGCCGCTGTCCGTGCGGGGTTGCAGGTGGGTGCTGGCGGTGCGCCGAGGTTCCATGAGGCAGATCATAAAAAAGCCTCCGCGAGCGGAGGCGTGCGCGAGGGGCTGGCAGCCTGATCCACCCGCGGGACTGCCGGGTCCGCGTCAGGCCACCGCGCGCAGCGGGGCGCGCATCGCCTCCAGCAACTCGGCGGACTGCGCCGGCGGCACGCGATGCAGCAGGCGGTTGACCCCGGAGAAAATCGCGCGGATCGACGCGGTGATGATGTTGGCGTCGATGCCCACGCCGTAGGTGCTCATGCTGATGCCGGCCAGTGCGATTTCCACCGTCGCCGCGGCCTTGGCATCGGCGCCGAGGCCGAGTGCGCGCTCCTCGTAGCTGTGCACTTCCAGCGGCAGCCGCAGCGCGTGAATCGCGGCGTCGATCGGGCCGTTGCCCTCACCACTCAGGGTCAGGCGTTCGCCATTCACCTCGATCTCCAGCCGCACGCCCTGCTGCGAGCCATGCTCGACCAGGTGATAGCCCAGCAGCCGCAGCGGTGTGGTCTGCGCGCAATACTCCTGGTTGAACATCTCCCAGAGTTGCTGCGCGGTGACTTCGGCGCCTGTGGCGTCGGTGTGCTGCTGCACCACGCCGCTGAACTCCACCTGCAGCCGCCGTGGCATCACCAGCCCGTAGTTCGCTTCGAGCAGGTAGGCGATGCCACCCTTGCCCGACTGGCTGTTGACCCGGATCACCGAGTCGTAAGTGCGGCCGAGGTCAGCCGGGTCGACCGGCAGATAAGGCACTTCCCAGATCGCGTCGGGCTGTTGTGCGGCAAAGCCCTTTTTGATCGCATCCTGGTGCGAGCCGGAGAACGCGGTGAACACCAGATCGCCCACATACGGATGCCGCGGGTGGATCGGCAACTGGGTGCATTCCTCGACGGTGCGTGCCACCGCGTTGATGTTGGAAAAGTCCAGCCCCGGATGCACGCCTTGCGAATAAAGGTTGAGCGCGAGGGTGACGAGGTCGACGTTGCCGGTGCGTTCGCCATTGCCGAACAGGCAGCCTTCGATGCGGTCGGCCCCGGCCATCACCGCCAGCTCGGCCGCTGCCACCGCGCAGCCGCGGTCATTGTGCGGATGCACCGACAGCAGCACGCTGTCGCGCCGGTTGAGACGGCGGTGCATCCACTCGATCTGGTCGGCGTAGATGTTGGGCGTGCTCATCTCCACCGTCGCCGGCAGGTTGATGATCATCTTGCGATCGGGGGTCGGTCGCCACACGTCGATCACCGCGTTGCACACCTGCAGCGCCACCGGCAGCTCGGTGCCGCTGAACACCTCGGGGCTGTACTGGAACGTCCACTCGGTTTCGGGCCGCTCGGCGGCGAGCTGCTTGATCAGCCGCGCCGCGTTCACCGCAATCTGCTGGCAACCGTCGACATCGACGCCGAAAACGATGCGGCGGAAATTCGGTGCGGTGGCGTTGTAGACGTGGACGATCGCCCGCCTGGCGCCGCGCAGCGATTCGAAGGTGCGTCGGATCAGGTCTTCGCGCGCCTGGGTCAGCACCTCGATGGTCACGTCATCGGGAATGTGGCCGCCTTCGATCAGCTCGCGCACGAAGTCGAAGTCGGTCTGCGACGCCGACGGAAACGCCACTTCGATCTGCTTGATGCCGACCGCACAGATGGTCTTGAACATGCGCATCTTGCGCTGCGCGTCCATCGGCTCGAACAGCGCCTGATTGCCGTCGCGCAGATCGGTGCTCATCCAGATCGGCGGGCGGGAGATGACCTGGTCGGGCCAGGTGCGATCCTTGAGCCCGACGGGGGGCATCGGGCGGTATTTGGTTTCAGGGTGTTTGAGCATCATGATGGCAATCTCCGGAAGGGCAAAGCAGGCGCGTGGGCGGGTTCAATGCAGGGGCGACGCAGCAAGGCGGCCGGACTGTCGCAGGCTCGGGGCCCGGCGGCCGGCGGGTAGTCGAATGGCGTGAAAACGGGACATGGTGGCGAGCATGGGAAACGGCATGAAAAAAGCGCCCGGGTGGATCACCGCGGGCGCTTGGAAACTGAGATTCGGACAGGGTTTTCAGGCGTGCGCGGCGGCCAGCGGCAAAAGGCCGCGTAGTAGCAGCAGACCGCCATCAGCCCGAGCGGAAACAACCCATGCGGTTTCGCGGGCGAGGGGTTTGGCAGGGATTGCTCGATCAAACATGACGCAAGACTAGCAAATACGCGGCTTTGCGTCAAACCAAAGGCGCTTGGGCGATGCGGGCCGCGCTCTGTCGGATACTTCGGGTCATGCGCGACCTGCCCGAACCCGCTGACGACACCCCAGAGGCCGCCGAGCCCGACGCGGTAGTTGCCGCGGTGCAGCCGCGCGGGCGTCATCTGCTGCATCGGGCCTGGCGGGTGTGGAACCACACCGCACCGCCCTGGCTGGCCGCGGCGCTGGCGGTGGCCGCGGGGCTGCTGCAGATCATGCCCGAGTTCGGTGCGCTACGGCATGCCTGGCAGCAAGTGATGGTGCACGGCGGGCAGAACGTGCTGGAGCTGGCGAATCTGGCGGCGTATCCGCGCCTGCTGATCGGCTTCGGCCTGCTGCTGATGGCAGGCGGTCTGGCGTTGCGCGCGCGGCTGGCCTGGGTCGTTGCGTTGCTGCTGGCCTGGCTGGCTGCCGGGCTTGCGGTATGGGCGCAGCGTGAAGTGGCGGCGCAGCTCGTCGCCAGCGGCCTGCTGACCGCAGTGCTGGTGATCTACGCCCGGCGCTTCGGCCGCAGCAGCGTCGCCGCGGGCAGCCTGTTCGCGCTGCTGGGCATCGGCAGCCTGATGGTTTACGCGATCGTTGGCAGCCTGTGGTTTGGCGATGGCTATTCACCGCCGATCCGCAACCTGCCGACCGCGCTGTATTACGCGGTGGAGACCATGTCCACCGTCGGCTATGGCGACATCGTGCCGCGCACCACCGAGGCGCGCATGTTCACGGTGTCGCTGATCGTGCTGGGCATCACGGTGTTTGCCACCACCCTGTCGGTGGTCATCGGGCCGCTGGTCGGTGGCAGCATCAAACGCACCCTGGAGGGACGCATGCATCGGGAATCACGGCGCAATCATTTTGTCATCATCGGCGTGTCGATGCTGGCCTACACCCTGTGGCAGTCGCTGCGCGAGCGCAACGCCGAGGTCACGGTGATTGCGCCGCCGGACAAGCCTTCGCCTTACCCGCCCGAGGCCGATGTGGTCAGCGGCGACCCAACCCGCGACGACATCTTGCGCGCGGCCGGGGTGCCGCAGGCGCGGGCGGTGATGGCGCTGCGCGACGACGACGCCGAGAACGCCTTCATCATGCTGGCGGTCAAGGAGCTCGCGCCGACGGTGCGCACCATTGCCGCGGTCAACGATATTGCGCATCTGGGCAAGATCCGCCGCGTGCAGCCGGATGTGCTGTTCGCGCCGCAGGTGCTGGGCGGCGAAATCCTGCTGCGCAATCTGTTCGGCGAGGCGATCGACAACGACACCATCAACAAGCTGCTGTTCGTGCAGCCGCAGTCCTGAGCAACGGGAGCGCCTGTGCTGACTTTTACCGCCTTCGGCGCCGCGCAGCAGGTCACCGGCTCGTGCCATCTGCTGCACACACCCCGAGCGCGGGTGCTGGTGGACTGTGGCATGTTCCAGGGCGGCCGCGATCTGCTCGCGGCCAACGCCGCCGACTTCGGCTTCGACCCGCAGACCATCGACGCGCTGCTGCTCACCCACGCGCACCTCGACCACTGCGGCCGCATTCCCCTGCTGGTGCGGCGGGGGTTTCGCGGCCGCATTTTCTGCACCGCGCCGACGCGCGAACTCGCCCGCCTGGTGCTGGCCGATGCTGCCGGTCTGCAGGAGGAAGAAGCGCGGCGTGCGGCCCGGCACGCGCGGCGGCGGGGTGATGAGGCCGCGCCGCCGCCGCTCTACACCCTGGCCGACGCGCTGCGGGTCAGCGATTTTTTCGCGCCGCCGGTGCGCTACGGCCAGCGCGTGCCGGTGGCCGATGGGGTGTGGGCGACCTTTGTCAACGCCGGGCATATGCTGGGCTCGGCCTCGTTGCTGGTCGAGGTCGCGGGTGATGCGGGGGACGCGGCGCCGAACACGCGGGTGTTCTTTTCCGGCGACCTGGGCGGCAGCGGCCGGCCGCTGCTGGCCGACCCGGTGGGGCCGCCGCTGGCGCCCGACGTGGTGGTGATGGAGACGACCTACGGCGACCGCGACCATCGCTCCTGGGCCGAGTCGGTCGACGAGCTCATCGACGTGGTGCGCGCCACCCACGCTCGCGGCGGCAATGTGGTGATTCCGACCTTTGCGCTGGAGCGTGCGCAGGAAGTGCTCTACGCGCTGTCTCTGGGCGTGGCGCGCGGCGCGCTGCCGCGGCACATGGCGATCTTTCTCGACTCGCCGATGGCGATTTCGGCCACCGAAGTCTTCGCCCGCTACCCCGACGCGCTGCGCCCGACGTTTGCCGAGGGGCTGCGCCGTGGTGAGCATCCGTTTGACCTGCCGGGGCTGCGGCTGACGCGCGAAACGGCCGAGTCGATGGCGACCAACACCATTCGCGGCGGCGCGGTGATCATGGCCGGGTCGGGCATGGCGACCGGCGGGCGGGTTCTGCACCACCTGCGGCACAACATCGGCCAGGCCGACAACGCGATTGTTTTTGTCGGCTACGCCGCGCCGGGTACGCTGGCGCGCAGCATCATCGACGGCGCCAAAACCATCCGGCTGTTCGGCGAGGAGCTACCCGTGCGCGCCAGTCGCCACACCATCAACGGTTTTTCCGCCCACGCGGGGCGCAGCGAGCTGCTGCAATGGCTGCAGCACTGCGGCCGGCCGCGGCAGGTGTTGTTGGTGCACGGTGACGCCGAGCGCGGCCTGCCAGCGTTTGCGCAAACCCTGCAGGCGCAACGGCAGCGCTGCCATATGCCGGCGCAGGGCGAGGTCGTCCGGCTGGACTGACGCGGGCAACGCGCCGGGCTCAACCCAGCCACAGCGCCCAGGCAAAAGACATCACGAAGGTGGCAGCCAGCCAGATCGCCGCCGGCCACATCGCCCGCCGGCGCGACAGCGCCAGCGCGTAGCCCGCCTTGACCGCGTTGTTGCTGCCCGAGGCGATCAATACCGCACCGACCACCAGCGGCAGCGACAGGCCGCCGCGCCCGGCCAGCAGCGACAGGATGAACGGGTCGATGTCCGTCAGCCCGGTCAGCACTGCCAGCAGCCGCAGCCCGCCGCTGCCGAAATGCGCGGTGACGAACTGGGTGATTGCGGCAAAGGCGACAAACAGCCCGGCAAACAGCAGCGCAATCGGCAGATCGAGCGGGTTGCGCGGGCCGGCGTCCAGCGTCGCCGCCGGCGCAGGCTCGCGCCGCGCCCCACGCCACAGCAGCCAGGTCACGGCCAGGCTGCTCAGCAGCAGCAGCGCAAACGGCAGCGCCAGCGCCCGCGCTGCGTCGGCATGGCCGAGCACGACGATGAGTACGAACAGCCGCACATACATCACGGCGCTGGCCAGCACCACCGCCGCCGGCGCCTGCGCCGCCACTGCGGCGTCGCCGCGCGCCTGCCGCGCCAGCACCACCGTTGCCGCAGTGCTGGAATACAGCCCGCCGAGCAGCCCGGTCAGCAGCGTTCCGGCGTCGGCAAACACATAGCGGTGCAGCAGATAGCCCAGGTAGGACAAACCGGAGATCGCCACCACCGCCATCCACACCTTGTCGTAGGTGAGTTCGGGCAGGCCGGGCAGGGGCGAGGCAGGCATCAGCGGCAGCACCAGCCCGGCAAGGATCAGGAACTTGGCCAGGGTCACGCCCTCGCTGCTCGGCACCGCGTCGGACAGCCGCCGGATCAGCGGCTTTTCCGCCAGCATCAGCAATGCCACCACCAGCACCGCGGCGACGAACCAGTCCGGGGTGTGCAGCACCAGCGGCCCGAGCGCATACGCCAGCACGGCAACAAGAGCCGGCAGCAACGCGCCGCCGCGGTCTTTCGGCGGGGTCTGGTCGCACCAGCGGTCGGCGGCCAGGTTCACCGCCAGCCACAGCGCCAGCGCGCCGAATCCGGCCAGATACAACCCGCCGGCTGTGTCACCCGACAGCCACCACAGCACAAAGCCGGCTGCGCCGATCAGCGTGAGGGTGCGGGTGGTGCCAAAGCCGATGCCCTCGTCCTGCGCGCGGCGGTAGCCGTGCAGCTCCAGCCCAAGCACAAAGCTCAGGATCACCGTGACGGCAAAGTGCAGCAACAACGGCGGCAAGACGGCGTCCATCGCGCGGGCCGCTTCAGTGCGGAGCAGAGGAGGTGCCAGCCGCCAGCAGCGCCGCGGCCTGCAGCGCCATCACGCCTTCCTCGTCGGTGGCCAGCGCCAGCGCCGGCACGCGGCTGTTCGCGGCGCTGATGCGCGGGCCGCCTGCGGCGTTGGCAGCGGGGTCGAGCGCCAGCCCCAGCCAGGCCAGCGCCTGCACCACCTGCGCTCGGATTTCGGCGCTGCCGGCGCCGATGCCGCCGGTGAACACCAGCGCGTCGAGTCCGCCGATGTCCGCTGCAGTCGCGGCGATGTGGTGCACCACGCTGCGCACGAACAGCGCAACGGCCTCGGCTGCGTGCGGGTCGGCGCTGGCCAGCAGTTCACGCATGTCGCCGCTGCTGCTGGACACGCCGAGAAGGCCGCTGGCGTGGTAGAGCGTGGCGGTGACCGCGCGCGGGTCGCGCCCTTCTTCGGTGATCCAGTGCAGCACCATGCCGGGGTCGATACTGCCACAGCGGGTGGACATCATCAGCCCGTCGAGCGCGGTGAAGCCCATGGTGGTGCTGCGGCTGCGGCCGTCGATCAGCCCGCACAGGCTGGCGCCGCCGCCCAGATGCGCAACGACCACGCGGCCGCGCGCCACCTCGCCCAGCAGCGGCGGGAGCTGGCGGGCGATGGCGTCATACGACAGGCCGTGAAAGCCGTAACGCTTCGCGCCGCGGTCGTGCCAGTCGCGCGGAATCGGGTAGCGCCGCGCCAGCGGCTCCAGAGTGGCGTGAAACGCGGTGTCGAAGCAGGCGATCTGCGGCACCGAGGGCAGGCGGGCGCTGGCCGCGTCCACACCCGCCAGCCCCGGGCCCTGATGCAGCGGCGCCAGGCTGCGCAGCGCGTCGAGCGCGGCGCGCACTGCGGGGTCGATGCGCTGCGCGGTCGTGAACGTCTGGCCGCCGTGGACGATGCGGTGGGCGACCGCGGCAATACGGCCGCTGACCGGCGGGGCGAGCAGCTGGTCGAACAGCGCGTTCACCTCGGCGGCAACGTCACCTCGCGGCGCCGGCGAGGCGCAGGCGTGTTCGGCCGGCTGCGCGTCGCGCCAGCGCAGCACGGTGCGCTCGCCCTCGGCGGCGATTTCTCCGCGCAGCATGGCGCTTGCTGGCAGCGCCGGGCCGGCGCAGTCGGCCAGCGCGTAGAGCGCGAATTTCAGGCTGGCCGAGCCGGCGTTGAGGCAGAGCAGGGTGGGGCGGGTCATGGCCTCGGGTTCAGTTTGCGGCAGCGGCCGGCGCGTCGGCCTTGGTGTCAGCCAGCGCGGCCTGCTGGGCGTGGCGCAGCAGCACGGCCAGCGCGCACGAGGCCTGGCGGGCCTGGGCGTCGTCGGCGCGGCTGGTGAGGATGACCGGCACGCGGGTGCCGACCACAATGCCGGCAATCACCGCTCCGCCCAGGTATTCGAGCTGTTTGGCCAGCATATTGCCGGACTCCAGATCGGGGGTGAGCAGAATGTCGGCGCGGCCGGCCACCGGCGAGTCGATGCCCTTGGTGTGCGCGGCGGCGGCGGAGATTGCGTTGTCGAACGCCAGCGGGCCGTCGAGGATGCCGCCGGTGATCTGCTGTCGCTGCGCCATTTTGCACAGCGCCGCGGCGTCCAGCGTGGCGGGCATGTCGGCGTTGACCGTTTCCACCGCGGCGAGGATGGCCATGCGCGGCGCGGCGATGCCCAGCGCGTGCGCGAGGTCGATGGCGTTCTGCGCAATGTCGCGCTTGGTGTTGAGGTCGGGGGCGATGTTCACCGCGGCGTCGGTGATCAGCAGCAGCCGCGCCGCCGCCGGTGCGTCGATCACGAATACATGGCTGGCGCGGCGGCCGGTGCGCAGCCCCGCACGCGGGTCGAACACCGCGTGCAGCAGCTCGTCGGTATGGCCGGCGCCTTTCATCAGCGCCTCGACCTTGCCGGCGCGCGCCAGCTCCACCGCGGCGTCGGCCGCGGCGTGGCTGTGTTCGGTGGCGACGATTTGCGCCGCCGACAGATCGACCCCGGCCTCCTTCGCGGCGGCGAGGATGCGCGCCTGCGGGCCGACCCATACCGGCTCGATCAGCCCTTCGCGCGCCGCCTCCGCCGCACCGGCGACGGCCACCGCGCTGACCGGGTGCACCACCGCGACCCGCAGCGGCTG
>CAYMDM010000043.1:0-22308 GCA_964389235.1 uncultured Burkholderiaceae bacterium
GAGCTTGCCCGGGCCTGCGCCGCTGCAGCTGCAGCGGCTGATCCCGGCCGAGGCGCTGCAGATCCACGGCGCGCACAACGTCGCCAACGCACTGGCGGCGCTGGCGCTGTGCGAGGCCGTGGGCGCGCCGCTGGCGCCGCTGCTGCACGCGCTGCGCGACTATCGCGGCGAGCCGCACCGCATGCAGACCGTGGCCATCATCGACGAGGTGCGGTACATCGACGACAGCAAAGGCACCAACGTCGGCGCCACCGCGGCGGCGCTGGCCGGCATCGACCGGGCGGTGGTGCTGATCGCCGGGGGCGATGGCAAGGGGCAGGACTTTTCGCCGCTGCGCGAGCACGCCGCCAAGCTGCGCGCGGCGGTGCTGATCGGCCGCGACGCGCCAGCGATTGCCGCGGTGCTGCAGGGCGCAGCGCGCGTGGAGCTCGCCGCGACGCTGCCCGACGCGGTGCAGCGCGCAGCAGCGCTGGCGAAAGCCGGCGACGCGGTGCTGCTGTCCCCAGCCTGCGCCAGTCTGGACATGTTCCGCAATTACGCGCACCGCGCCGAAGTGTTCGTGCAGGCGTTGCGCGAGCTGGCAGAAAGCCGCGGCGTGGTGTGGAGCGGCGAGGGGGTGCAGCATGTTTGATCGGCTGATGCCCTGGCGCGCGGTGCTGGGCAAGAAGTCCGCACGCGAAACCGAGCTGCCGGTGCGGCTCGGCCAGTTCGCGCCGCGCAGCTCGCGCATGCTGGAGTACGACCAGAACCTGCTGTGGGTCACGCTGCTGCTGCTGGCCTTCGGACTGGTGATGGTGTATTCGGCCACCATCGCGTTTCCCGATGACCCGCGCTACGCGCAGTGGTCGCACTTTCACTTTTTCGGCCGCGATGTGTTTTCCATCGTCGCCGCGCTGTTGGCCGCGTGGATTGTGGTGCAGATCCCGATGACGGTGTGGGAGCGCTGGGCGCCGGCGCTGTTCGCGCTGTCGCTGCTCGGGCTGGTGCTGGTGCTCATTCCTCACATCGGCAAGGGCGTCAACGGTTCGCGCCGCTGGATCTCGCTGTTCGGCGGGCTGAACTTCCAGCCATCGGAACTGGTGAAGTTCACGGTGCTGCTGTACGCGGCCGGGTTCATGGTGCGCAAGCAGGAGGTCAAGCAAAAAATCATCAAGACCTTCGTGCCCATTTTCGCGGTCATCGTGCTGGTCGGCGTGCTGCTGCTGGCCGAGCCGGACATGGGGGCGTTCCTGGTCATCGCTTCGCTGACCATGGCCATCCTGTTCCTCGGCGGGGCCAACGGCAAGGCGTTTCTGCTGGTGAGCGTGGCGCTGATCGGCGCTTTTGTGCTGATGATCGTGCTGTCGCCGTGGCGGCGCGATCGCATCTTCGCTTATCTCAACCCCTGGGCCGAGGCCAACGCGTTGGGCAGCGCGTACCAGCTTTCGCACGCGCTGATCGCGATGGGGCGCGGGGAATTTTTCGGCGTCGGCTTGGGCGGCAGCATCGAAAAGCTGCATTACCTGCCCGAGGCGCACACTGACTTTCTGCTGGCGATCATCGGCGAGGAACTGGGCATGGCCGGGGTGTGCGTGGTGATTTTCGCGTTCGCCTGGATCGTCTGGCGGGCGTTTGAAATCGCCCGTCAGGCGCTGGCGATGGACCGCATGTTCAGCAGCCTGGTCGCGCAGGGCGTCGGGGTGCTGATTGGCGGGCAGGCGTTCATCAACATCGGGGTCAACCTCGGCTTGCTGCCGACCAAGGGGCTGACCCTGCCGCTGATGAGCTACGGCGGATCGGCCGTGCTGATCAACTGCATGGCGATGGCGCTGCTGCTGCGCGTGGACTTCGAAAACCGGGTGCTGATGCGCGGAGGGCATGTATGAGCCGGCAGCGCGTTGCGGTGATCATGGCCGGGGGTACAGGCGGCCACATCTTTCCGGGCATTGCGGTCGGCGAAGGGCTGCGCGCCGCGGGCTGGGCGGTGCACTGGATGGGCGCGCCCGGCGGCATGGAAGCCGATCTCGCGCCGAAGCACGGTTTCTCCATGTTGTGGGTGAACTTTTCCAGGCTGCGCGGCAAGGGCTTGCTGCCCAAGCTGCTGCTGCCGCTCAATCTGCTGCGCGCGTTCTGGCAGGCGTGGCGGGCGCTGCGGCGAGTTGGCGCCGATGTGGTGGTGAGCATGGGCGGGTACATCGCCTTTCCCGGCGGGTTGATGAGTGTGTGGGCCGGCGCCAAGCTGGTGGTGCACGAGCAGAACGCCATCGCCGGGCTGGCGAACAAGGTGCTGGCGCGGCTGGCCGACCGGGTCTACACCGCGTTTCCCGATGTGCTGCCGGGCGGACGGTGGGTCGGCAACCCGGTGCGCGAGTCCATCTGCCAGCTCGACACCCCGCGGCGGCGCTACGCCGGGCGCAACGGCCCGCTGCGGCTGCTGGTGGTCGGCGGCAGCCTGGGCGCGGCCGCGCTCAACACCCTGGTGCCGCAGGCACTGGCGCTGCTGCCGCGCGAGCAGCGCCCGCAGGCGACGCACCAGAGCGGCGCCAAGCACCTGGCCGCGTTGCAGCAGGCGTATGCGCAGGCGGGGGTCGAGGCCGATTGCGTGGCGTTCATCGACGACATGGCCGCGGCCTACGCGCAGGCTGATCTGGTGATCTGCCGCGCGGGGGCGTCGACCGTCACCGAAGTCGCCTGCGCCGGCGTGGCGGCGCTGTTCGTGCCGTTTCCGTTTGCGGTGGACGACCACCAGACCGCCAACGCCCGCTTTCTTGCCGACCGCGGCGCGGCGCTGCTGATGCAGCAGGCCGAACTGACGCCGCAGAAGCTCGCCGAACTCATCGCAGGGCTGGACCGCGCGCAGCTCACCGACCTTGCGGTGAAGGCGCGCGACGCCGCGCAGATGCATGCGGTGCGCGAGGTGGTCGCGGGCTGCAACGAACTGGTTCCGGAGGCGCGGGCATGAAACACGCGATCCGTCACCTGCATTTCGTCGGCATCGGCGGCGCCGGTATGAGCGGCATCGCCGAGGTGCTGCACAACCTGGGCTACACGGTCAGCGGCTCGGACGCCAGCGACAGCGCGACGCTGCAGCGGCTGCGTGCGCTGGGGCTGCAGGTGTTCGTCGGCCACGACGCCGCGCAGGCGCAGGGCGCCGATGCGGTGGTGGTGTCCACCGCGGTGCAGCCGGACAACCCCGAGGTGCAGGCCGCGCGGGCGCAGCGCATTCCGGTGGTGCCGCGAGCGGTGATGCTGGCCGAGCTGATGCGCCTCAAGCAAGGCATTGCGATTGCCGGCACCCACGGCAAGACCACGACCACCAGCCTGGTCGCCAGTGTGCTGGCCGAGGGTGGGCTGGATCCGACCTTTGTCATCGGCGGCAAGCTCAACAGCGCCGGGGTCAACGCCCGGCTCGGGCAGGGCGATTACATCGTGGTCGAGGCCGACGAATCGGACGCGTCGTTTCTCAACCTGATGCCGGTGATCGCAGTGGTCACCAATATCGACGCCGACCACATGGACACCTATGGCCACGACCCGGCGCGGCTGCGGCAGGCGTTCGTCGACTTTCTCGCCCGGTTGCCGTTCTACGGCCGCGCCGTGCTGTGCAGCGACGACCCCGGGGTGCGGCAGATCCTGCCGGTGCTGTCCAAGCCGGTGCTGACCTACGGCTTTGGCGAGGACGCGCAGCTGCGCGCCACCGAGGTGCAGGCCGATGGCACGCAGATGCGCTTTGTCGCGCAGCGCGAGGGTCTGGCGCTGCCGCCGCTGCCCGTCACCCTCAACCTGCCGGGGCGGCACAACGTGCTCAACGCGCTGGCGGCGATCGGCGTCGCCGCCGAAGTCGGGGTGGACGACGCCGCAGTGCAGCGCGCGCTGGCCGCGTTCACCGGGGTGGGTCGGCGCTTCCAGCGCTACGGCGAAGTGCCGGCGGCCGGTGGTGGGCGTTTCGCCCTGATCGACGACTACGGCCACCACCCGGTGGAAATGGCCGCGACCCTGGCCGCAGCGCGTGGCGCGTTCCCCGGGCGGCGGCTGGTGCTGGCGTTTCAGCCGCATCGCTACACCCGCACCCGCGACCTGTTCGAGGACTTCGTGCAGGTGCTCGGGCAGGCCGACGCGGTGCTGCTGACCGATGTGTATGCGGCCGGCGAGGCAGCGATCGTCGCCGCCGACGGTCGCAGCCTGGCGCGCGCGCTGCGCGTCGCCGGCCGGGTCGAGCCGGTGTTCGTCGAGCGCATCGGCGACCTGCCGCAGGCCATCGTGCAGCAGGTGCGCGATGGGGACGTGGTGCTGTGCATGGGCGCCGGGTCGATCGGTGCCGTGGCAGCGCAGGTGGTGGCGCTCGCGGCCGCAGGCAAGGACATGCAGGCATGAACACGAGCAACCGAATCGATCCGCGCAGCCTCGGGCGGGTGGCCGTGCTGATGGGCGGGCTGTCGGCCGAGCGCGAGGTGTCGCTGATGTCGGGCAAGGGGGTGCTGGCCGCGCTGCAGTCGCGCGGGGTCGATGCCTTTGCGTTCGATCCGTCGGTCGACGACCTGGCCGCGCTCAAGGCCTTCGGCGCGCAGCGCGCCTTCATCGCGCTGCATGGCCGCTGGGGTGAGGACGGCACGGTGCAGGGCGCGCTGGAGCTGCTGGGCATCCCCTACACCGGCCCGGGGGTGCTGGCCTCGGCGCTGGCGATGGACAAGACCATGACCAAGCGGCTGTGGGCCTGCGCCGGGCTGCCGACCCCGGCGTGGCGTGAGGTGACCTCGCTGACGCAGGCGCACGAGGCGGCACAGGCGCTGGGCTTTCCGCTGATGTTCAAGGCCACGCACGAAGGCTCGACTCTGGGGCTCAAGCGCGCCGATGCGGCGGGTGAGGTCGAGGCGGCGTATGCCGAGGCGGCGCGGTTCGACAGCCGGGTGCTGGTCGAGCAGTTCATCGCCGGGGATGAAGTGACGTGCGCGGTGCTGGGCAGCGGCGCCGGCGCGCGTGCGCTGCCGTTGATCCGCATCGTCGCGCCGCAGGGCAATTACGACTACGAGCACAAGTATTTCAGCGACGACACCCGTTACCTCTGCCCGGCCGGGCTGCCCGAGGCCGAGGAGCAGCACATCCGCGATCTGGTCGAGCGCAGCTACCGCGCGCTGGGCTGCCGCGGCTGGGGCCGCGCCGATGTGATGATTCGTGCCAGCGACCGCCAGCCCTTCCTGCTGGAGATGAACACCGCGCCGGGCATGACCCCGCATTCGCTGGTGCCGATGGCCGCGCGCGCGGCCGGCATGGACTACGCCGAACTGTGCCTGTCGGTGCTGGCGATGGCCGCGCTCGATCAGCCACATCCGCAGGGAGGCCGCGCATGAGCCGCAGCGCCGCGAGCCGCGACCTGCCGCTGGACGTGCGGCTGATGCAGGGCACGACCCGCGCGCTGCTGTGGCTGTTCGCGCTCGGGGTGCTGGCGGTGGCGGGCAACTGGCTGGCGCAGCGCAGCTGGTGGGACATCCGCGCGATCCGCATCGAGGGCGATGTGCGGCACATCAGCGCGATGACCATTCGAGCCGAGGCGCTGCCCAAGCTCAGCGGCAACTTTCTCACCGTCAATCTCAGCGCTGCGCAGCAGGCGTTCGAGCAGCTGCCGTGGGTGCGGCAGGCGCTGGTGCAGCGGCTGTGGCCGATGCAGCTGCTGGTGACCCTGAGCGCCCAGCATCCGGCGGCTTACTGGCAGGAAGGCGGCGGCACGCCGCAGCTGCTCAACACCGAGGGGCAGCCGTTTGCCGCCAACCTCGGCGAGGTGCAGGGGCTGGGGCTGCCGAGCTATGGCGGCCCGGCGGGCAGCGGGCCGCAGGTACTGGCAACCGCCCAGACCCTGGCGCCGGTGCTGGCCGCGGCGCATCGGCGGCTGGTTGCGCTGCATCTGGGCGATGACGGCAACTGGCGGCTGCAGACCGGCGACGGGCTGCGCATCGACCTCGGTCTGCATCCGACCGACGCCGGCACCCTCGACCGGCTGCAGCAGTTTCTGGCGCTGGCGCCGCAGCTCGCCGCGCGCTATGGCCGCGCGGTGGTCAGCGCCGATCTGCGCTATCCAAACGGATTCGCCGTGCATCTGCAAGGCGCCTCCGCGGCATTGAACAAGGTGGCACAAGCCCACTGAACGGGGAAGGAACAGATGGCCAAGGACTACAAGGATCTGGTGTTCGCGCTGGACATCGGCACCTCCAAGGTGATGGTGGCGGCGGCCGAACTGCTGACCGAGCGCGATGACGGCAGCAGCGGGCTGCGCATCATCGGCCTGGGGCAGGCGCAGACCGCGGGCATCCGCCGCGGCACGGTGGTCGACATCGAGGCCACGGTGAACTCGATCCAGGACGCGCTGAAAGAGGCCGAGCTGATGGCCGACTGCAAGATCACCCATGTGGTGACCGGCATCACCGGCAGCCACATCCGCGGCCAGAACTCGCGCGGCATGGTGGCGATCAAGGATCAGCGCGAAGTCACGCCGATGGACGTCAACCGGGTGATCGAAACGGCCAAGGCGGTGCACATCCCGGCCGACCAGCGGCTGCTGCTGGTCGAGCCGCAGGCCTTCATCATCGACGGGCAGGAGGTCAAGGAGCCGGTGGGCATGAGCGGGGTTCGGCTGGAGGCCGACGTGCACATCGTCACCGGCGCGCAGACCGCTGCCGAGAACGTCATGAAATGCGTGCGTCGCTGCGGGCTGGAGGTCGAGCAGCTGGTGCTGCATCCGCTGGCCTCCAGTCACGCGGTGCTGACCGAAGACGAAAAAGAACTCGGGGTGGTGCTGCTGGACATCGGCGCCGGAGTCAGCGACATCGCGATCTACACCCAGGGCGCGATCCGCCACACCGCGATCATCCCGGTGGCCGGCGAACTGATCACCAGCGATATCGCGATGGCGCTGCGCACCCCCACGCGCGACGCCGAGGACATCAAGATCGAGCACGGCGTGGCCAAGCAGCTGCTGGCCAACCCGGAGGAGCGGCTGGAAGTGCCGGGGCTGGGCGACCGCGGGCCGCGGCTGCTGTCGAGGCAGGCGCTGGCCAGTGTGATCGAGCCGCGCGCCGAGGAGATTTTTTCGCTGGCGCAGCAGGTCATCCGCGACTCCGGTCTGGAGGAGCGCATTTCCTCGGGGGTGGTGCTGTGCGGCGGCACCGCGCAGATGCCGGGGATGGTCGAGCTGGCCGAGGACGTGTTCCTCAAGCCGGTGCGCGTGGGCGTGCCGATCTACGAAGGCCCGTTGTCGGAAATGGTGCGCAACCCGCGCATGGCCACGGTGATGGGTTTGTTGATGGAGTCGCTCAAGCAGCGGCAGCGCGGCGCGCGCATCGCGCAGAAAAGCAGCGGCATGAAGGGTTCGTTCGGCCGCTTCAAGGACTGGATTGCCGGGAATTTTTGATTGGGGCCGAGCCGCTGCCCGGATGGGCCGGGCGGGGCGCGGCAACAGGGATGCATGGCGTCGGGTCGCCATGCGGTTTTTGACCTCAGGAGGTGTGTGATGGCTTTTGAAATGATCGACGATGCCGCGCAGAACGGCTTCAACCAGGGCACCAACATCAAGGTGATAGGCGTGGGCGGCGGCGGCGGCAACGCGGTCGAGCACATGATCGCCTCGGGGGTGAAAGGCGTGGAATTCATCTGCGCGAACACCGATGCGCAGGCGCTCAAGAGCTCGAGCGCACACCGCTTTCTGCAACTGGGCAAGACCGGCCTGGGCGCGGGCGGCAAGCCCCAGGTCGGGCGCGAGTCGGCCGATCAGGCGCGCAGCCAGATCCGCGACGTGCTCGAAGGCGCGCACATGCTGTTCATCACCGCCGGCATGGGCGGCGGCACCGGCACCGGCGCGGCGCCGGTGATCGCCAAGATCGCGCGTGAAATGGGCATCCTCACCGTCGCCGTTGTGACGCGGCCGTTCGAGTTCGAGGGCACCAAGCGCATGAACAACGCCGAGCAGGGGCTGACCGAGCTGGAGGAGAACGTCGATTCGCTGATCGTCGTGCTCAATGAAAAGCTGCTGGAGGTGTACGGCGAGGACATCAGCCAGAAGGAAGCCTTTGCCAAGGCCAACGACGTACTGAAAAACGCGACCGGCGGCATTGCCGAAATCATCAATGTGCCGGGGCTGATCAACGCCGACTTCGAGGACGTCAAGAGCGTGATGGGTGAGCCGGGCAAGGCGATGATGGGCACCGCGGTGGCCAGCGGCCCCGACCGCGCGCGGCTGGCGGCCGAGCAGGCGGTGGTGTGCCCACTGCTCGACGGGGTCGATCTGTCGGGCGCCAAGGGCGTGCTGGTCAACATCACCGCCGACGACTCGCTGCGTCTGGGTGAGACGCGCGAAGCGATGAACGCGATCCGCGCCTACGCTGCGCCCGACGCCAACATCATCTTCGGCACCGTCAACGACCCGAGCATGGGCGACTCGCTGCGCGTGACCGTGCTGGCCACCGGGCTGTCGCGCGACCGCGCCGAGCAGCGCCAGCCGGAGCTGACCGTGGTCACCCGCACCGGCACCCACGACGTGCCGATGATGCAGCCGGGCGCCGGCTACGGCGCGGCGGGCGCGGGCGGTGATGCGGTGTGGCGCAACGGCCGCGGCGGCTCGGCGCACGTCAACGCGCTCAAGCAGAGCGGCTGGGACGAAATGGAAATTCCGGCGTTCCTGCGCAAGCAGGCCGACTGAAGTCCCGCACGAGCCGCGTCGGGCGTCGTCACCCGAACGACGCGCCGGACTGCGGCGGCGACCGCGCCCACGCGCGCCCGGACGGTTCACCTCCCCGTCCGGGCGGCGGGCGCGTCGCCGTCGCCGCGATCGCGGTGCCCCTGCGGCCGTTCACGGCTGTCGGCGGGGGCGCGAAGATGGATTTAGAATTGATTGCCCGATTCAATTGAAAATCACGCGGTCATTGCCGTAAACAAAATGCTGGCCCAACGCACCATCCAATCCGTCAACCGCGCCGTCGGCGTCGGGCTGCACAGCAGCGAGCGGGTGGAACTCGCGCTGCGGCCGGCACCGCCCGACACCGGCATCGTGTTCACCCGCACCGATCTGAGCGAGCCGGTGCAGATCCGCCTCAGCCCCGAGGCGGTGGTCGACACCCGCATGGCGACCACCCTGGGGCGCGGCGACGTGAAAATCCACACCGTCGAGCACCTGCTGTCGGCCTGCTCGGGGCTGGGCATCGACAACCTCTACATCGACGTCGACGCCGAGGAAATTCCCATCCTCGACGGCTCGGCGTCGAGCTTCGTCTACCTGTTGCAGTCTGCCGGCATCGTCGAGCAGAACGCGGCGAAGGCGTTCATCCGGGTGAAAAAGCCGGTGGAAGTGCGGCTGGGCGGGGGCAGCAACGCCAAATGGGCGCGGCTGGAACCGTATGACGGTTTTCGCCTGACCTTCGACATCGATTTCGACCACCCGGCGGTCGACCGCACCGCGCAGTCCGCGACCTTCGACATGGGGCGCGACTCGTATGTGCGCGACATCGCCCGCGCCCGCACCTTCGGTTTCATGCGCGACGTGGAGATGCTGCGCAGCAACGGCCTGGCGCTGGGCGGCAGCATGGAAAACGCCATTGTGATGGACGAGCACCGCGTGCTCAACCAGGACGGGCTGCGCTTCGACGATGAGTTCGTCAAGCACAAGACCCTGGACGCGATCGGCGATCTGTACGTGGCTGGCAAGCCGCTGCTGGCCAGCTACCACGCCTTCCGCAGCGGCCACGCGGTCAACAACCTGCTGCTGCGCGAACTGTTTGCCGACGCGACGGCGTTCGACATCGTCCGCTTCGAGGACGAGCGCCTTGCCCCGGCCGGTTTCCAGGCAGTGCCGGCGCTGGCGTTCTGACCCAGCGGGTCGGTCCGGCCGCCGCTCCGGCGAGAAGCCGGCTGACCTGCCGCCGCTGTTTCTTCAGCCGCCTGTTCTGTCTGCGTTCCAGTGCCGACGCAGCGCCGCGAGTTTCTGCCGCGCCGCGTCTGGGCAGGGCGTGGCCAGTACGGGCTGCGGCGGCGCGGGCGGCGCCGCAGCCGGGCGAACGCGGATGCGCAAGTCTCGCAGCGGGTGACCGCGTGCGGGCAGTTCGCGAAGCAGTTTTGTTTGGAATTGTTTCAGCTTGGCCGCGACTGCGCTGGACGCTGCGGTCAGGGTCCACACCCCATCCTCCCATCGCCCGGGATGAACGGCGCCGCGCAACGCCGGGGGCAGCAGCGCCGCGGCGTCGCGCCACAGTCGCTGCGACTGCTCGGCGGCGTCGCGGAGACCCTGCAGCGCATCGGCCCGCCCGGCCCAGGTGGAAAGGCTGGCGCTGCGTCCGGCAAGCGGCCGCCGGCGGGCGCGCGACGAGGACAGGGACATGGGGCAACCGGGAGATGGGGCGACTGCGGTGGGCCGGTGGGGTGCCGCGGCTGCGCATTGTGCCAGCGCGGCTGGCATCCAGCGGGCAGGGAAAAGCCCGGGGCATACAATTCCCGGTTTCGGTCGTCATCCCGTCGGGCGCTGCTTTCTGCGGTCGGGACGCGGCCGCATGTCCGAATTTTCAGCTGCGGGCCCGGCCCGCCCTCCCATGCCAGCCTCCTTTTTTACCCGACTGTTCGGCAGCCGCAATGACCGGTTGCTCAAACAGTATCGCCGCGTGGTCGAGCGCATCAACGCGCTGGAGCCGCAGTTCGAAAAACTGAGCGACGACCAGCTACGCGCCAAGACCGAGGAGTTCAAGCAGCAGGTCGCCGCCGGCCGCAGCCTCGACGACCTGCTGCCCGAGGCTTTCGCGGTGGTGCGCGAAGGCGGCAAGCGCGCGCTGAAGATGCGGCATTTCGACGTGCAGCTCATCGGCGGCATGGCGCTGCACCAGGGGAAGATCGCCGAAATGCGCACCGGCGAAGGCAAGACCCTGGTGGGCACGCTGCCGGTGTATCTGAACGCGCTGTCGGGCAAGGGCGTGCACGTGGTCACAGTCAACGACTACCTGGCGCGGCGCGATGCCGAGTGGATGAGCAAGCTCTACAACTTCCTCGGCCTGACGGTGGGCGTGAACCTGCCGGAAATGACCAAGCCGATGAAGCAGCAGGCTTATGCGGCGGACATCACCTACGGCACCAACAACGAGTTCGGCTTCGACTACCTGCGCGACAACATGGTGTACGAGCCCGCCGAGCGGGTGCAGCGCGGGCTGAACTACGCGCTGGTCGACGAGGTGGACTCGATTCTGATCGACGAGGCGCGCACCCCACTGATCATCTCCGGCCAGGCCGACGACAACACCGAGCTCTACCAGAAGCTCAACGCCATCGTGCCGCTGCTGGAGCGCCAGATCGGCGAGGAAGACCCGATCACCGGCAAGGGCGTGGAAAAGCCGGGCGACTTCACCGTGGACGAAAAGGCGCATCAGGTCTATCTGACCGAGGCCGGGCACGAGAAGGTCGAGAAAATCCTTGCTGACATGGGGTTGCTGCCCGCGGGCACGACCCTTTACGACGCCGGCAACATCGCGCTGATGCACCATGTGTATGCGGCGCTGCGCGCGCATCACCTCTATCACCGCGACCAGCACTACGTGGTGCAGAACGGCGAGGTGATCATCGTCGACGAATTCACCGGCCGCATCATGGCCGGTCGACGCTGGAGCGACGGGCTGCACCAGGCGGTCGAAGCCAAGGAGGGCGTGCCGATCCAGAGCGAAAACCAGACCCTGGCGTCGATCACCTTCCAGAACTATTTCCGCATGTACGGCAAGCTGGCGGGAATGACCGGCACGGCCGATACCGAGGCGTTCGAGTTTCAGGAAATCTACAAACTCGAAACCGTGGTCATCCCGACCAACAAGCCGATCCGCCGCAAGGATCTGCAGGACAAGGTCTACAAGACCGCGGAGGAACGCGACAAGGCGGTGGCCGAGGACATCCGCGACTGTCACCAGCGCGGCCAGCCGGTGCTGGTGGGCACGACCTCGATCGAAAACAGCGAAAAGCTCTCCCGCCTGCTGCATGGCCTGAAGCTGCCGCATCAGGTGCTCAACGCCAAGCAGCACGCCCGCGAGGCCGAGATCGTTGCCCAGGCCGGGCGGCCGGGAATGATCACCATCGCCACCAATATGGCCGGCCGCGGCACCGACATCGTGCTCGGCGGCAACGTCGAAAAGCAGTGCGAAATCGTCGAGTCCGACCCCAACCTGTCGGACGAGGAAAAGGCGGCGAAGGTCAGGCAGCTGCGCGACGAATGGCAGTCGCTGCACGACCAGGTGCTCGCCGCCGGTGGCCTGCACATCATTGGCACCGAGCGGCACGAAAGCCGCCGCATCGACAACCAGCTGCGCGGCCGCTCGGGCCGCCAGGGCGACCCGGGTTCGACGCGCTTCTACCTCTCGCTCGACGACCCGCTGATGCGCATTTTTGCCGGCGAGCGCGTCAAGGCCATCATGGAACGGCTGAAAATGCCCGAGGGCGAGGCGATCGAGGCCGGCATGGTCACGCGCTCGATCGAATCGGCGCAGCGCAAGGTCGAAGCGCGCAACTTCGACATCCGCAAGCAATTGCTCGAATACGACGACGTGTCCAACGAGCAGCGCAAGATCATCTACGCCCAGCGCAACGAGCTGCTCGATGCCGGCGAGGTGGGTGAGCAGATCACCGCGCTGCGCCACGGTGCCTTTGCCGACGTGGTGCGCGCCTACGTGCCGGCGCAGAGCATGGAAGAGCAGTGGGACATTCCCGGGCTGGAGCAGGTGCTGCGCGACGAATGGAAGCTCGATCTGGCGCTGCAGGAGTGGCTGGCCTCGGACGAGGACATCACCGACGAGGACATTCTCGAGCGCGTGGTCGAGGCCGCCGACGAGCAGTATCAGCAGAAGGTCGAGCAGGTCGGCCGCGACAACTTCGCCGCGTTTGAGCGCGTGGTGCTGCTGCAGTCGCTCGACCAGCACTGGCGCGAGCATCTGTCGGCGCTGGACTATCTGCGCCAGGGCATCCATCTGCGCGGCTACGCGCAGAAGCAGCCCAAGCAGGAATACAAGCGCGAGGCGTTCGAGCTGTTCGGGCTGATGCTCGACGCGATCAAAATGGACGTCACCCGCACCCTGATGACCGTGCAAGTGCAAAGCGGCGAGCAGGTCGAGCAGGCCGCCGAGCAGATGGAGGCGCAGGCGCAGCGGGTCAGCCACATGGCCTTCCAGCATCCGGATGCTGGCTCGGGCGTATCCGCGCTCGAACCCGAGGAAGCCGCATTGGCCGGCATGGCCGTTGCCGGCAGTGCAGCGGGTGCCGCCGCTGCGGCGCCGCGGCCGGTGGTCAACCCCTTCCCCAAGGTCGGCCGCAACGACCCCTGCCCCTGCGGCAGCGGCAAGAAATACAAACATTGCCACGGTAAGCTGAGCTGATCCGCAAGGCGCTGCGCGGAACGCTGCGGCGTGCCCGCGCGGCGCCTGCAGCCTGCAACCGAACGCGAAGGAGAACCGCAATGGCCGTCGGACTCACCGCCCCCGATCCCGCCGCGCTGCACCCGGTCGAAGGGGTGCTGCTGGGCGTCACTGCAGCCGGCATCCGCAAAACAGGGCGCAACGATGTCACCGTGATCCAGATCGACGAAGGCGCCTCGGTGGCCGGGGTGTTCACCCAGAACCGCTTCTGCGCTGCGCCGGTGCAGGTCTGCCGCGAACACCTCGCGCGCCTGGGCGGGCAGGACGTGCGGGCGCTGCTGGTCAACACTGGCTGCGCCAACGCCGGCACCGGCGAGCAAGGGCTGGCCGACGCGCGCGAGAGCTGCGCGCAACTGGCGCAGCGCCTGGGCGTGCAGCCGCAGCAGGTGCTGCCGTTTTCCACCGGGGTGATCCTGGAGCCGCTGCCGCTGCAGCGACTGGTCGCCGGGCTGGACGCGGCGGTGGCCGCCGGCCGCAGCGACGGCTGGGCGCAGGCCGCCGCGGCGATCATGACCACCGACACCGTGCCCAAGGCGGCGAGCCGCCAGGTGGTGATCGACGGCGTGATCCTCACCGTCACCGGCATCGCCAAGGGCGCGGGGATGATCCGCCCGAACATGGCGACCATGCTCGGCTTCATCGCCACCGATGCGGCGGTGGCGCCGGCGCTGCTGCAGGCGATGACCCACGCGGCGGCCGACGCCTCGTTCAACAGCATCACCGTCGATGGCGACACCTCGACCAACGATTCGCTGGTGGTCGTCGCCACCGGCAAGACCGCGCTGCCGCGCATCGACCGCGCCGACAGCGCCGCGGCGCAGGCGCTGCAGGCGGCGATCACCGGTGTGACGCAGACCCTGGCGCAGGCCATCGTGCGTGACGGCGAAGGCGCGACCAAGTTCATCACCCTGCAGGTCGAGGGTGCGCGCAGCCGCGACGAGGCGCGGCAGGTGGCCTACGCGGTGGCGCATTCGCCGCTGGTCAAAACCGCGTTTTTCGCCAGCGACCCCAACCTGGGGCGCATTCTCGCGGCCATCGGCTACGCCGGCATCGACGATCTGGACGTGTCGCGCATCGAACTGTTCCTCGGCGAGGTGCACGTGGCCTCCCGCGGCGGCCGTCACCCCGACTACCGCGAGGAAGACGGCCAGCGGGTGATGAAACCGGCCGAGATCACCGTGCGCATCGATCTGGGCCGCGGTTCGGCTCGCGCAACGGTGTGGACCTGCGATCTGTCGCACGACTACGTGTCGATCAACGCCGATTACCGCTCCTGACATGCCCGACCGCGACCGCCGCAAATCCGTTTCCCCCGGCTCGCAGGCGCCGCGCCGCTCACCCGCAGTCCGCGCGCCGGCCGCAGCCGAAGCGACGTGGCAAGCCACCGCGGCAGGCGATGCCAGCGCGCAACTCACCGCGCTGCTCACCCGCGCCCACGCTCTGCTCGACCGGCTGGAGATCATTCTTCCCGGCCCCGCCGCCCCGCCCGACTGGGACGCGGCGATCGCCTTCCGCTGGGTGCAGCGGGGCGGTCGCAAACTGCTGCAGCCGGTGCACCAGCTCTCGCCGATCCGCTACAGCGATCTGCAGGGCATCGACGAGCAGCGCGAAAAGGTCGAGCGCAACACCCGCCAGTTCGTGCGCGGCAAGCCGGCCAACAATGTGCTGATCACCGGCGCGCGGGGCACCGGCAAGTCCTCGCTGGTCAAGGCCAGCCTGAACGAGTTTGCCGACCAGGGTCTGCGGCTGGTCGAGGTGGACAAGGCCGATCTGGTCGACCTGCCCGAATTGACCGAGCTGCTGGCTGCGCGCCCCGAGCGATTCATCGTGTTTTCGGACGATCTGTCGTTCGAGGAAGGCGAGCCGGGCTACAAGGCGCTCAAATCGGTGCTCGACGGATCGATTGCCGCCAGCGCCGACAACGTGCTGATCTACGCCACCTCCAACCGCCGCCACCTCATGCCCGAGTATCTGGCGGAAAACCAGACCTACAAGCATCTGGACAACGGCGAGATTCACCCCGGCGAAGTCGTCGAGGAAAAAATTTCCCTGTCCGAGCGCTTCGGGCTATGGGTGAGCTTTTACCCCTACAGCCAGGATGAATACTTGCGCATCGTCGCGCACTGGCTGGGCGCGTTTGGGGTGCGCGGCAAGGCGTTCGATCAGGCGATGAAGGACGCGCTGGTGTGGGCGCTGGAGCGCGGCTCACGCTCCGGGCGGGTCGCCTGGCAGTTCGCGCGCGACCGCGCCGGGCGCGGCGGTCGATGAGTTCGGCCCCCGCTCCTGACGCCAGCGGATCGCCGGCCGTGCCGGCGTCGCGTTCTCCGGTGGACGTGGCCGTGGGCATTCTGCTGCGGCCGGACGGCAGTTTTCTGCTCGGCTCGCGCCCGGCGGGCAAGCCCTACGCCGGTTACTGGGAGTTCCCGGGCGGCAAGGTCGAGCCGGGCGAAACCCTGGACGCGGCGCTGGCGCGCGAGTTTGCCGAGGAACTGGGCGTGACCGTGCACGCCAGCCACTTCGTGCACACCGTGCGCAAGGACTATCCGCATGCGCTGGTCGATCTGCACGTCTGCCACATCACCGCTTGGAGCGGCCAGCCGCAGCCGCGCGAGGGGCAGCAACTCGCGTGGAGCCGGTTTCCGGTCGAGGTGGCGCCGCTGCTGCCGGGTGCCTGGCCGCTGTTGCGCGAACTCGCTCGGCAGCTGGGCTACAGCGGCGCGTTGAGTGCGGTCGAGTCGGAGCCGAAACCTGAGCCGCAAGGCGGCGCCGGGCGGGCGACGGTTTGACGGCTGGCCGTGGGGCGCGCGGCTCTGGCTGCGACCGGCGCGAATGATGGCGGGCGGCTGCTCGGCGACCGCGCGCTTCGCCGCGACTCAATGCCGCGTCGCGTCCGGGTCGGGCGGCAGGTCGGCCAGCGCGTCGAGGTCCGACGGGTCGGGCGCGGCGGCGACGCGGTAGCTCTCGCTTGCCCAGGCGCCCAGATCCAGCGACTTGCAGCGTTCGCTGCAGAACGGCCGCCAGGGGTTGTCGGCGCTGTACGGCGTGGGGTTGCCGCAATGCGGGCAGCGCACGACGATGGGGCGCGGTGCGGCGGGTTTGTCGGCCGGGGTGTTCATGGCTTGCCGGGGTCGCGGGGCTTACTGGCACAGCGTGAGGTCGAACGGCACGTCGATGCTCGCCGCGCTCATGCGCCAGTCGGCATCGGGCTGCAGAAAGCGCACCGCGACCATCAGCCGATGGCCGGTGATCTCGGGCACCACGCCCAGCGCCCCGTCCACACGCAGCCGCAGCAGCAGATAAGGCTTACCGCTGAGGTTTTGCTGGTAGCTGCCGCCCTCGGCCTGTACGCGGCGGGTGGTGCCGGCGTCGCGCAGCAGCCGCAGCAACAGCTCGACGCTGGCCGCCAGCGGGCCGAAGCAGCCAAACCAGCGCGCCAGATCGGCGCGGCGCTGGGCTTCGGGAAGATGCTGCCAGGCGTAATACGCGGGCAGGTCGAACTCGCAGGTGCCGCCCGGGATGCCGGCGCGGCTGCGCACGGCCATCAGCCACTCGTTTTCGTGCAGCGCCTGCCCGAGCCGGCCGGGCTGCTGGTTGAGGGCGTCGAAAGCGGTGTCGAGTTCGCTCAGCACCGCGTCGAGCACCGACTCGGCCACCGCGGGGTTGCCGCGGTAGGACTGGAACAGCTGCCGCTGCCGTTCGAGCTCCTTGAGCACCTCGGATTTCAGATCCTGCCGCGCGGCCACGTCCATAATTTCGAACAGGGTCAGCAGCGCGCAGTGGTGCTCCTGGGGATGCGCGCATTGCTGCAGATAGTCGGCGCGGCGGAACAGATATTCCAGCCGCAGCAGGGTGCGCACGCGCTCTTGCAGGGGGTATTCGTAAAGAATCACGGGCGGATCCGGGAGGGGCCGCAGCGGGCCCGGGCCAATTCAGCCGCGCCGCGCCCGAACTCATCCGGCGCCGTGCGGGGTCGCAAAACACGCTTGCCGCCGCATTGTCGGGCAAGCGGCGGGCGAACTCAATTTTTTGCGAAGTGAGAATAACGATCGTGCAGCGCCTGCACCTGCGCGGCCAGCGCCTCGCGGCTGCCGGCGTTGTCGATGCGGTCATCAGCGACGGCCAGGCGCTGCTCGCGCTTGGCCTGCGCGGCGAGGATGGCGCGCACCCGCGCAGCGCTCAGCCCCGAGCGGGCCTGCACCCGTTCGATCTGCAGCGCCTCGGGGCAGTCAACCACGCAGATGCGGTCGACCTGCTCGCGCCAGCGGGCGAGGTTTTCCACCAGCAACGGCACGACGAACACCACGTAAGGTCCAGGCGCCTCTGCGGCCTGCTGCCGCAGGGTCTGGCCGATCAGCGGATGCAGGATGGCTTCGAGCCGGGCGCGCTCGGCCGGGTCGGCGAACACCCGCTGGCGCATGTAGGCGCGGTCGAGGCTGCCGTCGGCAGCAATCGCGGCCGGGCCGAAGGCCGCACGCAGCGCGGGAATCGCCGCGCCGCTGGGCGCGGTGAGCTGGTGCGAAACCACATCGGCATCGACCACCGCGGCGCCGAGTTCGCGCAGCAGGTCGGCCACGGCACTTTTGCCGCTGCCGATGCCACCGGTCAGGCCGACGCGCAGCCGTTGCGGCGCAGGGCAGTCCATATCAGCGTCCGGGCAACACCCAGCCGACCAGCGCCTGCGGGCCTAGGTACAGAGCGATCAGCCCGGCCAGGGCAAGAAACGGCCCGAACGGTATCGGCCGCCCGCGGGCATGACGGTGGGCGAGTTGCAGCGCGATGCCGATCACCGCGCCGACGATGCTGGCGATCAGGATGATGGGCAGCAGCGCCGCCGCGCCGAACCAGGCGCCGAGCGCGGCAAACAGCTTGAAGTCGCCATACCCCATGCCCTCCTTGCCGGTGAGCAGCCTGAACGCCCAGTAGATCGCCCACAGGCTCACGTAACCGATCGCTGCACCCCACACCGCCGACCCCAGCCGGTCCGGGTGCAGCACCGCGTGGCCAAGCAGCCCGAGCCACAGCAGCGGCAGGGTGATGTCATCGGGCAGCAAGGTGGTGTCGGCGTCGATCAGCGCCAGCGCGATCAGCGCCCACAGCAGCGCGATCCACAGCGCCGTGTCCCAGCCCAGGCCCCAGCGCCACACGACGGCTGCCGTCAGCAGCGCGGTGGCGGCCTCGACCACCGGGTAGCGCCAGGAAATCGGGCTGCCGCAGGCCGAGCATTTGCCGCGCAGCAGCACCCAGCTGAGCACCGGCAGGTTTTCCCACCAGGCGATGCCGTGGCCGCAGGCCGGGCAGCGCGAGCGCGGCACGACCAGGTTGAACGGCTCGGCGGGCGGCGGTTCGGCCTCCGGGTGCAGGGCGGCGTGGGCGTCGGCCTGCCATTGCCGCTCCAACATGATCGGCAGGCGGTAGACCACCACGTTGAGAAAACTGCCCACCAGCAGTCCGAGCACCCCGGCCGCAACGATCCAGAAACCCAGGCCCATGCCCTGCAGCACAGGCATCAACCCACCACCTTGCCGAGGTTGAAAATCGGCAGATACATCGCGACGACCAGCCCGCCGATGACCACGCCAAGGAACACGATGATGATGGGCTCGAGCAGCGAGGACAGGTTTTTCACCAGCTCGTCGACCTCGGCCTCGTAGATGTCGGCGGCCTTGGCCAGCATCGAGTCGAGCGAGCCCGATTCCTCACCGATCGAGGCGAGCTGAATGACCAGCGGCGGAAACACCCCCTGGCTCTGCATCGACAGGGTGAGGCTGGTGCCGGTGGACACGTCCTGCTGGATTTTTTCGGTGGCCTTCTGATAGACGATGTTGCCCGAGGCACCGCCGACGGCGTCCAGCGCCTCGACCAGCGGCACGCCGGCGCCGAACATGGTCGAGAGGGTGCGCGTCCAGCGCGCGAGCGCCCCTTTGCGGATGAGCTCACCAAATACCGGGATGCGCAGCAG
Organism: uncultured Burkholderiaceae bacterium; assembly: GCA_964389235.1. Lineage (GTDB taxonomy): Bacteria > Pseudomonadota > Gammaproteobacteria > Burkholderiales > Burkholderiaceae_C > Thiomonas. Next base: position 19,351 of record CAYMDM010000043.1, read on the forward strand.
CCCGCGGTCCATCGCCTCCTTGACCTTGGGCGATCGCTTCCACGACTGCAGGAAAAAATAACCACCGATGAAAATGACCCCGAAGATGATGTACCAGTAGTGGACGAAAAAGTTCGAGATCGCAATCACCGCCAGCGTCGGCGCCGGCAGCGTCGCGCCGAACTGCTTGAACACATCGGTGAAGGTCGGCACGACGAACAGCATGATGATCGTGACCACGACAAAGGCGACGATCATCACCGCGATCGGATAGGTCAGCGCCGACTTGATCTTGCTGCGGATGGCCAGGGTTTTTTCCTGGTAGGTCGCCAGCCGGTCGAGCACGAGTTCAAGCATACCGGCGGTCTCGCCGGCTTCGATCAGGTTGCAGTACAGCGCGTCGAAGTACCGCGGATATTTGCGGAAGGCGTTGGACAGACTCGTGCCGGTTTCGACGTCGCCGCGAATGTCCTGGATCAGCCGCGCCATGTTGGCGTTGGGGTGGCCGCGCCCGACGATGTCGAACGACTGCAGCAGCGGCACCCCGGCGCGGGTCATCGTTGCCATCTGGCGGGTGAAGGTGGCGATGTCCTTGGCCTTGATCGCCTTGCCGCCGGTCATGCGGCGCTTCTTGACCTTGGTGACCAGGATGCCCTGGCGGCGCAGCGCCGCGCCGACCACGGCCTCGCTGCCGGCGCGCAGTTCGCCGCGCTGCAGCTTGCCCTGCCGGTCCTTGCCTTCCCACTCGAACAGAAAGTCCTTGCTCGCTGTGCGCGCCGAGCGCGCCGCCGTTGCCGTGGCCATGTGTCCTACCCCCGTTTACTCATTGGTCACGGCCAGCACTTCTTCGAGCGAGGTGACCCCCGTCTTGACCTTCTGCAAGCCCGATTCCCGCAGCGAACGAACGCCTTCCTTGCGGGCCTGCTCGGCGATGTCGAGTGCCGTGCCGTGGTTGAGAATGATGCGCTGGATTTCCTCGCTGATCGGCATGACCTGATAGATGCCGACCCGTCCTTTGTAGCCGGTGCCGTTGCAGGCGTTGCACTTGCCCGGTTTGTACGGCTTCCACGTGCCGTCCAGGTCGTCTTCGGAAAAGCCGGCTTCGAGCAGGGTCTGCGCCGGCAGATCGATCGGCGATTTGCACTGATTGCACAGCTTGCGCGCCAGCCGCTGCGCGGTGATAAGAATCACGCTGGAGGCGATGTTGAACGCGGGCACACCCATGTTCATCAGCCGAGTGAGAGTGGTGGGCGCGTCGTTGGTGTGCACCGTGGAGAACACTAGGTGACCGGTCTGCGCGGCCTTGATCGAAATGTCCGCGGTTTCCAGGTCGCGGATCTCACCGACCATGATGATGTCCGGATCCTGGCGCAGAAACGCCCGCAGCGCGTTGGCGAAGGTCAGCCCCGCCTTTTCGTTGACGTTGACCTGGTTGATGCCGGGCAGGTTGATTTCCGCCGGGTCTTCGGCGGTGGAGATGTTCACCCCGGGCTGGTTGAGCAGGTTCAGGCAGGTGTACATCGACACGGTCTTGCCGCTGCCAGTCGGTCCGGTGACCAGAATCATGCCGTAGGGCCGGTGGATCGCCCGCATCAGCCGGTCTTTTTCCTCCGGCTCGTAACCCAGCGCATCGATGCCGAGCTTGGCAGCCGACGAGTCCAGTATCCGCATGACGATTTTTTCGCCATGCAGGGTCGGCAGGGTGCTGACGCGGAAGTCGATCGCCTTGTCGGCGCTGATGCGCAGCTTCATCCGCCCGTCCTGCGGCACCCGGCGCTCGGCGATGTCCAGCTTGGAAATGACCTTGATGCGCGAAGCCAGCTTTTCCTTGATCGCCGCCGGCGGCTGGGCGATTTCGCGCAGCTCGCCGTCGATGCGGAAGCGGATGCGGTAGAAATGCTCGAACGGTTCGAAGTGCAGGTCGGACGCGCGCATGTTGATCGCGTCGATCAGCATTTTCTGCAGGAAGCGCACCACCGGCGCGTCGTCGACCTCGCTGGCCGCATCCTTGGCCTCCTGCGGTTCGCTGCCGTCGCTGAGTTCGCCGAGGTCGAAATCGTCGCCGACCAGCGCGGTGATCTGGCTGCTGGTTGACTGTCCGGCCTGGTCGATGAACCGCACCAGCTTGTCATACTCGACGACCACCAGTTCCACCTGCGCCTGCGACTGGAACTTGATCTTGTCCTCGGCCTCGTGGTCGGCCGGATCGGCGGTGGCGACCACCAGGCGATTGCCGCGCTTGAGCAGCGGCAGCACCTTGTAGGTCTGGATGATCTTGCTGTCGATCGCTCCGGCAGGGATGCGCTGCGGATCGTAGGCGTCGAGGTCCAGCAACGGCAGGCTGAACGAGCGGCTGACCCACAGCGCGAGATCGGCCGGCGGCATCGACCCGCTGCCCACCAGGGTGGCGATGAAGGTGGTGCGACTTTCCAGCGCCCGCCGGTGAATCTGCTCCACCAGGGTGCGCGGCAGCATTTCGGCCTGAACCAAGGCGTGCGCCAGCCCCGGGAGCATGCTCACGGGTGGCGCGGCGGAGGCAGCGAGGTGCGTCGCGGACATGGCGAAGTCAGGTGGCCTTCAATGATGCGAGGCGACGGCCGCCTTGTAAACCGATAACGGCACGACCGCGCCAAACTTGCCGTGAAAAATCGACACTTTATCGTGTGAAACGACCCCGGGGTTCCGCTCGGGCGGCGTGGATGACGTCCGACAGGGGCTGCACCGCGGTTCCGGTTCGGGAAATCCAGGCCCCGCCGGCATGCGGTCATTCGCGCGGACAAACGGTTGGAGGGTGGCGCAAAACGGCGGGGTGGGCTCGTTTTCGCGCGAGGCTGTTGATGTCGGGCCCGTTTTCGGTTCGTGCCCGGTCGCCGATGTGGGCGGGGTGGAAAGCAAAACGGCCACCGCGCGGTGGCCGTTTCAGATAAAAATGTGGTCGGGGTGAGAGGATTCGAACCTCCGGCCTCTACGTCCCGAACG
>CAYMDM010000044.1:0-21897 GCA_964389235.1 uncultured Burkholderiaceae bacterium
GTGATGAACAAAATTCGCGCCGATGAAACCGGCACCACCGGTGAGAAAAATCATGTGAGGGACGTTGTTCGAGCGGAGCAAAGCCGCACTCTAGCAACCCGTTCGAACGCAACCGCCGCGCGGCCGTTGGCACCCAGCGTCTGGGTGAGACGATCAGCACTCGACGATATTCACCGCCAGGCCACCGCGGGCGGTTTCCTTGTATTTGGTCTGCATGTCGGCGCCGGTTTCGCGCATGGTCTTGATCACCTGATCGAGCGACACGATGTGCCGGCCGTCGCCGGACAGCGCCAGCCGCGCGGCGTTGAGCGCCTTGACCGAGGCAATCGCGTTGCGCTCGATGCACGGCACCTGCACCAGCCCGCCGACCGGGTCGCAGGTGAGGCCAAGGTGGTGTTCCATGCCGATTTCGGCGGCGTTTTCCACCTGCTCGGGCGTGCCGCCGAGCACCGCGCACAAGGCTCCGGCGGCCATCGAGCAGGCCACGCCGACCTCGCCCTGGCAGCCGACTTCAGCGCCCGAGATCGACGCGTTTTCCTTGTACAGCAGGCCGATCGCGCCGGCGGTGAGCAGAAAGTCAATCACCCCGGTTTCGCTCGCTGCGGTAGCGAAGCGGGTGTAGTAATGCAGCACCGCTGGGATGATGCCGGCCGCGCCATTGGTCGGCGCGGTGACCACGCGGCCACCGGCGGCGTTTTCTTCGTTCACCGCCAGCGCGAACAGATTGACCCAATCGAGCAGTTGCAGCGCATCGGCTGGCGTCTGCGCGGGCGGCCACACGCCGTCCCGCGGCACCGGCAGCGCGCCGCCGAGCCGGCGGTACAGCGCCGGGGCGCGGCGGCGCACATGCAGCCAGCCCGGCAGCTCGCCCTCAGTGGCGCAGCCGCGGGCAACGCATTGCTGCATCACCTGCCAGATCGCCAGCAGGCCGCGGTCGATGTCGGCGTCGCTGCGCCAGTGGCGTTCGTTGATGCGCATCACCGCGGCGATCGACCCATGCTCGCGCGCGAGCCGCAGCAAATCCTGCCCGCTGTGAAACGGCAACGGCAGCATCGTGGTGTCGGGGGCGATCAGCGGCTGGCGGCTGCCGTCCGCAGCGAGCCGTTCGCTGACGACAAAGCCGCCACCGACCGAGTAATAGACCCGCTGCGCGATCTCGGCGGCGGCGGCATCGAACGCGGTGAAGCGCAGGCCGTTGGCGTGCAGCGGCAGCGGATGCAGCGCGATGAAGGCGATGTCGCGCGCCGGGTCGAAGTCGATCACCGGGCCGCTGGGAAGCGGCAGGCGACAGTCTGCGCGCAGCGCGGCGATGCGCGCGGGAATCGCGTCGACGTCCACCGTATCGGGCGCCTCGCCCATCAGCCCGAGCATCACCGCGGTGTCGCTGCCGTGGCCCTTGCCGGTCGCGCCCAGCGAGCCGTGCAGCGCGCAGTGGATGCGCGAGGTGCGATCGAGCAGCCCGCCTTGCCGCAGGTGCGCGACGAAAAGAGAGGCCGCGCGCATCGGCCCGACGGTGTGCGAGCTGCTTGGGCCGATGCCGATTTTGAACAGATCGAACACCGAAACGGCCACAGTGCCCTCCTCTCTGCTGGGTTCAGCCCTGGGCGCAGACCGCGGCGATGTCGGCGGCAAACGCATCGACCGCTTCGGGCGTGGTGTCCCACGCGCACATCAAGCGGCAGCCGCCATCGGCGATGAATTCATAGAAGCGCCAGCCTTTGGCGTGCAGCGCGTCGATGGCGTGGCGCGGCAGTTGCGCGAACACCGCGTTGGCCTCGGGCGGATGCAGCACCTGCACGCCGGCCACATCGCGGACCGCGGCATACAGCCGCTGCGCCATTGCATTGGCGTGCCGCGCATGGCGCAGCCAGGTGTCGCCTTCGAGCATGCCCAGCCAGGGCGCGGAAATGAAGCGCATCTTGGAGGCCAGCTGCCCGGCCTGCTTGACCCGCCAGGCGAAGTCCTGCGACAGCTCGCGGTCGAAAAACACCACGGCTTCGCCCACCGGCAGGCCGTTTTTGGTGCCGCCAAAGCACAGCACGTCCACGCCGGCGCGCCAGGTGATGTCGCTGGGGTGGCAACCCAGATGCGCGACCGCGTTGGCAAAGCGCGCGCCGTCCATGTGCAGCCGCAGGTGGTGGCGCTTGGCCATTGCGGCGATCGCGCGCACTTCCTCGACGGTGTAGACCGTGCCGAGTTCGGTCGCCTGGGTGATCGACACCACCTTGGGCTTGGGGTAGTGAATGTCGTGCCGTTTGGTCACCAGGGCGTCGACCGCCTCGGGGGTGAGCTTGCCGCGGCGCGCCGCGGGGCTGGTGGATTCGCCCACCAGCAGCTTGGAGCCGTTGGAAAAAAACTCCGGGCCGCCGCATTCGTCGGTCTCGACGTGCGCGACCGGGGTGCAGATCACCGCGTGGTAGCTCTGGCACATGGCCGCCAGCGCCAGCGAATTCGCCGCAGTGCCGTTGAACACGAAATAGACGTCGCAATCGGTCTGGAACAACTCGCGCAGCGCATCGGATGCGCGCTGCGTCCAGTCGTCGTCGCCATATGCCGGCTGATGCCCGCCGGCGTTGGCCTGCAGCAACCAGTGCAGCGCCTCGGGGCAGATGCCGGCGTAGTTGTCGCTGGCGAAATGCTGGGTCAGGGAAGTGGGGGGTGTGTCGCGCAGCATGAGCGTCGAGCGGGCTCGGCCCTCGTGAGGCCGCCCCGCGTGGGTTTCATTCGGCGTAAGCCGTCATCGGCGGGCAGGCGCATTGCAGGTTGCGGTCGCCCCAGGCGTTGTCCACCCGGCCAACCGGCGACCAGTACTTGCTCTGCCGCAGCGCCGCCACCGGATAGGCCGCCTGCTCACGGCTGTAAGGGTGTGGCCAGTCGCCCTTGAGCAGGCTGGCGGCGGTATGCGGCGCTGCCTTGAGCGGATTGTCCTCCTGCGGCCACTGCCCACGCTCGATGTGGGCGATTTCCTCGCGGATGGCGATCATCGCGTCGATGAAGCGATCGAGCTCGGCCAGCGATTCGCTCTCGGTCGGCTCGATCATCAGCGTGCCGGGCACCGGGAAGCTCATCGTCGGCGCGTGGAATCCGTAGTCGATCAGCCGCTTGGCCACGTCTTCGTTGCTGATGGCGGTGGCGTCTTTCAGCGGCCGAAGGTCGAGGATGCATTCGTGCGCGACGCGGCCGTTCTCGCCGCTGTAGAGCACCGGGTAATGGGCCTTGAGTTTTTCCGCGATGTAGTTTGCCGACAGAATCGCCACGCGCGAGGCTTGCGTGAGCCCTGGCGCGCCCATCATGCGGATGTACATCCACGAAATCGGCAGCACGCTGGCGTTGCCCAGCGGTGCGGCGCTGACCGCGCCGACGGCACCAGCACGGTCCAGCCCCGCGCTGCGATGCACCGGCAGGAACGGCGCCAGGTGCGCGCGCACCCCGATCGGCCCGACCCCCGGGCCGCCGCCGCCGTGCGGAATGCAGAAGGTCTTGTGCAGGTTGAGGTGCGACACGTCGGCGCCGAACTCCGGCGGGCTGGCCAGACCGACCAGCGCGTTCATGTTGGCGCCGTCCACATACACCTGCCCGCCGTGCTGGTGCACGATGTCGCAGATGGCGCGCACCTCGGTCTCGAACACGCCGTGGGTGCTGGGGTAAGTGATCATGCACGCGGCCAGGTTCGCGCTGTGCTGCTCGGCCTTGGCGCGCAGATCGGCCAGATCGACGTTGCCCTGCGCGTCGCACGCCGTGACCACCACCTTCATGCCCACCATCTGCGCCGACGCCGGGTTGGTGCCGTGCGCCGACGAGGGAATCAGGCACACGTCGCGGTGGCTTTCACCCCGGCTGGCGTGATAGGCGCGGATGACCAGCAGCCCGGCGTATTCACCCTGCGAGCCGGCGTTGGGCTGCAGGCACATCGCGTCGTAGCCGGTGGCCGCGCACAGCCATTGTTCGAGCTGCTGCGCCAGCATCGCGTAGCCGCGGGTCTGCTCGGCCGGGGCGAAGGGGTGGATGGCGGCAAACTCGGGCCAGGTGATCGGCACCATCTCGCTGGTGGCGTTGAGCTTCATGGTGCACGAGCCCAGCGGAATCATCGCCCGGTCCAGCGCGATGTCCTTGTCGGCCAGCCGGCGCAGGTAGCGCAGCATTTCGGTTTCGCTGCGGTAGCGGTGAAACACCTCGTGGGTGAGATAGGCGCTCTGCCGCGCGAGCTGCTGCGGCCAGCGCGGCATCACGCCCTTCTCGGCTTCGGCCAACACCTGCGCGGCGTTGGACACGCCGAAGCAAGCTAGCACGTCGCGCAGATCGTCGCGGGTCACGGTTTCGTCCAGCGACACGCCCAGGTGCTCGCCATCGATGCGGCGGAAATTGATGCCGCGCTCGGCGGCCGCATCGACGATGGCCTGCGTGCGATCGCCGGTGCGCACCGTCAGGGTGTCGAAAAACGCCGGGTTGAGCACCGGCAGGCCGATACCCTCCAGCCCGGCAGCGAGGATGCCGGTGTACGCGTGCACCCGCTGCGCAATGCGCCTGAGCCCCTCGGGGCCGTGGTAGACCGCGTACATGCTGGCCAGCACCGCCGGCAGCACTTGCGCGGTGCAGATATTGCTCGTGGCCTTTTCGCGGCGAATGTGCTGCTCGCGGGTCTGCAGCGCCAGGCGGTAGGCCGGCTGGCCGTGGCTGTCGATGCTCACCCCGACCAGCCGCCCCGGCAGTTGCCGCTTGAGCGCGTCGCGCACCGCCAGGTAGCCGGCGTGCGGGCCGCCGAATCCCAGCGGCAGGCCGAAGCGCTGGGTGGAACCGCAGGCGATGTCCGCGCCGAGTTCCCCGGGCGGGGTCAGCACGGTCAGCGCCAGCAGGTCGGCAGCAACGACGACCAGCACGCCCTTGTCCTTGAGCGCGGCGATCAGCGCGCGGTCGTCGCGCACCGTGCCATCGACCCCGGGGTATTGCAGCAGCGCGGCAAAGCAGTCTTGATGCAGCGCCTGCTCGGCCGCACCGACCACGACCTCGATGCCCAGTGGCTCGGCGCGGGTGCGCACCACTTCGAGGGTCTGCGGCAGCACATCGGCAGCGACGAAAAAGCGGCGCAACGCGCTTTTGGTCGAGCGCAGCGCCAGGGTCATCGCCTCGGCGGCGGCGGTGGCCTCGTCGAGCATCGATGCGCCGGCCACGTCCATAGCGGTGAGATCGGCGACCATGGTCTGGAAATTCAGCAGCGCTTCCAGCCGGCCCTGGCTGATCTCGGGCTGATACGGGGTGTAGGCGGTGTACCAGGCCGGGTTCTCCAGCACATTGCGCTGGATGACCCCGGGCAGCAACGCGCCGTAATAGCCCTGGCCGATGTAGCTGCGCATCACCCGGTTGTGGGCGGCGACCGCGCGCAGCTCGGCCAGCGCCTGCGCTTCGCCCAGCGCCTCGGGCAGATCGAACGCCTGCTGGCGGCGAATCGCCGCGGGAATGACCTGCTGCATCAGCGCCGGCAGGTCGGACACGCCCAGGGTCTGCAGCATCTGCGCCTGGTCGGCCGCGTCGGGGCCGATGTGTCGGCGCTGAAAGGCTTGCGCGTCTTCGAGTTCGGCCAGCGCGGGTTGGGTGGACATCAACATCGAGATTCTCCGGGGTCGCCTCGCACCGTGCGACAGCGACGACAAGGGCTACACGCGGCGGCCAGCAACGACGGCGTCGCCGCGGCCGCAGCGCCATCAGGCGTTTTTCAGCAGTTCGGCATAGGCGGCTTCGTCCATCAGCGCGTCGACCTGCTTGGGGTCGGCAAGCTTGACGCGAAAAAACCAACCGGCGTTCTGCGGGTCGGTGTTGGCCAGCGCCGGGTCGGCGCGTAGCGCTTCGTTGACCTCGGTGACGGTGCCGGCCACCGGCATGTAGACGTCGGCCGCGGCCTTGACCGACTCGACCACACCGGCTGCTTCATGCGCGGCGTAGCTTTTGCCGACCTCGGGCAGGTCGACGAACACCACGTCGCCCAACGCGTCCTGCGCGTGCGGGGTGATGCCTACGGTGGCGGTGCCGTCGGCTTCGACGCGCACCCATTCATGGTCGGGAGTGAATCTGAGGGTCATGGCAGGCTCCGGATGGAAGAGGGGAATAGCAAAGGGCTAGACGAGTCAGGCAAGCAACGATCGCGGCCGGCTCAGCCGCGGAAGTAACGATGGGGAACGAAGGGCATGGGCTGCACCTGCATCGGCACCGCGCGGCCGCGCACCTGCGCGTGCAAGGTGGTGCCGGGCGCGGCGTATTCGGCCGGGACGTAGGCCATCGCCACCGGCCCACCGGCGCTGGGGGCGAAGCTGCCGCTGGTCACACGCCCCACCGGCCGTCCATCGGCGGTGACCAGCTCGGTGCCCTCGCGCACCGGGGTGCGCTCCAGCCCGATCAGCCCGACGCGGCGGCGCGCCACGCTGCCCGGCGCGTCGAGCTGTTCGAGGATGCGATCGGCGCCGGGGAAACCGCCCGCACGCGCGCCGCCATTGCGCCGTACCTTCTGGATCGCCCAGCTCAGCCCGGCCTCGACCGGGGTGGTGGTGGTGTCGATATCGTGGCCATAGAGACACAGCCCGGCTTCGAGCCGCAAGGTGTCGCGCGCACCCAGGCCGATCGGCTGCACCTCGGGCTGCGCCAGCAGCACCCGCGCCAGCGCCTCGGCCTGGTCGGCCGCGACGGCAATTTCGAACCCGTCTTCGCCGGTGTAGCCGCTGCGCGTCGCGTAAACGCGGATCGGTCCCTGCGGGGTGGCCACGTCCAGCCAGCGGCCGGTCATGAAGGTCATGCCGGTACAGCCCGGGGCGAGGCGCTCAAACACCGCGGCGGCCTGCGGCCCCTGCAGCGCCAGCAGCGCGTGCTCGGGCATCGGCACGACCTCGCATCGATCGGAAAGAGTGCGCAGCAATTCGATGTCCTGCACCTTGCATGCGGCGTTGACGATCAGAAACAGCTCGCTGCCCTGCCCGTCGGCGCGCGGGCGGGGAATGATCATCAGATCGTCGAGGATGCCGCCTTGGGCGTTGGTGAACAGCGCGTAGCGCTGCTTGCCCTCGGGCAGGCCCAGCACATCCATCGGCACCAGGGTTTCCAGCGCGGCGGCTGCGCCCTCGCCGCGCAACGCGACCTGCCCCATGTGCGAAATGTCGAACAGCCCGGTGGACTGACGGGTGTGCAGATGCTCGGCCAGGATGCCCGCCGGGTACTGCACCGGCATCGCATAGCCGGCGAACGGCACCATGCGCGCGCCGAGTTCGAGGTGCAGCGCATGCAGCGGGGTGTGGAGCAGCGCGCCGTTCGGCGCGGAAGAAGCGGTGTCGGACACGGGCGGATCTCGTCAAAACCAAGCCCGCAGCAAGCCGGCCCGGCGGTTGAACTCCCAGCGCCACCGCACACGGCCGCGCCAGACCTGCCCTCGCTGTCCCGTTGACCTGAGAGATTGACCCGGCAGTGCCGGGCTTGCCCCTTCGGTGGGCGCCCGACTGCGGCGCCGCTCTCCAGTGAGGTGTCCGCCCCGCGGCATGCGGCCCTTTGCCGCAACCCCGCCGAGACGGTGTGTCAGTCCTTTGGCCTGAGCGATACGCCGCAAACGCGGTTTACGCCTTCGGCGGCCGCATCGTTGCAGCGGCGCTCTCCTGACCGCACGAAGTGTAGCGCGGCAACCCGCCGGAATCTGCGCGATCGCGGCGGTCAACGTGCGGCGTCACTTGCCTTTTCTGTCTTTGTTGCGCGGCGCACCGAGGCCGAGGCTTTCGCGGTATTTGTCGCGTCTCGCCTGCGCCCGCTCGCCCATCTCCCGCATCGCCCGCTTCTGCGACAGCGCGAACATCGGATCGACGATTTCCCACCAGACGAAGGCCAGCGCGAACGGCAGCAGCACCCACCACCACGACAGCGTCGCCGCGAACCCCACGCCCAGAATCTTGAGCACGAGCAGAATGATTCCGATGACGACGAATGCCAAGCTGACCCCCGAAACGTAAGCGGTTTTTATGTCACAAGCCGTTACCGGCCGACTTGCGTGCAGTCAATCTGACGCCAACGAGCCGTCATTTTCGCCGAGACCCTCTCGGTGACGTCAACCGAAAACACTATGATGCGTTGCTGCAATGTCATTGCTCTGTTTCGCTTTTGTTCAACCCTCTGGAGGACTGGAATGAAAAAAGTCGCTTTCGCCGCCGCGCTTGCCGCTGTTGCGGGCATGTCCATGTCGTCGGCCTTCGCCGCCGAAGACATGCTGGCTCTGGCCAAGTCGAAGAACTGCCTGGCTTGCCACGCCGTCGACAAGAAGCTGGTCGGCCCCTCGTACCAAGAAGTCGCCGCCAAGTACGCCGGCAAGCCCGGTGCGGTCGACACCCTGACCAACGCCATCATTCACGGCGTGTCGGGCGTCTGGGGTCCGGTGCCGATGCCGGCCAACCCGCAAGTCACCCCGGCTCAGGCCAAGCAACTGGCCGAGTGGGTGCTGTCGCTGAAGAAGTAATCGGCAACACGCTGCGGCTGCAGTCTGCGCGCTTCCGCCAAGCGGGCGGCGCGGGGCTGCAGCAGGCAAGGCAGGCCGCTGGCAACAGCGGCCTGCTTTTTTTCTGGTCCTTGCAAGCGCCGGTTCGGCGGGCAGCGCCACACGGCATACGCAGAAATACGCACCACCGGGCCAGTCGTCTTTTGGCGCTGCAGAGCAGACCCCGCGCCCGCGCGAGCAGCCGGCTTGGCTCGAGCGCCCATGAAAAAGACGCCCCGCGGGGCGTCTTGGTGAAACCTGCCCGCCGCAACCGGGCTTGAGCCCGGACGCAGCGCAAGTGAGCAGGGAATTACTGCACCGCAATCACTTTCTTGGCCCCGTCCTTCTGGAACTGGGAGATGGTGATGGTGGCGTCGACCAGTTCACCGTCCTTGGTGAAGTGGATGTCCTTCTTGGTCACGCCGTTGTAGTTGATGTTCTGGATGAAGGGCAGGTACTTCTTCGGCTCGACCGACTTGGCCTTCATCATCGCGTGCGCCAGCACCATGGTCGCGTCATACGCGTACGGCGAGTAGAGCTGGAACGCCTTCGGGCCGAACTCGGCGTCGTAGCGCTTCTTCCACTCTTCGCCGCCCGGCATCTGGCTCAGCGGCGAACCGCCTTCGGCGCAGATCGTGCCGTCGACGTCGGCGCCGGCGAGCTTGCCGAGTTCGGGCGCGCAGATGCCGTCACCACCCATCAGCACGGCCTTGATGCCGAGCTGGCGCATCTGGCGCAGCATCGGGCCGGCTTGCGGGTACATGCCGCCATAGAAGATCACGTCCGGGCTGCTGGCCTTGATCTTAGTGAGAATGGCCGAGAAATCGGTCGCCTTGTCGTTGGTGTATTCGCGGTCGACCACCTTCATGCCGTCCTTGGCGGCGGTCTTGGCGAACACGTCGGCCACGCCCTGGCCGTAAGCGGTGCGGTCATCGATCACCGCGACCTTGGTGGCTTTCAGGTTCTTCTTGGCGTAGTTGGCCAGACCCGAACCCAGCGCGTTGTCGTTGGCGATGATGCGGAAGAAGGTCTTGAAGCCTTGCTGCGAAATCTTGGGATCGGTGGACGACGGGGTGATTTCCGGGATGCCGGCGTTGTTGTAAATGCGCGACGCCGGGAAGGTGCAACCCGAGTTCAGGTGGCCGACCACGCCGTTGACCTTTTCATCGACGAACTTCTGCGCGACGGTGGTGGCCTGCTTGGGGTCGGCCTGATCATCCTGCGCGTCGACCTTCCACACGACCTTCTTGCCGCCGATGACGATGTTCTGGCTGTTGAGGTCCTTGATGGCCATGATCACGCCGTTGGCGTTGTCCTGACCAAAGCTGGCCTGCGGCCCGGACAGCGGCGAAGCGCTACCGATGGTCACGGTAACGGTTTCCTGCGCGTAGGCGGTGCCGATGGCCAGCGAGAGCGCCAGCATGGCGTATTTGAGCTTCATGAGGTGAGCCTCCATTGTTTGCTGCGGTGGTGTTTTCGGAAATTACAAAAGTCAGGGTTTGCTGACGGGGCGATACATTAGCTGAGTTACAGATGCTTGAACAGAGAACCCAACCCAGGGTTCAGCCCGGGTTCAGGCAAGAAGCAGGCCACGACATGAGCGACCTCACCCTCGACCGTCTCGACCGCAAGATCCTCAACCTGCTGCAGCAGGACTGCACCGTCCCGGCGCGGCAAATCGCCGAGCAGGTGCATGCCTCGGCGCCGACGGTGCTGCGACGCATGCGCGAATTGCGCGCGCTCGGGGTGATCGACGCCGAGGTAGCGATGCTCGACCCCTACGCGCTCGGCTGGGGCATGATGGCGTTCGTCGAGGTGTCGCTGGCCGACCAGTCCGACGCGATGCTGCAGGCGTTTGAAGCCCGGGTGCGCAAGGCGCCCGAGGTGCTGCAGTGCTATTTCGTCAGCGGCGAGTACGACTACTTCCTGATCGTCCATGTGCAGGACATGGACGCCTACTACCACTTCATCCGCGGGCTGTCCTCCAGCGGCAACCTGCGGCACTACCAGAGCCGCTTTCCGATGAAGCGCATCAAGTTTTCCACCGCGCTGCGGCTGGACGAGCAGCGGGCGGAGTTCAGCGTCAAGGCGCCACCGGCGCGGCGCCGGCGGCGGACAGAAGCGTGACCCGCACGCCCAGCCAGTCGGGCGACACCTTGCGATCTGCGCGCCCGCCAGCGCGCGCTTGGCCCTGCGCTCAGGCGTGCGCAGCGCGCGGCAGTGACGCGGCCGGCTTACGGGGCAAGCCGCAGAAGGCGAAATCGACCTCGGGCTGGCGACCGCTGACCAGATCGGACAGCGCCCGACCCGAGCCGGCAGCCATGGTCCAGCCCAGGGTGCCGTGCCCGGCGTTGACCCACAGCCCCGGCACCGCGGTGCGGCCGATGTAGGGGACATTGCTCGGCGTGGCCGGGCGCAGCCCGCTCCAGTAGCTCGGGTGGTCGTAATCGGCGGCGTCCGGAAACATTTCGCGGGCGCGGCGGGTCAGCATGTCGCAGCGCGCCGGGTTGAGGCTGCGGTCATAGGCGCCGATCTCGGCGGTGCCGGCCAGCCGCAGCCGGTCGCCCAGGCGGGTGAATACGATTTTGTAAGCGTCGTCGGTGATGCTCACCTGCGGCGCCGCGTCGGGCCGGGTGATCGCGTAAGTCGCCGAATAGCCCTTGGCCGGGTAGATGTTCAGCCGCACGCCCAGGCGCGCGACCATCTGCGGGCTGAAGCTGGCCAGCGCCAGCACGTAGGCGTCGGCCTTGAGCTGCGCGTAGCGGCCGTCGCTGCCGATGACTTCGATCCCGTCGATGCCGCTGCGGCTGCCCAGCAGCCGGGTGATGGTGGTGTCGAACAGAAAACGCACCCCGGCATCCTGCGCCCGCTGCGCCAGCCGCTGCGTGAACAGCAGCGCGTCGCCGCTTTCATCGCCTTCGGTGAAGGCGCCGCCGGCGATGTGCACGTGGCTGCCGCGCAGCGCCGGCTCGATCTGCAGGCATTGCTCGACGGTCTTGGGCGTGCGCTCACAGCCGTAAGCCGCCAGCACCTCGGCGGTGCGGTGGGCTGCCTCCAGGCTGTGTTCGTCGGAATAGACCTGCAGGATGCCGGTGGGCAACTGTTCGTAGTCCAGCCCGATGTCGCGGCGCAGCGCCTGCAGGCTGCTGCGGCTGTAGCTGGCGAGGTTGACCATCTGCTGGATGTTGTGGCGAAAGCGCGAGGGCACCGTTTCGCGCAGAAAACTCAACCCCCACCACCATTGCCGCCAGTCCGGCTGCAGACGGAAAAGCAGCGGCGCGGTATCGTCGCCCAGCCACTTGACGATCTTGACCAGATTGCCGGTCGAGGCCCAGGGCTCGGCGTAGCTCACCGAAATCTGCCCGCCGTTGGCAAAGCTGGTCTCCAGCCCGGCGGCGGGCTGGCGGTCGACCACCGTCACTTCATGGCCGGCGGCGCGCAGATACCAGGCCGTGGAAACGCCGATCACTCCGGCGCCGAGAACGAGAACCCGCATGGCAAGACTCCGAATCGAAATGATGTCGATGGGCGAAGTCTAGGAAGGGTTGTTCGACCTGAAAAATCATTCAGTGCGGCATGAATCGCATTACTGGAACGAATGCGCAGTATGTGTCGTGTGTTTGCGTCGAAAAAGGTTAGAAGATGACTTTTTCGGTCATTTTTCATTCAGGGGAAGATACTCCCGACCTTCTTCGGCCGACTCCCCCTGCAACCGCGCCTGCACGCGCTGCGCCACCTGTTCGGCCAGCGCGGGCAGCAGGTCGCCCAGCACCGCGTCGATCTCCTGTGCGATCACGCGCTGCAGTACCGCCAGGCTGATCTCACCCGACTCGGCCGGCGGCTCCGGAGCCACCTCGCCCGGCGACGGCTCCGGAAGCGCCGGCTCGACCCCGGGCACTTCGAGCGCCGCTTCGTCGATGCGCTCGGTCAGCACCGGCAGGGTGAGGTGCTGCGGGGGAATCGCGGGGTTCATGCGGCGGAAAGATCGATGATTTGCGGCGAACAGCCGGCAGCGCGGTAGTCGCGCAGCCGCTGCCGGGCGGCGGGGCGGTCGGCACTTTGCGCGCCGACCAGTTCGATGACCCGAGGCAGCGTCTGCCAGCCCGGGAGCAGGTCGGGGCCGAAATGCACCAACGCATCGATGCGCCCGAGCTGCGCCAGATCGGGCGACTCGGCGAGGATCACCGGTGTGCGCGCAGCCAGCGGATCGTCGGCCCACACATGCGGCAGAAAGCTGCCGGGCTGCGCGGTCCACAGCAGCAGATCCAGTTCGGCCAGCAGCGGCTGCGGCCCGCGCAGCAGCAGCCGCACCGGCTGGCGCAGCGCGGTGCGCACCAGGCCGCAGCAGTAACGCAGCGGGTCGGCGAGGTTGAAACGGAACTCGACGGCGCAGTCGCTCACGGTGCTCACGCCCAAACTGTGCAAACGGCTGCGCCCGCGCTCACTTCGCCGCCTGCCGCAGCAGGTAGTTCACCAGCAGCGGCACCGGCCGGCCGGTCGCGCCTTTTTTGGCGCCGGAGTTCCAGGCCGAGCCGGCGATGTCCAGATGCGCCCAGCGGTAGTCCTTGGCGAAGCGCCAGAGAAAGCACGCACCGATGATCGCTCCGGCCTCGCGCCCGACCGAGGCGATATTCGGAATGTCGGCGAAGCTGCTTTTGAGCAGCTCGTCGTAATCCTCCTCCAGCGGTAGTCGCCAGCAGGGGTCGAGCGCGTCGCGCCCGGCTGCGAGCAGCTCATCGGCCAGCGCGTCGTCCGGGCTGAACAGCCCGCTGTTGACATGGCCGAGGGCGACCACGCAAGCGCCGGTGAGCGTGGCCATGTCGACCACGCTGGCGGGCTTGTAGCGCTTGGCGTAGGTCAGCGCGTCGCACAGAATCAGCCGCCCCTCGGCGTCGGTGTTGAGGATTTCGATGGTCTGGCCCGACAGGCTGGTGACCACGTCACCAGGCTTGACCGCGCGGCCGCTGGGCATGTTTTCGGTCGCCGGGATCAGGCCGACCAGGTTGATCTCCGGACGAATGCGGGCAATCGCCTCGAAGGTGCCGAGCACCGAAGCCGCGCCGCCCATGTCGAACTTCATTTCGTCCATGCCCGCGCCGGGCTTGAGGGAAATGCCGCCGGTGTCGAAGGTGACGCCCTTGCCGACCAGCACATGCGGCGCGACCTTGGCGCCTGCGCCCTTGTATTCGAGGACGATGAATTTGGGCGGCTGCTCCGACCCCTGCGCCACCGCGAGAAACGCGCCCATGCCGAGCTTTTCGCAGTCTTTGCGTTCCAGCACGGTGCAGCGCACCGATTTATGCCGCTTGGCCAGGTCTTCGGCCATGTCGGCCAGCAGCGACGGAGTGCAGTGGTTGGCCGGCAGGTTGGCGAGTTCGCGCGCCACCGTCTGCCCGAACGCGACCGACTCGGCCCGCTGCAGCGCGGCCTTGGCCGAGGCCAGCGAAGCCGCGCTCGCCCCCGGCACCAGCAGGGTCAGCGCGGCGAATTTGGGCGCCTCGTTCTTGGCCGAGGGCTTGGTCGCGTCGAAGTGATAGAACGCGTCGGCAAATGCCAGCGGCACCAACGCCGCGACGGTGTCCAGCCCGTTGACCACCAGCAGGCTCGCACGCGCCAGCTTGAGCGCGCGCAGCTTCGCCGCCGCGGCAGCCAGCGCCTTGTTCCAGTCGCGCAGTGTGGGCTGCGCGGCCAGCCCGACCAGCAGCAGCCGGCGCGCGGCCAGCCCCGTCGGGCGCAGCAGCAGCGCAGTCGCACCGGGCTTGCCGGTGAAATCGCCAGCGTCGATCAAGTCGGCGATCAAGGCGTCGAGCGCCTCGGCATCGACCAGACCGCTGGCCTTGCGCCCCTCGGGAACGCACAGCACCAGCACGTCGGTTTCGGTCTGCAGGGGGTGTTTTGCCGGGGATATACTGAATTGCATGTGAGGGCTCCTGGCCTTGTGCTCGGCTCGTCGCGAGGTTGACGAGCCCATTATTCCATCGCCCCGCTCGCGGTGCCGCCGGCGCCAGCATCCCGCCCCACCCGCCTGCTGCCATGTTGCTCGACCTGACTCTGCGCCGCGAAATGAGCCGCAATTTCGGCGCGAGTTTCACGGTGCTGTTCACCGTGGTCATCACCCTGATGCTCATCCGCATCCTGGGGCAGGCCTCGAGCGGTGAGGCCAACCCGCAGGACGTGTTCGTGCTCATCGGACTGACCGCGCTGAGCTACCTGCAACTGGTGCTGACCCTGGCGCTGTTCATCGGTGTGCTGCTGACCTTCACCCGCGTCTGGCGCGATTCGGAAATGGTGATCTGGCGCACCGCCGGGGTGGGTTGGACGCAGATGCTGGCGTCCATCCTTCGCTTTGCCTGGCCGGTGCTGCTGGTCATCGCCGCGCTCACCCTGTTCGCCTGGCCGTGGGCCAATCAGCAGACCAATGCGCTCAAGCTTCGCTACGAGCAGCGTTCGGACATTTCCCGCGTCGCGCCAGGGCAGTTCCGCGAATCGGCCAATGGCCAGCGGGTGTTTTTCATCGACAAGGGGGCGCAGGCCGGCGGTCTGGCGCGCGACGTGTTCATCCGCGATGAAACCCCGGCGCAATCGACCCTGATCACCGCGCAATCCGCGCAGGTGCAGCGCGTCGACGGCCAGCGCTATCTGGTGCTGCGTGACGGCCATCGCTACACCCACACCCCGGGGCAGCACAACTACACGGTTACTGCCTTCGCCTCGCTCGACTACCGGCTGGACGACAGCGCGGCGATCGACGCGGTCGCCCCGGAAAAAGGCGGCGCGGTGAACTGGCTGACCCAGCCCAGCCGCAACGTGCCGACGCAGTTTCTGCTCAACCCGGCCGTGCCGCCGTGGCTGGGCGAACTGTCGTGGCGAGTCGGGGTGCCGCTGTCGGCAGCGGTGCTGGTGCTGATGGCGCTGCCGCTGTCGTCCGGGTCGGTTCGCACCGGGCGCGCGGGCAGTCTGATCGCAGCCATTCTGATCTACCTCATCTATTCCAACGTGCTCAATGTGATGCAGGGCTGGATTGCCGAGCGGCGGTTCACCCTGCCCGGTGGGCTGCTGCTGGTGCACGGCACCGCTTTGCTGGCGCTGGTTGCGCTGCTGCTGCGCGGGCCGGACAACCCGCTGGCGCGCGCCTGGCGCTGGCTCACCCGTCGCCGCGCCGGCGCGGAGAACCCGGCATGAAAACGGTGCGCTGGTTTTTGCTGCGGCATGTGGTCAGCGCCATCGCCATCGTTCTGGCGGTGTTTCTCGCGCTGCTGTTTTTCCTCGACATGGTGAATGACCTGAGCAACCTCGGCAAACCCGGGTTCAACCTCGGCGACACCTTGATGCAGGTGCTGCTGTCGATGCCGAGCCGCGCGTATGAGGTGCTGCCGATCGCCACCCTGGTCGGTGCGGTGTTCGCGCTGGCCTCGCTGGCCGAGAGCAGCGAATTCACCATTCTGCGCATCTCGGGGCTGAGCCCGCGCGCCGCGCTCGGCCTGCTGCTGCAGCTCGGCGCGGTCGTCGTGCTGGTGTTGTTTCTGCTCGGCGAGGTGGTGGCGCCTGCGGCCGGGCAACTCGCCAGCCGGCTGCACGGCGCCGACCAGGGTGATGGCTTCGGTACCCGGCTGAAATCGGGCATCTGGCTGCGCAACGACACCGCAGCGCAAGGCAACCAGACCGTCAACATCGGTGCGATTTCGGCCGATGGCCAGCTGTCGAACGTGCGCATTTACGTGCTCGACGCACGCGCGCAGATCGCTGCCGACATTCAGGCCGCCAGCGGCCGCTACAACGGCGACGGCAACTGGACGTTGAACGACGTCACCCGCGTCGATTTCCCGCCCGGCGGCGAGGCCGCGCTGCGCATCAGCCACTTGCCGACCATGGCCTGGCAGACCACGCTGTCGCCCAGCGTGCTCGGGGTGCTGCTGCTGTCGCCCGACCGCATGTCTCTGCTCGACCTGGGCCGCTACATCGCGCACCTGCGCGCCAACCACCAGGCGGCCGAGCGGTTTGAGATCCAGTTCTGGAAAAAGCTGCTGTATCCGTTCAGCGCCATTGTGATGCTGCTGCTGGCGCTGCCGTTCGCCTATCTGCACACCCGCGCCAAAGGCGTGAGCGGCAAGGTGTTTGCCGGCATCATCATCGGCGTGGCCTTCATCCTGCTCAACACCCTGTTCTCCAGCCTGGGGCTGCTAGGCACCTGGCCGCCGGTGGTCACCGCGGCGCTGCCCACGCTGCTGTTCAGCGCGCTGGGGCTGGCGGCCTTTGCCTGGCAGGTGCGCTACCGCTGAATGGGTCTGGAGGGGCCGAGATGAACCTGCACCAGTTCCGCTTTCTGCAGGAGGCCGTGCGGCAGAACTTCAACCTGACCGAGGCGGCGCGCGCGCTGCACACCTCGCAGCCCGGGGTGTCCAAGGCCATCATCGAACTCGAAGGCGAGCTGGGGGTGGAGATTTTCAGCCGCCACGGCAAGCGCATCCGCAAACTCACCGAGCCGGGGGAGGCGGTGCTGCGCAGTGTGGACATCATCCTGCGCGAAGTGGCCAACCTCAAGCGGGTCGCGCAGGATTACACCGCGCGCGACAGCGGGGTGCTGACGGTGGCCGCGACCCACACCCAGGCGCGCTACAAGCTGCCCGCGGCGGTGGCCGAGTTCCGCCGCCGCATGCCGGCCGTGCAGGTACGGCTGCTGCAGGGCACGCCGGAGCAGGTGGCGCAGGCGGTGCTCGAAGAACGCGCCGAAATCGGCCTGGCCTCGGAATCGCTGCAGGAACACGCCGAGCTGCTGACCCTGCCGTGCTACGGCTGGCAGCACCTGATCGTCGTGCCGCGCGGCCATGCACTGGCCGAGGCGCAGAGCGTGACCCTGGCCGATCTGGCCGCGCAGCCGCTGGTCACTTACGAGCCGGCGTTTGCCGGCCGCCGCCAGATCGACGCCGCGTTCGACCGCGCCGGGCTGACTCCGAACATCGTGCTCGAAGCGATGGACTCGGACGTGCTCAAGACCTACGTCGAACTCGGACTGGGCGTAGGACTGATCGCCGAACTGGCGCTGTCGCCCGAGCGCGACACCGCGCTGGCGATGCGCCCGGCCGGGCATCTGTTCGGCGAGCATCTGGCGCGCATCGCGTTCAAGCGCGGGGTGCTGCAGCGCAGCTTCGTGCCGCTGTTCGCCGAGCTGGTGTCGCCGCGGCTGCCGCGCAAGCTGGTCGAACAGGTGCTGCGTGGCGAACTCGACGGCCAGGAGCCGTTTGCGATCTGACCTCCATCCCCTGTCCTTTTCACGCCGTCGATGACTTCCGCCGTCTCCTCGCCTGCCGTGCCCGATATCGCGCCCCCGATCGCGTCCCCTGCCCCAGCGCGTACCCCGGCGCTGACCTCGCGCCTGCCCGATGTGGGCACGACCATTTTCACCGTGATGTCGGCGCTGGCGCAGCAGCATGGCGCGATCAACCTCGGCCAGGGCTTTCCCGACTTCGAACCCGATCCGGCGCTGCTCGACGCGGTGAACGCGGCGATGCGCGCCGGTCACAACCAGTATCCGCCGATGGCCGGGGTGCCGGCGCTGCGGCAGGTAGTAGCCGACAAAATCGCCGTGCAGCACGGCCGCCGCTACGACCCGCAGCAGGAGATCACCATTACCGCCGGCGCGACGCAGGCGCTGCTGACCGCGCTGCTGGCCGTCGTGCACCCGGGCGAAGAAGTCATCGTGCTCACCCCGTGCTACGACAGCTACATCCCGGCGATCCGCCTGGCCGGCGGGGTGCCGCGTCCAGTGCCGCTGCGTGCGGACTTTCATCCCGACATCGAGGCGATTGGTCGCGCGATGTCGCCGCGCACCCGGGCGATCATGATCAACACCCCGCACAACCCCAGCGGCACGGTGTGGACCGCAGGCGAAATGCAGGCGCTGGCGGCCTTGCTCACCCCCACCGATGTGCTGCTGATCGCCGACGAGGTGTACGAACACATGGTGTTCGACGGTGCGCAGCACCAGAGCGCGGCGCGCTGGCCGGAGCTGGCGGCGCGGGCGTTCGTGATATCCAGCTTTGGCAAGACCCTGCACGTCACCGGCTGGAAAGTCGGCAGCGTCGCGGCGCCGGCGGCGCTGAGCGCCGAGTTCCGCAAGGTGCACCAGTTCAACGTGTTCACGGTCAACACCCCGATGCAGCACTCGCTCGCCGCCTATCTCCAGGGCAATCCGCAGTCCTGGCGCGGTCTGCCCGCGTTCTACCAGGCCAAGCGCGACCGCTTTCGCCGCGGACTGGCCGGAACAAGGTTCGAGCTGCTGCCGTGCGAGGGCAGCTACTTTCAGTGCGTGCGCTACGGTGCGATTAGCGAGCAGCCCGACACCGATTTCTGCCGCTGGCTGACCGAAAGCGTCGGGGTCGCGGCGATTCCGCTGTCGGCGTTCGAACCCGTCGGCGCACAACGCGGAGTGGTGCGGTTTTGCTTCGCCAAGCTCGACGCCACCCTGGACGCGGCGCTGCAGCGGCTGGCGCGGCTGTAGCGCGGCGGCGCAGCGCGCAGCCCATCCAGCGGCTCAGCGCGGCGGCAATTCGGAATCTCGCGGAGCAAGCTGGAACACGTCGCTGCCAGCGTCGGCCGTCGCCTCGGCCGGGGCGGGCCGCGCACGCGCGGGCGCGGCCGGATCATGCTCGGGCGCCAGCGTCAGCGGCACGTCGACCGGTGCATCGAGGATTGGCAACTCGAAGTCCAGATCCAGCCCCGCGGGCTGCGGCTCGGGCATCGGACGGGTCGGCGTGGCGTCGGCCATCCAGCGCGTCTGCGGATCGACGTCCGCCGGCGGCACGACATGGTCGGGGAACAGATCGCGCGCCACCGCGTAGAGCATCAGCAGATCGCGATAGGCCGGCAGGTCGAAGCCCAGCCGCGGCTGGCTGGGGTCGTCGAGCAACATGCGCTCGATCACCGTGACGATGTGCGGCTCGCCCCAGTGACGCAGGATCAGCGCCATCGCCCGCTCGTAATCCGGCAACTCGCGCGGATGCGCGTCCGGCGATTCCTCCCACGCCGGCACCCGCACGTTAAACCGCCGCGCGAAGCGGGTGTGCAGGGTGCGGTATTCCTTGGCCATGCCGTGCTTGCGGTAGAGGTCGAACAGCAGCAGATAAGGCAGCGCAAAGCTGTCGGCCATGCTGTCGTCCAGCGATTTTTCCAGCAGCGCAATCGCCCGCTGGTCGTCGCCCATGTCGATGAAATACTCGGCCAGATGGCCGGCGTCCATCAGTTCGTCGACCTGCAGCAGTTCGCCCTGAGTCAGCGGCTGCATGAAGCGCGAGTCCCAGTCGATGCCGTCGGCCGGGTCGGGGCTGACCGCCGGCGCCGGCCGCTGCGCCAGGTGCTGCGGCAGTTCCACTTCGGGCTGCGGCACCCCGCTGCCGACCACCGGCAAGCCGAAGGGCGAAATCAGCGGCTGCACCGTCGCCGGCGCCAGGCTTTCGCTCGCCGCGACCGTGGTGTGACCGTGCGCTTCGGCCGCGCGCGCGGGCGCTGCGACCGGTGGCTGCGGCGCGGGCCGCGGCTCGTGGCGTGCCGCTGGCAGCGCAGCGCCGAACACATCGGCATGGGAGGCGGGATGCGCGCCGCGACGCCACAGCCACAGCGCGAGCAGCGCCAACGCCAGCAATCCGGCCAGCAGCGCGTAGACCAGCGCGGCGGGGTAGCTGCTCGCACGCTGCTGCTGCAGCGCCGCCTGCGCGGCGTCGCGCTGCTGCGTGGCCTGCGCGAGCTGGTCGGTCATCGCCTCGTTGCGGCTGCGCAGGGTGTCGTTCTGCTGCAGCGTCGGCATCGGCTCGCCCGGCGCAGCGGCGGCGTCGATCAGCAACTGCCGCAGCTGCAGCAACTGCTCGCGCCGCGCGGCGCTGGGCGCCGGGGCACTGGCCGGCAGCGCGGTGGCGAGTTGCAGATGCGGCGCCGGCACCGCATCCGGGGCGAGCCAGTCCATCTCCAGCCGCGGTGCCGCTGCTGGCCGGGCCAGCACGACACGGTGCGAGGGCGCCACAGAGTGGGCTTGCGCCAGGGGCGGTGACTCCTGGCCCCGCACCGGCGCACGCCCGGGCTCGCGCGTCGCGAAATTTCGGGGTTCCTTGACCGCTCCCCTCGGCGCAGAGGCGCGCCCGCCGCTGCCGCCAATGGCCCCCTTCGCCGGCGTCACCGCAGCAACGGCGGTTGTCGATGCAACCGGCGCCGGGCCTTTCACTGCCGCGGCCGACGCAGCCGCCCTGGTCCGCCCGGCTGGAACGGGCGCCGCAGCGACCACGCTGCCCTGAGTCATCGGCAATTCGGGCCGCGGCGGATCGACCAGCAGGGTGTAGGCCTGGGTGCGTTGATACTGGCAGCCCAGTTGCAGCCTGACGTCCAGAATCGGCTCCACCAGCGCCCGCGCGCCCTGCACCTCGATCATCACCCCGTCGCGGGTGGGGCGGGTGTCGATGCGCAGCGGGCCGATACCAGCGCCGTGTTCACCCGCAGCCGCTCGCACCGCAATGCAGTCGCGCGGCAGTGATTCGCCTTCGTCCAGCCGCACCGGAATATCCATGCGCAACGGCATGCCCAGTTCGGTCACACTCTGCGGCTGGCCGATCATCAGCGCCTGCGCCGGCGCGGCCGCCACAGCCACCAGCAGCCCAGCCAGCGCGAACCGGGCCGAAACCTCGGCAAAGGAACGAGCAGGCGAAGGCGGGAGCGACGTAGCGAACATGAACTAAGGCCAGAGAAATCCGCAGCAGTGAAAGCGAACCGGAAAAAACGAAACCCTGAAAAACGACCACGAGCGATTCGGTTCCCGCGACACGCGCCGCGTGCGGGACAGCGGGTCCAGGCGGCTGCACCGTGTTCATCGCAACGTCACAAGCGGGTGTAACTTCAATGTATCACGCGCCTGCACGGGTAATTTCAGCGATCTGACGCGCCGGGGGCCAGAAATTGTGAAATTTCCCACAGGGCGGTTTCGCATCCAGCGGCAACAAAAGTAAAGCTGCCCCCTATCATTGCCGCGCCGGGGCTTCCGCAGTATCGCCCCCGTCGCCAGATACCTTCCCACCTCTGCCCACGGCCCGCCATGACCGCCGACCTCCGCGCCGACCGCCAGGGCGACTGCCTGGTTCTCACCCTCGACCATGACGGCTGCGGCAACGCACTGACCGCCGGCATGTGCGTCGCCGGGCTGGAGGCGCTGAGCACCGCGCAGCGCGACGCCGACATCCGCGCGGTGGTGCTCACCGGCCACGGCGGCGCGTTCTGCAGCGGCCTGCACGACATGGCAGCCCTCGCCCCCCTGCACGACTGGGTGCTGGCGCTGCGCGACTGCGAGCCGCTGGTGATCGCCGCGGTCGAGGGGCTGGCGCAGGGCGCAGGCGCGGCGCTGGCGCTGGCGGCCGATCTGCTGCTCG
>CAYMDM010000045.1:0-21567 GCA_964389235.1 uncultured Burkholderiaceae bacterium
TGGCCGCAGCGTGCGCCGCGCCGCTGGCCGCGGCGGCTGCGCCGGAGGCGGCCGACTGCGCTGCGCTGGCCGCGGTGCTGGCGGCTTCCTGGGCTTTCTGGCAGCCGGCCAGCGCAAGGACGGAGATGGCGGCAGCGGCGAGTGCGAATTGGATTTTCATGGACATTCCCTGGGGGTTGGTGGAGAGAACCGAGCAATCGCCACGGCAGCGCGGCGACAACCGGCAATTGTTATGTCGTTGTTGCGACATCGGCAAGCACATTGCATCCTGTTTTACCCTTGCGCGGACGCTCGCATCCTCAGTGCGCCGGCTGGTGCGGTTGCCACCAAACCGCCATGTTGCACCGCTAAAAAGCACAGATTCGTCTGCCCGGACCGCTCATGCCCCAGATCGATCTCGTCTATTTCAACGCCGGCGGCGGCCATCGCGCCACCGCGTTGGCGCTGCAGAGCCATCTCGCGCAGGTGCGCCCGCAATGGGCAGTGCGGCTGGTCAATCTCACCGAGGTGCTCGACCCCAACGGCACCTGGCGCAAGCTGGCGTTCTCGCCCGAGGATTACTACAACGCCCGGCTGGCGCGTGGCCTCACCCTCGGGCTGCATCATGAGCTCAAGCTGCTGCAGGGCGCGATCCGGTTGCTGCATCCGACACTGCTGAAAATCCTGCGCCAGCACTGGCTGCGCAGCGAGCCCGATCTGGTGCTGTCGCTGATTCCCAACTTCAACCGCGCGCTGTGCGAAAGCCTCAACCAGGCGCTGCCCGGCGTGCCTTACGCGACGTTGCTGACCGACCTCGCGGACTATCCGCCGAACTTCTGGATCCAGCCCGAACTGCCGCAGCATGTGCTATGCGGCACACCGCGTGCGGTGGCGCAAGCGCAGGCGGCCGGGCTCCCAGCCGAGCGCATCCACCCGATCTCCGGCATGGTCATCCGGCCGGACTTTTACCGCGAACCACCGGGGTTCGACCGCGCCGCGCGCCGCGCGGCGCTGGGTCTGCGCGACGACCAGCCGGTGGGGGTGGTGCTGTTTGGCGGGCACGGCTCGCGCAGCATGGCGACCATCGCCGAGCGCCTGCCCGAGGTGCCGCTGATTCTGTTGTGTGGACACAACGCCAAGCTTGCCGACCGCCTGCGTGCGCTGCCGGCGCGGGCGCCGGGGGTGGTGCTGGGCTTCACCCCGCAGGTGGCCGAGGTGATGCGGCTGGGGGATTTTTTTGTCGGCAAACCCGGCCCCGGCAGCCTGAGCGAGGCGATTCAGTGCGGTCTGCCGGTGGTGGTTGCGCGCAACGCCTGGACCATGCCGCAAGAGCGCTACAACACCGACTGGGTGCGCGACAACGGTTACGGTCTGGTGCTGCCGAGCTTTCGCACCATCGACACGGCGCTCCCGCGCTTGCTTGCTGACCTTCCGGCGTATCGCGCGCGGGTGGCCGCGGTGCGCAATCGCGCGGTGTTCGAGGTGCCAGCAGTGCTCGACCGGCTGCTACATGCCGCGCAGGCGCTGGCGCAGGCGGGCGGCGTCTTTAGAAGGGGTGAATGAATCCGGCGCGGCCGGGCAGGGCCGGCAGGGCGTTCTTCCGCAAGGAGCGAGGCGCAGCCGTAGCCGACCCTACGGCGAGCCTTCGCAACCAAGCGGAGGGCGGTTTGCGGGTCGTGGGCGGGCGATGGCGGGTTCGTTCACACCTTCTCACCCCCCGCCTTTGACGAAGTGCTCGCGGAACCGCTGCCACCACTGCGAGCGAGCCTCTGCACTTCCCACAAGCCGCACGTCGGCTTGCCAGCGTTCCAGCGCGATCACGCCCAGCCGCAGCGGCGGCAGTGGCGCCAGCGTCAGACGCCACGCACAGCCGTCGGCTTGGCCCGAGTAGCCATTGCCCGATTCGCGAACCATCGGGGCAAACGCGGCGTCAATCTGCCGCTCGAATTCGGCGCGGGAGAGTGTGAGCTCCAGCCGGGCGCTGGCTGGCGCGTTGGGGTCGAACATCCCGGCTCGGCTCAGCCGCCGGCCACCGGCGGCCAGATCGCCAGGGTCTCGCCGTCGCGCAGCACCCGCTGGTCGCGCTGGTCGGGGTAGATGTAGACCCCGTCGACCAGTACCAGATGCACCAGTTGCCACGGCAGGCGAAAGCGCTCGACCACGTCCTGTATGGTCGTTCCCGCCGGCAGGGTGAGGCTGATCTGGTGTCCCTGCCGCGGCTGCGGCAGGTAGTCGGTCAGCGTGGCCATGAGTTTGAGGGTGATGTGCACGCTGCCAGAGGGGCTTTCAGCGGGCGGGTCGGCAGGCGCGGAGCGGGCGGCGGTTGGCTGGGTCATCGCGGCAGATCGCTTTCAGTGGTGCACGGTGTCGCCGCGGCGCTGCTGGCCCTGCGCGCGGGCGAGGTAAGCCTCCATCACCCGCGTCGGGTCGCGCAGCAGCGCGTCTTTCCACTCGCCCAGCGGCACCCGGCCTTCGACCAGGCCGCGCAGCACGCCGATGTGCTCGGTGCTGCCGATGCTGTTGGCGCCGATCATCACATCACCATCGAACTGCAGGCTCAGATGGCGGAACGCGCCGCGTTCGGTCAGTTCCACCCCCTGGCCGCCCGGCTTGCCCTGCCACTGGCCGAAGCTGCTGGAAATCAGCCCCAGGGTGTCGAGCACGTTGATTTGCGTGACCCCGCGCAGCCGGGTGGACTTGCCCGACATGTTTAGCGCCGCGACATACGCCTGATCGACCGCGTTGGGCTGGATCGCGCTGACGATGGGTTTGCCGTAGACCGCGTCGAACGCCTCGGCGCAATCGCCGGCGGCAAAAATGCCCGGCACATTGGTCTGCATGCGCTCGTCGGTCAGCACGCCCTGCAGGCAGGCGATGCCCGAGCCTTCGAGAAAGCCGATGTTGGGCTTGACCCCGGCAGCGGAAATCACCAGATCGGCCGGCAGCCGCTGGCCGCTGGACAGCCGCACCGCCAGCGGCGCGGCCAGGTCGGCCGGGTTGGACTCGATCGACTCGATGCGCGCGCCGGTATGCACCGCAACGCCTTTGCCCTGCACCCAGTCGCGGATCATGCCGCCGGCCGTTTCGCCCATCATGCGCGGCACCATGCGGTCGCCCATTTCCACCACGGTGAGCTGCACGCGGCGGCGAACCAGGCTTTCCATGATGATGCAGCCGATGAACCCAGCACCGAGCTGGATCACCCGCGCGCCGGGCACGGCGTAGCGCTCGATGTCGCGCGCGTCGTCCAGCGTCCAGCAAGTGTGCACCCGCTGCGCGTGGATGCCGGGAATCGGCGGCAGCACCGGGGTCGAACCGGTGGCGATCAGCAGGGTGTCGAATGCCAGGGTGTCGCCACCGTCCAGCCGCAGGGTGCGCGCGCCGGCATCGACCGCCTTGACCCGCGCGTGCCGCAACGCGATGCCCAAGTGCTTGAAATGCTGCGGGTCTTTGCGCAGCCAGGTGCCGCGCTCGGTGATGTCGCCGTGCAGCAGGTAAGGAATGGCCATGCGCGAGTAGGGCGGGCCGTCCTCGTCGCCGATCAGGGTGACGGTGTCGCTTGGCGCGACTTTGCGCAGCGTTTCCGCGGCGACGACCCCGGCAGGGCCGGTGCCGATGATCACGTGATGTCTCATGCGAGATGCCTCATCTCATCGCCAAGGTGTTGGCTCGCCCCGGGCATCTGCCCGCTGCGGGCGGCCATACCGCCAACACGGACATGAACGCCGCGCCGCAGCCACCCTGACAGTAGGCACGGCGCGGCGGCTGCCATCAATTACAGCCCCAGCCGGGCGCGGGTTTCGGGCTTGAGCGTGCCCTCGGCCGTCCAGCCGCGGATTTCGTAATACTTGGGCAGCATCTCCGGCAGCTTGTTGGTCAGGCCCTTGGCCGGCCCGGTCTTGGCAGGCTCCTTGAGCAGCCGCGGCGGCAGGGTGTCGTCCTTGGCGGTGAAACCGGCGCGCAGGTTGAAGTCGCGCTCCATGTTCCAGATGCGTTCGCCGATGGTCGCGAGGTTTTCCATCGTGAAGCTCTCGTCGCAGGCCGCGGCCAGTTGCGGCTGCAGGTCGGCCATGGTCCAGGCAAAGGTGGTGAACACGCAGACCCCGGCGGAGTCGAACACCGCGGTCGCGTCCTGGAAGGCTTTGACCAGTTCGGGCTTGCCTTCGGCAGTCAGCGGGTCGGTCTTGACCGGAATGCCCAGCACTTCGGACGCCACGGTATAGCCGCGCAGGTGGCAGGCGCCGCGGTTGGACGTGGCATACGCCAGCCCCATGCCCTGGATGCCGCGGCTGTCGTAGGCCGGGAATTCCTGGCCCTTGACGCTCATCGACAGATCGGGACGGCCGTATTTTTCGGTCAGCCGCTTGCTGCCCAGCGCGATTTCCTTGCCAAAGCCTTCGCCCCGGGCGGTGATTTCGGCAAAGTAGGCCAGCGCCCTGGCCGAACCGAACGGGGCTTCGATGCCCAGTTGCTCCTTGGTGAGCAGTCCGAGGTCGTACAACTCCATCACCGCGCCGACGGTGGCGCCGAAGGTGATCGGGTCCATGCCGTCCTCGTTGCAGATGAAGTTGGCGTAGGTCAGCGCTTCGAGATCGTTGACACCGTTGGCCGAGCCCAGCGCCCACGCGGCTTCGTACTCGAGACCGCCCGAGGCGCCCCAGTACTGCGGCTTGTTCTCGACGGTGAAGTGGTGCTCGTCGATTTTGCTGATGCGCCCGCAGGCGATGGTGCAGCCGAAGCACGCCTGGTTGGTGACCAGGTTGGGCTTGCCGTCGGTCTTGCGCGGCTCGTGCATGGCCTCGCCGGAAATGTCCTTGGCGCCCTCGAACTGCACGTCGCGGTGGTTGCGCGTGGGCAGGGCGCCGATTTCGTTGATCACGTTCATCAGCACCTGGGTGCCATATTTGGGCAGGCCCTGGCCGGTGACGGCGTTGTCGTGCAGCACCTTTTTGCCCGCAGCCACCGCGGCCATGAAGGCCTTGGGATCTCGCACATTGCCCACGCCCTTGGTGCCGCGCACGGCAATGGCCTTGAGCTTTTTGCTGCCCATCACCGTGCCCACGCCGCTGCGGCCGGCGGCACGGTGCAGGTCGTTGACGACGCAGGCGAACATCACCCCGTTTTCACCGGCGCGGCCGATGGAGTTGACGCGGATCAGCGGGTCCTGATGATGGTTTTTGATCCACGGCTCGGTTTCCCACACCGTCTTGCCCCAGATCGGCGAGGCGTCGCGCAGCTCGGCATGGTCGTCCTCGATGTAGAGGTAGACCGGTTTGTCGGACTGACCTTCGACGATGATCATGTCCCAACCGGCCATCTTGAGTTCGGCGCCGAAATGGCCGCCGGAGTTGGAGCAGGCAATCGCCCCGGTCAGCGCACCCTTGGTGATCACCGAGTAGCGCCCGCCGGTGGACACCGGGGTGCCGGTCAGCGGCCCGGTGGCGTAGATGATTTTGTTGTCGGCCGACAGCGGGTCGACCTTGGGGTCGACCTCCTCGACAAAGTATTTGGTCGCCAGCCCGCGCTGGCCGATGTAGTCGCGCGCCCACTGCATGTTCAGCGGTTCGCTCTTGATGCTGCCGTTGTTCAGGTTGACGCGCAGGATTTTTCCGGCCCAGGTCATGGTGTGTCTCCTTCGGTGTGCGCGGGGTTCAGGCTGCGGCGGCTTGAT
Organism: uncultured Burkholderiaceae bacterium; assembly: GCA_964389235.1. GTDB lineage: Bacteria > Pseudomonadota > Gammaproteobacteria > Burkholderiales > Burkholderiaceae_C > Thiomonas. The sequence goes on from CAYMDM010000045.1 coordinate 5,651, forward strand.
TGCCGAGCTTGTTGGCCCACTGTTTCATGCGCTCCAGCCCGGTCCAGTCGGCGTCGATGTAGGTGATCGCGCCAGTGGGGCAGGCCTCTGCGCAGGCCGGTTCGCCGCCGCACAGATCGCACTTCTGCACCTTGCCGGTCTCAGTGACGTAATTGATGGTGCCGAACGGGCAGGCAATGGTGCAGACCTTGCAGCCCACGCAGGTGTCTTCGAACACGATCTTCGCGCCGGTGGCGGCGTCGAGCTTGATGGCTTCCACCGGGCAGGCATGCAGGCACCACGCCTCGTCGCACTGGGTGCAGGTATAGGGCACCTTGCGCCCGGTTTCGTGGAAGTCGAACACCTTGATGCGGCTGCGCGCGGTGGCGAACACGCCGTAGTTGTCATACGAACACGCCATTTCGCACTGCAGACAGCCGGTGCATTTGTCCGGGTCGATGTGCAGGGTTTTCTGCATTGCCGTCTCCTTTGTTGGGGGTGGATGGGGCAACCCGCTGCCTGGGCGTGGTCGCCTTGCAGCCCGGGCGCTGGCCCGAACTCGCTGGGTGCGAAGCAATATAGGACGGCATCGACGGGGCTCGGCACCGCAAAGCATTAGTTGAGCATTGCAATCGGGATTGCCGCGACGCAGCATGGGTTATGAGCGGCCCGTGCGGTCGCTGCAGGGCACAGCCGCCGCGGGCAGGCAGCAGGGGGCCGACGGGTTCAGCTCCCAGCCCGAGCGCGGGCTGGCCTCTAGCGCTCGCGGCGCGCGGGGCGTCAGGCGGTGATCGCGCGACGGGCGAGCTTGGCCAGCGGACGCTCGACCCAGCGTTCGATGCGGTGCGGCAGCGCCACCGGCTTGAGGATCATTTTCACGGCCTGATCGATCGGCAGCCGCGCGCTGACCAGCGCGAAAAGCCGCTGGCTCACTTCCTCGAACGGGCGGGTGTCCGGCCCATACGGGTAATGGCGGTGCGCCCAGACGTGGCGCAGCGCGATTTCCGAGTCGCTGTCGCGCAGTTCCAGCAGCCGCCGCCTCAGCGCGCCGAGAATGCGCGCCCGTCCGGTGCCCTGCTCGGCCTGCAGGCGCCGGAAGTACTGGTAGAAGTGCTTGTAATGCTGCACCTCGTCGGTGCGGATGCGGTTGGCCAGATCGGCCAGCACCGGCTCGGTGGTCAGGTCGCGGATGGCCTGGTAGTAAGTGCTGGTGCCGGTCTCGACCACGCAGCGCGCCACCAGCTCGAGCACGCGGTCGTCTTCGAGCTCTTCGACGGTGCACAGCTTGGAGTACTCGTCGAAAAACGCGGCGTAGGCCGTGTCCCAGTCGAACTCGGGCCACACGGCCTGCGCATAGGTTTTCAGCGCGCGGCCATGCTGCAGTTCCTCGGGCTCCCACTGGTGCTGCAGCCAGTCGGCGATTTCGGGCTGGTCGGCATAGTGCTCGATCAGGTTGCGGGTGTAGGTGTCGGAGCCGGTTTCGATGAACGAGGCGCTGACCACGAGGTAGAACAGGTCGTCGTCATCGTGCACGCGGTCGACTTCGACGCGCGAGAAATCGATGTGCGCCACGTCCCAGCGCTTGGCGTAAACGGGCGCGGGGCTGGTGCGCGGCTGCGCTGCTGGCGAGGACGACTCGGCCGGCAGCACGGTGTCGGCATCGGGGTCAATCGGGGGATGTGTGGTGTCCATGTCGTTCTCCCTTATCAGGTCGGGTGTTGTTCGATCCCCGGATCGGGATCCGGGTCTTTCCCGATAGAGCGAAAAGACGGCTTTGTGGTTCCGATTGTGCGCCAGCCGGCCATGACCGGTGGTTAAACTTGGTTTCTCGATTTCACACCCTCATTCGGGAGATGCCATGAACGCCACCTTCATCAGAAACCGAACCGTCGTCATCGGGCTTGCCGCGGCGCTGACCGCTGCCGGGCTGGGCGGCTGCGCGAACATGAGCGAGTCGCAGAAAACCACGGCGCAGGGGGCGGGCATCGGCGCCGCCGCCGGCGCGGCGATTGGGCTGCTGACCGCTGGCGGAAACAAGGGCAAAAGCGCAGCGACCGGCGCCGCGGCCGGTGCGGCAGTCGGCGCGCTGGGCGGCTATCTGTGGAACCAGCACCTCGAAAAGCAGAAACAGGAACTGCAGCAGCAGGCCCAGGCTTCGGGCACCGGAGTGCAGGTCACCCAGACCCAGGACAACCGGCTGAAAATGAACGTGCCGGCCGATGCGGGCTTTGCCACCGGCAGCGCCCAGCTCAACCCGCGCATGTATCCGATTCTGGACAGCCTAGCCAACGGGCTGCTGCAGCAACCCGCGGAGACGGTGGAAGTGCTGGGCTACACCGACAGCACCGGCACCGATGCGATCAACTATCCGCTGTCGGAAAACCGGGCGCTGACGGTGAAGAACTTCCTGGTGTCGCGCGGGGTGCAGCCGCAGCGCATCACCACCCAGGGCCTGGGCCCGACCAACCCGGTGGCTAGCAACGCCACGCCCGAGGGCCGCGCGGCCAACCGCCGGGTGGAAATCTACGTGTCGGTGCCGGCGCCGAAGTCCTGACCCAAGCCGGCGGGCAGCCGGGCGCGGGCGGCGGCGAAGCTCGTGGCCCGCTGCCGCAGCCAGTCGATCAACTCGGCCTCGGGCATCGCCCGGGCGTAGAGAAAGCCCTGCAGGCGATCCACCCCTTCGGCGCATAGCGCCTGTTCGTGCGCTGTGGTTTCCACGCCCTCGGCCACGAGCTTGAGGCCGAGGGCGCGTGCCATCGCGACCATCGCCCGGATCATTTCCAGCAGCCGCGGCTGGTCGAGCATGTTGCGCACAAAGCTCTGGTCGATTTTGATGGTGTCAAACGCCTGGCGGTTGAGCTGGCTGAGCGACGAGTAGCCGGTGCCGAAGTCGTCAAGGGCCACGCGCAGCCCTCGCTCGTGCAGGTCGGAGACGATCTGCAGCAGGTTTGCGTCCGGGTCGGCGGCGTCCGATTCCGTCACTTCCACACACAGCGCCTCGGGCGGGAGTTCGTGTGAGGCGACTGCGGCCATCAGGGTCAGCGCGAAAGCCGGGTCGGCCAGGCTTTGCGAGGAAAAGTTGACCGACATATAGGCGTCGGTGTCGACCCACCCGGCGTCGCGCCAGCGGGCCAACGCCGCCAGCGATTTGTCCAGCACCTGCGCAGTCATTTCTGGCAGCAGCCCGGCGCGGGTGGCCAGCGGCACGAACACGGCGGGCGAAATGCGGCTGCCGTCGGCACGCTGCCAGCGCGCCAGCGCCTCGAACCCAGCCAGCCGTCCGTCGGCGTAGAGAATCGGCTGCCACCACGGTTCGATCTGCTCCTCCGCGACGGCAGCATGCAGCTCGGCCGACAGCCGTCGGCGCATGTCCTCTTGCGCCTGTAGCTCGGCGGTGAAGCGCAGCACGTCCAGCCCGCGCTCGTGCGCGGCCAACGTGGCCGCGTTGACCGCTGCCGCGGCTTCCTCTGGCGGGGCCGCTGCCGCATCGCGGCTGTGCCACAGCCCGGCATGGGCATGCGCGGTCAGCCGCTGGCCGCCGGGCGTCTCGCTGCCGGACTTGAGCCGCTGCAGCAGTCGTCGCGCCAGGCGGTATTGCTCGGCCGGGTCGATCGCGCGCGGCAGGAACACCATCAGCAGGTTGGACAGCGTGCCGTTGGCGATCAGATCGCCCGGCTCCAGCAGCGGCCGCAGCGACTCGGCCAGGGTGAACACCACCCGCCCCAGGGTCAGGCCGCTGCGCGCGTCGGTCTGCGCGTCGAGGTTTCGCAGATCGAGTTGGAGCAGCGCATGCTCGGCGCCCGGATGCTGCTCGCGCCACACCGCGATGTGGTCGGTCAGCCGCAGCAGGTTGGGCAGCCCGGTGGCGGCGTTGACGTAGCGCAGCGCGCCGATGTCGCTGTGGGTGCCGGCCAGCCGCAGGCAGCGGCCGTGGTCATCGCGCAGCGCCGCGCCGCGAGTTTCGATCCAGGTGAAGTCGCCGTCGCCGCGGCGCATGCGGTACTGCAGCCGGAACGCGTCCTGCACCGGGTCGGCGAGGAACGCCTCGAACTGCTCGCGGGTCGTCTGCGCGTCGGCCGGGTGGATGCGCGCCAGCCAGCCGGCGACGTTCTGCGGCGCGGCTTCGGGGGCCAGACCGAGCAGACGGTTCCAACTCGGCGAATGTTCGATCTGCCCAGTGGTGGCGTCGAGTTCCCAGATGCCGTCGTTGGAGGCGCGCAGCACCAGCGCCTGCCGCTGCCGCAGCCGTTGCAGCTCGCGCGCGCTGCGCGCCAGCTCCATGCGCGCGCGCAGCCGCGCGCGCACCAGGCGGTAATCGATGGGCTTGTTGAGGTAATCGTTGGCGCCGGCCTCCATCGCCTCGACCAGCCGCTCCTGTTCGGAAAACGCCGTGACCATCAGCACCGGCAAGGTTTCCGGGCCGTGATCGCGGCGAATCGCGTGCAGCACCTGCAGCCCGTCCATGCCGGGCAGTCCGATGTCCAGCAGCACCGCGTCGAAGGTCTCGCCAGCCAGCAGCGCCAGCGCCGACGGACCGTCGGCGGCGCCCTGCGCCTGCGCGCCATCGCGCGCCAGCCGGCGCAGCAGCAGCTCGCGACTGGGCGCATCGTCTTCGACCACCAGCAGCCGCGCGCCGGCCAGCGGCGCGTCGGTGCGGGTGTCCGGGGCGAGAGGCGGAGTCGGGGCGTTCATCGGCAAGACTGTCGGCAGTTCAGGCGGTCGGCGCGGGCGGGTGGGCAGCCAGTTCGCGCATACGCGATTCGAGCGCGTCCAGATTCAGCGGCTTGGTGAAATAGCCGGCTACACCCAGCGCCAGGGCGCGGCTGCGGTCCTCGGGCAGCGAATGGGCGCTGAGCACCAGCAGCGGCAGGTCGCGCAGCCCGAGGTCGCGCAGCGCCTGCATCGCCGCCCAGCCGTCCATTTCGGGCATGTCCAGATCCATCAGCACCAGACCATAGCGCTGTGACCGTGCCCGCTCGACGCCGACCCGCCCGTCCTCGGCAACCTCCACCACCCAGCCGCGGCGGCGCAGTCGGCGCGCAAGCATGTCGCGGTTGAGGGCGTCGTCCTCGACCAGCAGCACGGCGGAGGGCGCCAGGGTTGGCTGGTTCATGCCGGCTCTGGCGTGGCACCGCGCGCCGGCAGGCGGCGCGGCAAGGTGAGGGTGAAGGTCGAGCCCACGCCCGGTTCGCTGACGGCTTCGACCCGGCCGCCGAGCAGTTCGGCCAGCGCCGCGGTCAGCGTCAGCCCAAGTCCGGTGCCGCCGTAGCGGCGGGAGATGCTGGCATCGGCCTGGGTGAAGGCCTCGAACACCCGCGCGGCCTGCTCGGCGCTCATGCCGATGCCGGTGTCGCTCACGGCCCAGGCCAGCGCCTCGTCGCCGCTGGCCAGCCGCGCCGGGCGCAGGCTCAGGGTGATGCGGCCGTTTTCGGTGAACTTGGCGGCGTTGCCCAGCAGGTTGAGCAGGCATTGGCGAATCTTGCCGGCGTCGCTGTGCATCAGCCCGAGGTCGGGCGCGATGTCGATGTCCAGCGCGTTGCCGCGTTGCAGCGCCAGCGGCCGCGCGGTCGCGGCGACCGACTGGGTCAGCGCCGCCGGGTCGAAGTCCTCGCCCAGCGCGTCGCCGTGGCCGGCTTCGATGCGGCTCAAGTCCAGCACGTCGTTGATCAGCCCGAGCAGATGGCGGCCGGCGTCGCGCACCGCCTGCAGGTCTTTTCGGCTTTGCGCCAGCGGCACACCGTCGTCGAGCTCCTCGAGGATGAGTTCGCTGTAGCCGATGATGGCGTTGAGCGGGGTGCGCAGCTCGTGGCTGATGCTGGCGAGAAACTGGCTCTTGGCCAGCGAGGCGGCCTCGGCGGCTTCTTTCGCTTCGCGCAGCGCGATCGCGTGGGCCTCGCGCTCGCTCAGGTCGCGGCCCAGTCCGACCAGGCCGATGGTCTTGCCGCTGGCGTCGATCAGCCGCGAGGCGACGAGTTCATACGGCCGCAGCACTCCGCCGGCCACCTTCACCCGCGCCACCACCCGGCCGTGGCCTTTGGTGAACACTTCGTAAATGGTCTTGAGCACCGCCGGCCAGTCGCGCACCGCGATGTGCCGCTGCACACTGCTTCGGGCAAAGGTCTCGGCGTCCAGACCCAGGGTGTCGAGCACCGCCTGGTTCCAGCGCATGAAGCGCAGCCGGGTGTCCACCGCGTACAGCACGTCGGGAATGGTGTCGAACAGCCGCTGCACCATTTCGCGTTCAAGGGTCAGCGCCTCGATGCGCGCCTGCTCCTCGCTCAGGTCGCGCGCCAGGCCGACGAACATGCGCTGCTCGCCCACTTCCACCGCGCTGACGGCCAGCCGCAGCGGAAAGGTGCTGCCGTCGCTGCGCTGCCCGCGCACATCGCGACCGCTGCCGATGATGCGCGCCTCGCCGGTGCGCAGATAGCGCTGCAGGTAGCCGTCGTGCCCGCTGCGCCAGGGCTCGGGCATCAGCTCGTTGACCTTGCGCTTTTTCAGCGCGCCGTCGGCGTAGCCGAACAGCGCGTGGGCCGCGCGATTGGCGTCGCGGATCACCCCGTCGGCGTCGATCACGATCAGTCCGTCGAGCACGCTGTCGAAGGTCGCCCGCAGCAGCGCGCTGCGCTGGGCGACGCGGCGGTCGAGATCGGCCGCATGGCGCTGCTCGGCCTGGATCAGCCGCTCGCCGCTGTCGAGCAGAAAGTTGATCAGCAGCCCGAGCTTTTCGGCCGTCGGGTCGGCCACCGGGCTGCGCAACTGAAAGTCCACCCGGCCGTCGACTGCGGCGCAGAGTTGGTCGGCCATCGCTTCCACCGCTTGCCGCAGCGCGGCGTCGGCTGCGGCCTGGGTGTCGGGCAGGGGCAGGGCGCGCGTGTCCATCGATTCAGCCCGCCTTCGCGCCAGAGCAGCCCGGGCAAGGGTTTGACGCAGCGGCCGGCTCGCCCGGCTGCGGCCAGTGCAGGTGAAAAGTGCAGGCGGCGTCGCCCCGCGCGCGACATTGCGCCACGCACAACTCCAGCCGGTCGCCATACTGCCGCGCCACGGCCTGCGCCAGCGCGAAATACAACCCGCACCACGGCGACGGCGAGGTGTAGCGCACGGCCAGATCGCCGCCGGGCAGATCGGTGAGATGGAACTTGTCGTTGATCTGCGCCCGCCGCGCGGGGTTGCGCAGACCTGATCCCATCAGGTTGTGGATGGCCGGCTGGCGGGCGAGAAATTCGCGCGAATTTTTCGCCATCGAAAAGAACGCGGGGAAGCGCTGCCGCGTGTCGGCGAGAAAGGCCTCGGCATACAACGCAAACAGGGTGTCGGCGTCCACCCTGAGCACGGCCGCGGCATGGCCGAGCAGTGCGGTGGCCTGCGCGTCGTCGTAATCGGTGTCGATGCGAAAGTGCGTGTCAGCCGGCAGCCCGGCGCGGGCCAGCACCTCAGCGGCCGCCGCGTCACCGCCGCGCTGCCGGACGAGGTCGAGGAGAACATGCTGGATCAGGCCGATCATGGAGCGTCAAAGCGTAGGGCATCAGCATCCCTGACGGCACACGCGGGGCGAATTCAAGTCCGTCCCGGCTGACTGTTCCCGCGCGGCCGGTGTCAAAACCCTGTCATACCGGGTTCGTAAGGTTCGGTATGTGTTGTGACGGAATGTGACAGGAGGGCGCCAAGTGGGGCGCCCTCTGTTCGTTTGCCACAGCCTGCCGACCCTTTTCGCCATTCCCCCGATTTGCCAGGAGTCCTTCTCATGTCCCAGCTCTCCACGTCTCGTCGCCAGGTGCTCAAGCTGTTCGGCGGCGCCCCCTTGCTCCCTCTGGCCAGCGGCTCCGCCGCGGCCGCTCTGCTTTCAGCCTGCGGCGGCGGTGGCGGCACCGCGGCCACGCCGACGGCCGCCTCGTTCGCCGCGATGCCTGCTCCTTCGCTGAGCAACGCCGCTGCGATGGCGACGACTTCGGTGGCCTCCGGCCTGCAGGTCAGCTACAGCGATGGCAGCACGCAGACCTACAAGCTTGGCTACCAGCAACTGTTCATGACCGGGGACTCGGTGCCCAAGCTCGGCGGCGGCACCATCGTCGCCGGCGGGTACTTCGACATCAACGGCAACCCGATCAACGATCAGTCGGTGGCCAGCCAAGTGCGCCAGTTCTATTCAGACTGCCCGGATGGCATGAGCCTGCTGCAGCCGATCGCCGGTGCCGACAAGGCCAAGCTCGGGGTCAAGGGCAATCCGGTGTTTGCCGTCGTGCAGTTCGAGTACACCAGCCGCGACCAGGGCAACAACAGCCAGTACGGCCGCCTGCCGTCGCCGATCGCGGTGCTGACCCTCGACCAGGATCCGGCCTCCGGCAAGCTCTCGCTGGTGAGCTACTACAACGTGCCGACCAAGCCGGCCTACGGGCTGTGGATCACCTGCGGGGCGAGCCTGTCGCCTTGGAACACGCATCTGTCGAGCGAGGAATACGAGCCCGATGCCTTCGCTGCCGTCGCGGGCAAGGACGCGCGCTTCACCGCGTTCATCAACAACCTCTACGGCGACAGCAATGCCGGGAACGACCCGACCAAAGCCAACCCTTACCTCTATGGTCATTTGCCGGAAGTGACCGTCAAGGCAGACGGCACGGGCAGCATCGTCAAGCACTTCTGCCTGGGCCGTATTTCGCACGAGCTGGTGCAGGTCTGCCCCGACCAGCGCACCGTGCTGATGGGCGACGACGCCACCAACGGCGGCGCGTTCATGTTCATCGCCGACAAGGCCGGCGATCTGTCCAGCGGCACGCTGTATGTTGCCAAGTGGAACCAGACCTCGGGCGTCGGCCCCGGGGCAGCCACGCTGACCTGGATCAAGCTTGGTAGCGCCACCAGCGCCGAAATCGAAAACCTGGCCAAGACGCTCAAGCCGAGCGACATCATGGACCTGGCCACCACCAACCCCAACGATCCGAGCTACACCAAGATCCGCTACTCGGGCAAGGACAACTGGGTGCGACTGAAGCCCGGCATGGAAAAAGCCGCGGCCTTCCTCGAAACCCATCGCTATGCCGCGCTGGTCGGCGGCAGCTTGGGCTTTACCAAATGGGAAGGCACCACGGTCAACGCAAAGGACAAGATCGCCTATGTGGCGATGAGCTACATCCAGACCTCGATGATCGACGGCACCACCGACATTAAGGTTCAGGGCCCCAGAGCCGGCGCCACCTACGCGCTCAACCTCAAGGGCGGGCAGAAGGACACGTCCGGTGCGCCGATCAACAGCGACTGGGTGCCGGTGGACATGGCCGCCCCCGCGGCGCTGGTCGGTGAAGACCTGGCCACCCCTGACGCGCTGGGCAACCTGGCCAACGCCGACAAGGTTGCCAACCCGGACAACCTCAAGTTCTCCGAAAAGCTGCGCACCCTGTTCATCGGCGAGGACAGCGGCATGCACGTCAACAACTTCCTGTGGGCCTACAACGTCGACACCAAACAGCTCGCGCGCATTCTGTCCACCCCAGCCGGGGCCGAGAGCACTGGCTTGCAGGGTGTGGACGACGTCAACGGTTGGACGTACATCCTGAGCAACTTCCAGCACCCCGGTGACTGGGAGAGCCCGCTGCATGACAAGGTCAAGGCCACGCTGGCGCCGCTGGTCGATGCCAACTACAAGGGCCGGTTCGGCGCCTCGGTCGGCTATATCACCGGTATGCCGCAGACCAGCAAGGTCTGAGCGCGTCGCGTCCTTCACCGAACCCCGCCGCGGCGGGGTTTTTTACTTGCTGCCGCGACGGCTGGGGACAAACGCAGCCAGCCTGCGCCGCAGACGGGCGCTTTCTACAATACGGCTTTACCCCGACCGGCGGCCCCTCCGAATGAACGCACCCGCGCCCGCTGCGGCGATTCCTGCCGTTGCGCACCCCGACCCGCACCCGGACGCCCCCGCGCGATTGCGCGAGATTCCGTACAACTACACCTCGTTTTCTGACCGCGAAATCGTCATCCGCCTGCTCGGCGCCGACGCCTGGGGCTGGCTCGACCAACTGCGGCAGGAGCGGCGCACCGGCCGCAGCGCGCGCATGTTGTACGAGGTGCTGGGCGATATCTGGGTGGTGCAGCGCAACCCCTTTTTGCAGGATGACCTGCTGGCCAGCCGCCGCCGGCGCGAGGCGCTGATCGGCGCGCTGCGCCACCGCCTGCGCGAAATCGAGCGCCGCCGGGTGGCGACCGCGCAGGGCGAGCAGGCCGACGCGCAGCGCGATGCGCTGGTGCGGCAACTGATCGAGCGCGCGCAGGCTGCGGTGCAGGCGTTTGCCGGTTGGTTCGATCAGGCGGCGGCGCTGCGCCAGCAGGCGCGGAGGGTGCTGGGCCGCCACACCCGTGCCGGCAACATCCGCTTCGACGGCATGGCCCGCGTCAGCCACGTCACCGACGCGACCGACTGGCGAGTGGAATATCCCTTTGTCGTGCTCACGCCCGACAGCGAGGCCGAAGTCGCGGCGCTGGTGCGCGGGTGCATCGAGGTCGGGCTGACCATCATTCCGCGCGGCGGCGGCACCGGCTATACCGGCGGCGCAGTGCCGCTGGTGTGGAACAGCGCGGTGATCAACACCGAAAAGCTCGATGCCGTCGGCGCGGTCGAGCGCATCGAGCTGCCGGGCTGCGCGCAAGCCGTGCCGACCATCCTCACCGGCGCCGGGGCGATCACCCAGCGCGTGTCCGACGCGGCCGAGGGCGCCGGTCTGGTGTTCGCGGTCGACCCGACCTCGGCCGACGCCTCGACCATCGGCGGCAACGTCGCGATGAATGCCGGCGGCAAAAAAGCCGTGCTCTGGGGCACGGCGATCGACAACCTCGCGTCGTGGCGCATGGTCGATGCGCAGGGGCGTTGGATCGAAGTCGCCCGCATCGGCCACAACCTGGGCAAGATTCACGATGTCGAGCAGGCGCGCTTTGAAGTCCGCACGCTGAGCGATGACGGCCGACAGGTGATCGAGCGGCGCGAGCTGTCGATTCCCGGCGCGGCGTTTCGCAAGGCCGGCCTCGGTAAGGACGTGACCGACAAGTTCCTCGCCGGCCTGCCCGGGGTGCAGAAAGAGGGCTGCGATGGCCTGATCACCAGCGCACGCTGGGTGCTGCATCGCATGCCGCCGCACATCCGCACCGTGTGCCTGGAGTTTTTCGGCCAGGCGCGCGAAGCGATTCCCAGCATCGTTGAAATCAAGAACTACCTCGACACCCGCCCGGGCGGGGCGATCCTCGCCGGGCTGGAGCATCTGGACGACCGCTACCTTAAGGCCGTTGGCTATGCGACCAAAAGCCAGCGCGGCACCCTGCCGAAAATGGTGCTGATCGGCGACATCGTCGGCGAAGACGAAGCCGCGGTGGCGCGCGCCGCGTCGGAGGTGGTGCGCATCGCCAACGCCCGCGTCGGCGAAGGGTTCATCGCCGTCAGCGCCGAGGCGCGCAAGACCTTCTGGGCCGACCGCAAGCGCACCGCGGCGATCGCCCGTCACACCAACGCGTTCAAGATCAACGAAGACGTGGTGATCCCGCTGCCGCGCATGGGCGACTATGTCGACGGCGTGGAGCGCATCAACGTCGAGCTGTCGCTGAAAAACAAGCTGCAGTTGCTGGCCGAGCTCGACCGGCTGCTGCGCGGCAACCTGCCGCTGTCGCGCGACCCCGATGCGGTCGAGGCCGACGTCGCGCTGACCGCCGACGACATCCAGGCGCGGCGCGAACAGGCGCTGGCGCTGATCGCCGCAGTGCACGAGCGCTGGTCGTTCTGCCTGCAGCATCTGGACACGCCGCTGTCCGATCTGCCGCGCGAAGCGGTGGCGCGACACCTGCCCGAGGCGTCGGCGCAGTTCAACGCTCCGGCCGCTGGCCGCACGCTGTTCCATCTGCTGCAGGATCACACGGTGCGGGCGGCGTGGAAGGCCGAGGTGCGCAAGCCGCTGTTCGCGGTGTTTGCCGGCGGCATGTTCGAGCCGCTGCGGCGCGACATCGAGGCCACCCACAAGCGCGTGCTCAAAGGCCGCTGCTGGGTGGCGCTGCACATGCACGCGGGCGACGGCAATGTGCATACCAACATTCCGGTCAACTCCGACGACTACGCGATGCTGCAGGCCGCGCACGACGCGGTGGCACGCATCATGGCGCTGGCGCGCAGCCTCGGCGGGGTGATCTCGGGCGAGCACGGCATCGGCATCACCAAGCTGGAGTTTCTGAGCGACGCCGAAATCGCCGCCTTCCGCCGCTACAAGCAGGAAGTCGACCCCGAGGGGCACTTCAACAAAGGCAAGCTGATGGCCGACCCCGCGCTGCCGGCCGATCTGCGCAACGCCTACACCCCAAGCTTCAACCTGATGGGGCACGAGTCGCTGATCATGCAGCAAAGCGACATCGGCGCGATCAGCGCTTCGGTGAAGGACTGCCTGCGTTGCGGCAAGTGCAAGAGCGTGTGCGCCACGCACGTGCCGCGCGCCAACCTGCTGTATTCGCCGCGCGACAAGATTCTCGCGACCTCGCTGCTGATCGAGGCGTTTCTGTACGAGGAGCAGACGCGGCGCGGCGTGAGCATCCGGCACTGGGATGAGTTCAGCGACGTTGCCGACCACTGCACCGTCTGCCACAAATGCGTCACGCCGTGCCCGGTGGACATCGACTTCGGCGACGTGACGATGAACATGCGCAACCTGCTGCGCAAAATGGGGAAGAAGCGCTTCAACCCCGGCAACGCCGCGGCGATGTTTTTCCTCAACGCCACCGGGCCCAAGACCATCCGTGCCACCCGCGCGGCAATGGTCGGCGTGGGCTTCAAGGCACAGCGGCTGGCCAACAAATTGCTGCGGCCGGCAGCGCGGGCGCAGACCGCGCATCCGCCGCTTTCCGTGGGCAAGCCCGCGGTGCGCGAGCAGGTGATCCATTTCATCAACAAGCCGATGCCCGGGGGCCTGCCCAAAAAAACCGCCCGCGCCTTGCTGGACATCGAAGACAAAGCCTTCGTGCCCATCATCCGCAACCCGCAGACGACCACGGTCGACAGTGAAGCGGTGTTCTATTTCCCGGGCTGCGGGTCGGAACGGCTGTTCAGCCAGGTCGGGCTGGCGACGCAGGCGATGCTGTGGCACGCGGGCGTGCAGACCGTGCTCCCGCCGGGCTATCTGTGCTGCGGCTATCCGCAGCGCGGCAGCGGGCAGTTCGACAAGGCGGAAAAAATCATCACCGACAACCGGGTGCTGTTCCACCGCGTCGCCAACACCCTGAACTACCTCGACATCAAGACCGTGGTCGTGTCGTGCGGCACCTGCTACGACCAGTTGCAGGGCTATGAGTTCGAGAAGATCTTCCCGGGCTGCCGCATTGTCGACATCCACGAATACCTGCTGGAAAAGGGCACCCGGCTGCAGGGCCAGGGCGCCTATCTCTATCACGACCCCTGCCACACCCCGATGAAACAGCAGGAGCCGATGAAAACCGTGCGTGCGCTGCTCGGCCCGCAGGTGCTCAAAAGCGAGCGGTGCTGCGGCGAGTCGGGCACGCTGGGCGTTTCGCGCCCGGACATCTCGACCCAGGTGCGTTTCCGCAAGGAAGAGGAAATCCGCAAGGGCGAGGCCGCGCTGCGCGCCGCCGGCCACGACGGGCCGGTGAAAATCCTCACCTCCTGTCCGTCCTGCCTGCAAGGGCTGTCGCGCTACAGCGGCGATCTGCAAAGCGGCCTGCTCGAAGCCGACTACATCGTGGTCGAAATGGCGCGGCAGCTGCTGGGCGAAAACTGGATGGCCGACTACGTGCGCGCGGCCAACGCCGGCGGCATCGAACGGGTGCTGGTGTGAGCGGGACGCCCCGGCGCTTCGGCGCCGACACCGTGTTGCTCGTGGTCGATGTGCAGCGCGGCTTTTGCGCCGGCGGTGGCTTGCCGGTGCCGGATGGGGACGCGGTGGTGCCGGTGATCAACCAGCTGGCCGCTCGGTTCGAGCAGGTCATCCTCACGCAGGACTGGCATCCGCCCGGGCATGTGTCCTTCGCCGCTTCGCATCCCGGGCGCAAGCCCTTCGAGACCATAGAACTGCCCTACGGCGAGCAGGTGCTGTGGCCGGTGCATTGCGTGCAGGGCACGGCGGATGCCGAGTTCCACCCCGACCTGCACGTGCCGCATGCAATTGCGGTGATCCGAAAGGGTTGGCGGCCGCAGGTCGACAGCTACTCGGCTTTTGTCGAGGCCGACCGCCGCACCCCGACCGGGTTGGCTGGTCTGTTGCGCGAGCTGGGTGTGCGGCAGGTGGTGCTGTGCGGGCTGGCCACCGACTATTGCGTCGCGTGGAGCGCGCTGGACGCGCGTGCGGCCGGATTTGCCGCGACGGTGGTCGAAGACGCCTGCCGCGCGATCGACCTCGACGGCTCGCTGCAGCGCGCCTGGGTGCAGATGGCCGCCGCCGAAGTGCAGCGCAGCGGCAGCGCCGGCTGGCTCGCTGCATAAGCGCGAAGAAAAATGCCCGGCGACGCCGGGCGCAAAACCTCGGTGGAGAAAACCCGTCAGTGCGTCGCGGCCCTGCGCTGCGGCGCGTGGCCCGCGGCCGCGGCGGGCTCTTCGTGCACGTCCTCGTAGCCGACGATCATCGCCTTGATGTGCGCCAGCGGGGTGTGCCCGGTGGTGGTCAGGTAGACGTGGACGATGAAAAACAGCAGCATCATGTAGGCGCCGATGGTGTGCAGCCATGCCACCGTTTTCAGGTTTACACCCCACTGCTGCCACACTGGCCAGGCGCCCCAGTCGGTAAAGAAGATCAGCCAGATGCCGGTGATCCAGATGATGGGGTTGATCATCAGCTTGACCCACAGATAGGCCAGCCGTTGCAGCGGGTTGTGCTTGCGCTGCGGCTGCACTTGATAGGGATGCGGCTCGCCGCGGAACATGCCCCAGGCGTAGTGCCGCGCAACCAGAACGATGCGGTCAAAGGTCGGGATGTACTGCTTCCACTCGCCGGTGGTGAAGTGCCAGAACACCGCGAAAGCCCACAGCACCACCAGCGACCACGCCGCCACGGTGTGCAGCCGCAGCGCGGTGAGGAAATCCACGCCGAGGTCGTACAGCCCATGCAGGCGAAAGCCGCTGAGCAGCAGGGTGATGATCAGCGCGGCCTGGCTCCAGTGCCAGAAGCGCTCGAAACGTTTGAACAGATAGATGCGCTGCGTATGGGGCTGCGGAGCGTTGGCGGTTTGCGGCAGGGCGGACATGGGAAGACCTCCGAAAGTGTTCGACGATCAATGCCGGGGCTTTGAATTGCCACGGCGGCGCAGCCACAGAAAACTGCGGATGCCGCCGTGGGCGATGACCCCGGCCAGCGCCAGCCCGGCAGCGCCCAGGCCGATGTTTTCGATCCACGGCTGGTGATCTTTGCTGCGGCCGGGGATGTAGATGCCGTCGATTTTTTCCAGCCGGCCGCCGCTGGTGTGGCACTGCCCACAGGCCAGGGCGTTTTCTTTGGGCGCGACCATATGGGTGATCGGCCAGGTGGTGGTAGTTTCGACAAAGGTGTACTGGCCCGACCACGGCAGCCCGGCCGCTTTCATGCCGGCAGCAATCGACTTTTCCCAGTCCATGGTGTGCCAGTAGGCGGCGTCGTCGAAACCGGCGTTGTGGATCGCCAGCAGGCGGTGATGCACCGGGTCATACGGCTGCTTGCCGTGCATGGTCTTGACCGGCCAAATGCGCGAGCGGCCATCGCTGGCGCTGCCACCGTACTGGTTGATGGCAATCGCGCCGTCCTTGCCCGGTCTGGCCGGCTCGCCGATGTTCAGCCAGCGCACATCGCCGTTGAACCAGGTGTAGTCGGGCACGACGTTTTCGCCGAGCTTGAACGAGCCCTTGATGCCGCTGTAAGTCGCGTGGCCGTGTTCATCCTTGATGACCAGCGGCTTGCCGTCTGCCCCGCGCCGGCCGGCGGTGGAATAGTCCCACGCTA
>CAYMDM010000046.1:0-9851 GCA_964389235.1 uncultured Burkholderiaceae bacterium
CGGAAATGTTCAACCCCGCGGCCTACCCGGCGCGGCATCTGAGCATGGAGAGCATCTACGAGTATGGCAGCCGCGTCGGCGTGTGGCGCATCCTGCGCGAGTTCGAAAAGCGCGGGTTGCCGCTGACGGTGTTCGGCGTCGGCATGGCCTTGCAGCGAACGCCGGAGGTCGCCCGCGCCTGCGTCGAACTCGGGCATGAGATCGCCTGCCACGGCTGGCGCTGGATCCACTACCAGAACGTCGACGAGGCGACCGAACGCGAGCACATCCGCCTGGGCCTGGACGCCATCGAAGCGGTGTGCGGCGCGCGCCCGCTGGGCTGGTACACCGGGCGCGACAGCCCCAACACCCGCCGGCTGGTGGTCGATCACGGCGGGCTGCTCTACGACAGCGATTACTACGGCGACGACCTGCCGTTATGGCTGCAGGTGCGCAAGAGCGATGGACAGCTCGCCCCGCATCTGGTCGTGCCCTACACCCTGGACGCCAACGACATGCGCTTTGCGCTGCCGCAGGGCTTCGCCCAGGCCGAGGACTTTTTCATCTACCTGCGCGACAGCTTCGATGCGCTGTGGGCCGAGGGCGCCGAGCAGCCGAAGATGCTGAGCATTGGCATGCATGCGCGGCTGCTCGGCCGGCCCGGGCGCATCCGCGCGCTGCAACGCTTTCTCGACCACGTCGAGCGGCACGACCGGGTGTGGATCGCCCGCCGCATCGACATCGCCCGTCACTGGCAGACCGTCCACCCCTTCGATGCGGCCACCGCCTTTCTCTGGGAATGACCATGCCCACTCTGGCTGAACTCAACGCCGCCGCGCCGCAGCAGGCTAGCGCGCTGCTCGACGGCATTTACGAACACTCCCCGTGGATTGCCGAGCGGGCGCTTGCCGCCCGCCCCTTTGCCACCCTGGCCGCACTCAAACAGGCGCTGGTGCAGACCGTGCGCGCGGCCAGCCGCGACGAGCAGCTCACGCTGATCCGCGCCCACCCCGAGCTGGCGGGAAAGGCCGCGATCGCCGGCGAGCTCACCGCCGAGTCGCGCGACGAGCAAAGCCGCGCGGGGCTGGCGTATTGCAGCGCGGAGGAATTTGCGCAGATCCAGACCCTCAACGCGCAATACCGCGAGCGCTTTGGCTGGCCGTTCATCCTTGCCGTGCGCGGCCCGCGCGGTAGTGGACTGAGCCGCACGCAGATCATCGCTGCGATGCAGCGCAGGCTGGACTACGCGCCCGATGTGGAGTTTGCCGAAAGCCTGCGGCAGATTCACCGCATCGCCGAGCTGCGGCTGAACGAGCGCTTCGGCTTTGTTCCCGTGCAGGGTGAGCAGGTGTGGGACTGGTGCGAGCAGCTCGCCCGCCATAGCGAGCCGGGCTTTGCCGAAAAAGGCCAGCTCACCGCGACCTACCTCACCGACGCGCACCGCGCCAGCGCCGCCGACATCGCCAACTGGATGCGCGAAATCGGCTTCGATGAGGTGTCGATCGACGCGGTCGGCAACGTGGTCGGCGTCTACGCCGGCAGCGCCCCCGCGACGCCGCGGCTGCTGACCGGCAGCCATTACGACACCGTGCGCAACGCCGGCAAATACGACGGCCGCATCGGCTTTCTGGTGCCGATGGCCTGCGTGCAACACCTGGCGCGTGCCGGCCGGCGGCTGCCGTTCGGGCTGGAAGTCGTCGCCTTCGCCGAGGAAGAAGGCCAGCGCTACAAGGCGACCTTTCTCGCCTCTGGCGCGCTGACCGTGGACTTCGACCCCAACTGGCTCGACCAGCGCGACCGCGACGGGGTGACGATGCGTGAAGCCATGCAGCACGCCGGCCTGCCCGCGACCATCGAAGCGATTGCCGCGCTGCGCCGCGACCCGGCGCGATACCGCGGCTTTGTCGAAGTGCACATCGAACAGGGCCCGGTGCTCAACGCGCTGGACCTGCCGCTGGGCATCGTCACCTCGATCAATGCCAGCGTGCGCTGTGTTGGCGAAATCCTCGGCATGGCCAGCCACGCCGGCACCACGCCGATGGACGCGCGGCGTGACGCCGCGTGTGCCGCCGCCGAGCTGGCGCTGTTCGTCGAACGCCGCGCCCGTTTTGATGGCGATTCGGTCGGCACCGTCGGGCTGCTCGAAGTGCCGGGCGGGTCGATCAACGTCGTCCCCGGCCGCTGCACCTTCAGCCTGGATCTGCGCGCGCCCAGCAACGCACAGCGCGACCGCCTGCTCGCCGACATACTGGCCGAGCTGCAGGCCATCTGCCGGCGCCGCGGGCTGCAACATCACGTGGAAGAAACCATGCGCGAATCCGCCGCGCCCAGCAACCCGGCCTGGCAGGGGCGCTGGGAACGCGCCGTAGCCGCGCTCGGCCTGCCGCTGCACCGCATGCCCAGCGGCGCCGGGCACGATGCGATGAAACTGCACACCCTCATGCCGCAAGCGATGCTGTTCGTGCGCGGCGAAAACTTCGGCATCAGCCACAACCCGCTCGAATCCAGCACCGCTGACGACCTCGACCTCGCCTGCGCCGCCTTCCAACACCTGCTCGACGACCTCGCCGCATCATGCTGACCGAACCCTCTGCCGCCATGCCGGCCGCCACGACTTCCGCCCCCGCCTCGCCTGATGCGGCCTACGCCACCCTCGACCGCTGGATCGATGCCCACTTCGACGCCGAGGTGCGATTTCTGCAGGAGCTGGTGCGGGTGCCCACCGACACCCCGCCGGGCAACAACGCTCCGCATGCCGAGCGCACCGCCGAACTGCTCGCGGCGATGGAGCTGCACGCCGAGCGCTTTCCGGTGCCGGCCGAGGTCGTGCGGGCGCACGGCCTGCAGTCCATCACCAACCTGATCGTGCGCCAGCGCTTCGCAGCCAATGGCCCGGTGATCGCGCTCAACGCGCATGGCGATGTCGTCCCGCCCGGCGAGGGCTGGACACACGACCCCTACGGCGGGGAAATCGAAGACGGCAAGCTCTACGGCCGCGCCAGCGCGGTGAGTAAATGCGACTTCGCCACCTACACCTTTGCGCTGCGCGCGCTGCAGTCGCTGGGCCTGCCGCTGCGCGGCGGGGTCGAGCTGCATTTCACCTACGACGAAGAATTCGGCGGCGAACTCGGCCCCGGCTGGCTGCTCGAACACGGCCACACCCGCCCCGATCTGGAAATCGCCGCCGGCTTCAGCTACCAGGTGGTCAACGCGCACAACGGCTGCCTGCAACTCGAAGTCACCGTGCATGGCGTGATGGCCCACGCGGCGATTCCCGACACCGGGGTCGACGCGCTGCAGGGCGCCACAGCCATCCTCAACGCGCTGTATGCGCAGAACGCCCGTTACCGCAACATCCGCTCAAGCGTGCCCGGCATCACCCACCCCTACCTCAACGTCGGACTGATCAGCGGCGGCACCAACACCAATGTCGTCCCGGGCAAGGTGGTGCTCAAGCTTGACCGCCGCATGATTCCCGAGGAAGACCCGGCGCAGGTCGAAGCCGAGGTGCGGCAGATGATCACCGCAGCCGCCGCGAGCGTGCCCGGGGTGCGTGTGGACATCCGGCGCCTGCTGCTCGCCCACGCGCTCAAGCCCCTGCCCGGCCATGAGCAGCTGGCCGCGCCGCTGCAGCGCCATGCGCAGCAACTGTTCGGCGAACCGATTCCCATCGTCGGCACCCCGCTCTACACCGACGTGCGGTTGTATGGCGAGCGCGGCATCCCCGCGGTGATCTACGGCGCCGGCCCGCGCACCGTTCGGGAAAGCAACGCCAAGCGCGCCGACGAACACATCGTGCTCGAAGACCTGCGCCGTGCGACCAAGGTCGTCGCGCGGACGTTGTTCGACCTGCTCCGCCCGCGCTGAGGTTGGGCGCAGCGGCGCCCGATAACCAGGAATGCAATTCCCTGGCCGAGCACTGCGTCATGCGCGACAACCCGGGCCGAATCGACTAAATTCGCAGTTGACGTAAACGTCACATGCCGCGGCGCCAGACCCGGCGGAGGAGACTGCGATGACCGATCTGTCCGAGGCCAAATCGCTGGCCAGTTACCGCTCCAAACAGCGGCTGCGCTTCGTCACGGCCGCGAGTCTGTTCGACGGGCACGACGCCGCGATCAACATCATGCGGCGCATCCTCATCAGCATGGGCGCCGAGGTCATCCATCTCGGGCACAACCGCTCGGTCGATGAAATCGTCACCGCGGCGATCCAGGAAGACGCGCACGCGATTGCCGTGTCCAGCTACCAGGGCGGGCACATGGAGTACTTCACCTACATGGTGCAGCGGCTGGCCGAGCAGGGCGCGGGCCATATCCAGGTGTTCGGCGGCGGCGGCGGGGTGATCGTCGCCGACGAAATCGCGGAGCTGCATCGCCGCGGTGTCGCGCGCATCTACAGCCCGGAAGACGGCCAGCGCCTGGGTCTGCAGGGCATGATCGGCGACATGATGATGCGCGCCGACCGGCCGCTGCCGCCGCTGCCCGAAGGCGATGTGCCGGCCAGGCTGCCGAAGGAGCCGCTGGTGCTGGCGCGCACCATCAGTCTGCTGGAAAACGGCACGCTTGATGCCGGGTTGCGCCAGAGTCTGCTGGAGCAGGGCAAGACCGCCGAGGGGGTGGTGCTGGGGGTGACGGGCACCGGCGGCGCCGGCAAGAGCAGCTTGGTCGACGAGCTGGTGCGCCGCGTACGGCTCGACCAGGCCGACCGTCTGCGCCTGGCCGTGATCAGCATCGACCCGTCGCGGCGCAAGAGTGGCGGCGCGCTCTTGGGCGACCGTATCCGCATGAACGCCATCGGCCCCTGGGGAAACCGCCCCGGCGTGTACATGCGCAGCCTGGCCACGCGCGAGGCCGATGCCGAAATCAGCCGTGCGCTGCCGGAGGTCATCGCCGCGTGCAAGGTCGCGGGGTTCGATCTGGTCATCGTCGAGACCTCGGGCATCGGTCAGGGCAACGCGGCCATCGTCCCGCACTCCGATGTGCGGCTGTATGTGATGACCCCGGAGTTCGGCGCGGCCAGCCAGCTGGAAAAAATCGACATGCTGGACTTTGCCGACGCGGTGGCAGTCAACAAATTCGACCGCAAGGGCGCGATGGACGCGCTGCGCGATGTCGCCAAGCAATTGCAGCGCAACCGCGAGGCGTGGAGCAGCAAGCTCGACGACATGCCGGTATTCGGCACCATGGCCAGCCGCTTCAATGACGACGGGGTGACCGCGCTGTATCAGGCGCTCGCTCCGCTGCTGGCCGCGCATGGTCTGAAGCTCAGCGAGGGCCGGCTGCCGCGAGTGAACACGCATCACAGCACCCAGCAGACCCCCATCGTGCCGCCGCCGCGGGTGCGGTATCTGGCCGAGATCGCCGACACCGTTCGCGGCTATCACCGCACCGTGCAGGCTCAGTCGCAGCTTGCGCGCGAGGCGCAGCAACTGCGCGCAGCCGCGCGGCTGCTGCAGTCCGCCCAGCCACAGGCCGACACGCAAACCCTGCAGCATCTGGCCCAGGAACGCGAAGCGCACATGCAGCCCGCCGCGCGCAAGCTGCTGGCGATGTGGCCGGACATGCAGAAGGCGTATGCCGGTGATGAGTACGTGGTGAAAATCCGCGACAAGGAAATCCGCACCGCGCTGACCCACACCACGCTGTCGGGCAACAAAATCCGCAAGGTGGTGCTGCCCAGATACGAAGACCACGGCGAGCTGCTGAAGTGGCTGATGCTTGAGAACGTGCCGGGCAGCTTTCCGTTCACCGCCGGGGTGTTCGCCTTCAAGCGCGAAAACGAAGACCCCACGCGCATGTTCGCCGGCGAGGGCGACCCGTTTCGCACCAACCGTCGCTTCAAGCTGCTCAGCGAGGGCATGCCGGCCAAGCGGCTGTCCACCGCGTTCGACTCGGTCACCCTCTACGGCGCTGACCCAGACCGCCGGCCCGACATTTACGGCAAGGTCGGCAACTCGGGCGTGAGCGTGGCCACGCTCGACGACATGAGGGCGCTGTACGACGGCTTCGACCTGTGCGACCCGGCCACCTCGGTGAGCATGACCATCAACGGACCGGCGCCGACCATTCTCGCGATGTTCCTCAACACCGCGATCGACCAGCAGCTCGATAAATTCCGCGCTGACAACCAGCGCGAGCCGACCGACGACGAGGCCGCCAAGATCCGCGCCTGGGTGCTGGAAAACGTGCGCGGCACGGTGCAGGCCGACATCCTCAAAGAAGACCAGGGGCAAAACACCTGCATTTTCTCCACCGAGTTTTCGCTCAAGGTCATGGGCGACATTCAGGAGTACTTCGTCCACCACAAGGTGCGCAACTTCTACTCGGTGTCGATCTCCGGCTACCACATCGCCGAGGCCGGCGCCAACCCGATCAGCCAGCTCGCCTTCACCCTGGCCAACGGATTCACCTTCGTCGAGGCGTATCTGGCGCGCGGCATGCACATCGACGACTTTGCGCCGAATCTCAGCTTCTTTTTCAGCAACGGCATGGACCCGGAATACAGCGTGCTCGGCCGCGTGGCGCGGCGCATCTGGGCGGTGGCGATGCGCGACAAATACGGTGCCAACGAGCGCAGCCAGAAGCTCAAGTACCACGTGCAGACCAGCGGCCGCAGCCTGCACGCGCAGGAAATCCAGTTCAACGACATCCGCACGACGTTGCAGGCGCTGATCGCGATTTACGACAACTGCAACAGCCTGCACACCAACGCCTTCGACGAAGCCATCACCACGCCGACCGAAGACAGCGTGCGCCGCGCGCTAGCGATCCAGCTCATCATCAACCGCGAGTGGGGCCTGGCCAAGTGCGAGAACCCCAACCAGGGCGCGTTCATCATCGATGAACTGACCGACTTGGTGGAAGAAGCGGTGCTCAAGGAGTTCGAGGCGATCGCCGACCGCGGCGGGGTGCTCGGCGCGATGGAGACCGGCTACCAGCGCAGCAAAATCCAGGAGGAGAGCCTGCACTACGAAATGCTCAAGCACACCGGCGAGCTGCCGATCATCGGCGTCAACACCTTCCGCAACCCGCATGGCGATCCGGTGCCGGCCAAGCTCGAGCTGGCGCGCTCGACCGACGAAGAAAAAGAATCGCAGCTGCGACGGCTGGCCGACTTCCACGCCCACCACGCCAGCGAAGCACCGGCGATGCTGCAACGCCTGCGCGAAGCGGTGCTGCATGGGCAGAGCGTGTTCGAGGTGCTGATGGACGCGGTGCGGGTGTGCAGCCTGGGGCAGATCACCGGCGCGCTGTTCGAGGTCGGCGGACAGTACCGCCGCAGCATGTGAGGTCGTGGCGAGGCCGGTGCGCGCCGCCGGCAACGCTCGTTGCCCGTCCCGCCTATCATTCATCACATGCCTGCCGCATCCGCGGCGGGCTTTTTGATTTTCAGTCCTCACCGTGTCTGCTTCCGCCCGTTCGCTGCGCGCCGCTGCCCTGATGCTGCTGGCCTCGTTCATCTGGGGCACGGCCTTTGTCGCGCAGACCGTGAGCATCGGCACTGTCGGCGCCCTCACCTACACCGGGCTGCGCTTTTTTCTCGGCGCAGCGGTGGTCGGCGCGTGGCTGGCGCTGCGCGGCATCGCGCCGTTCACCCCGACTGCCGGCCATGCGCCGGCGCGGCTGCTGTGGCAGCACGGGGCGATGCTCGGCGCGGTGGTGGCGGTGTCGATTTCGCTGCAGCAGATCGGGCTGGAGTCGACGACGGTGGCCAACGCCGGGTTCATCAGCTCGCTGTACGTGATCCTCGTGCCCTTCGTCGGCCTTGCGCTGCGGCACCACGGCCCGCTGGCCCCGGGAATCTGGGCGGGCAGCCTGCTGGCGCTGGTCGGCATGTATCTGCTGAGCGTGCGCGGGGACTTTCATGTGCGCCACGGCGACTGGCTGGAACTCGCCGGCGCGCTGTTCATCAGCGTGCAGATCCTGATGCTCGGTCGCTGGGCGCCGCGGCACGAGCCGCTGCAGCTCGCGCTGGTGCAGTTTCTGGTCTGCGGGGTGCTGGCGCTGGCGGCGGGGCTGGTGGTCGAGCCGATCAGCGTGCGCGCGCTGGTCGACGGCCTGCTGCCGATCGCCTACGGCGGTGTGCTGTCAGTGGGCATTGCCTACACCCTGCAGGTGGTCGCGCAGCGCGACGCCAACCCCGCCCACGCCGCAGTGATTTTCAGCATGGAAGGCGTGTTCGCCGCGCTTGCCGCGTGGGTGGTGCTCGGACAGCGGCTGGATGCGCGAGCGATGGCCGGCTGCGCATTGGTGTTTGCCGGGCTGGTGCTGTCGCAACTGCCGCGGCGTGCCCTCACCCGCTCGCTGCTCGCCACCTGGGGCTGGCTGCGCAGCCGGCGCGCGGCGGCGTCCGACCCGGCATGAACGCCTCGAACCCCTGGGCCAAGGTCGCGCGCAATCGGCGCGTGGGCCACGCGCCAGCGCCCGAACCCGGCCATGCTCCAGCGACAACGGCAGCCGCAGTCGGCGCGGACGCGGCGATGGTCCGCCTGTCCAAGCGCATGGCCGATCTGGGGCTGGTGTCGCGGCGCGAAGCCGACGACTGGATCGGCCGCGGCTGGGTGCGGGTGGACGGCGAGGTCGCGACGCTCGGCAGCAAGGTCGCCGCCGACCTGCCCGCGGCACGCATTCAGGTGACGGGCGCGGCGCGGCGCGAACAGGCGGCGCAGGTGACCATCCTGTTGCACAAACCGCTGGGCTATGTGAGCGCGCAGGCCGAGGACGGCCACACCCCGGCGATCGCGCTGATCCGCGCGGAAAACCGCTGGGCACAGTGCACCGCGCCGCTGCGCTTCGCCCCGGCGCAGCTGCGGCATCTGGCCGTTGCCGGGCGGCTGGACAGCGATTCCACCGGGCTGCTGGTGTTCACCCAGGACGGGCGCATCGCCCGTCAGCTCATCGGCGAGGATGGCGACATCGACAAGGAATACCTGGTGCGGGTGCAGCCGCTGTCCGCGCCCGCGCCGCGCGGCACTCGCAGCGACTGGGGCGAGGCCGACGTGCAGTCGCTGCTGCCCGCCGAAGCGCTGCAGCGGCTGCGCCACGGCCTGGTGCTCGACGGCCGGGCGCTGCGCCCGGCGCAAGTGGAGTGGATCAACCCGCAGCAGCTGCGCTTTGTGCTGCGCGAAGGGCGCAAGCGCCAGATCCGCCGCATGTGCGAGCTGGTTGGGCTGCGCGTGACCGGGCTCAAGCGGGTGCGCGTGGGCGGGGTGCGGCTGGGCGAACTGCCGCCCGGGCAGTGGCGCTATCTACGCGACGACGAGCGGTTCTGACCGCCGTTAGCGCCGGCCTCGCGGCCGCGCCCATCCCGGCAAAACCGACCTGCCCGCTCAGGCATGACACGCGGCTGTCATGGTCGCGTCGTAGCAAGCGACCTGTCTCTCCGCTACGCCCCGACCATGCATCCCGACACCCCGATTTCCGACCCCGGCGCTACGCTGCTGCAGCAGGTCGAGCATCTGCGCAGCGAGGCGCTGCGCTGCGAGCAATCGCACGCCGCGTGGATTGCCGCGCTGCCGTCCGCGCGCCAGCAAAGCGCACGCAACTTGCTGCATTACCTCGGGGTGCGCGCGCACGACCTGCGACCGCTGCAGACCGATCTGGCCGCCTACGGGCTGTCCTCGCTCGGGCTGCTCGAATCGCATGTGCTGGCCTCGCTCGATGCGGTGGCGGCGCGGCTGCGCGACATGGGCGGTCGCGCACGCCCCTCACGCGCGCAGCAGCCGCCGTGCGACTTCGTGCAAGGGCCGGCGCTGCTGCGCGAGCGCGCCGCAGCCTTGCTCGGCCCGGCGCGAGAGGGGCGCGACGTGCGCATCATGGTCACGCTGCCGCGCGAGGCCGCGGACGACCCGGCGCTGATCGACGCCCTGC
>CAYMDM010000046.1:9893-21503 GCA_964389235.1 uncultured Burkholderiaceae bacterium
ACGACGACGTGACGGTGTGGAAGCGCCTGGCGCAGCGGGTGCGCGAAGCGGCCGCCGCGCGCAAACGGCCTTGCCTGATCGAGCTGGATCTGGCCGGGCCGAAATCGCGCACCGGCGCGCTGCCGGTGCTCGGCCGGGTGCTGCACCTGCGGCCGCGGCGCGACGTGCGCGGCAACCCGCTGGCGCCGGCGCGGCTGGCGGTGTGGTTCGGTGCTGACGACCCGCCACCGACTGACCCGGACACCCCGCTGCTGCACGCGCGCAGCGACGCGCCGTTGCCCGCCCGCCTGCCAGAGGACCTGACCCTGAACTTCATCGACGCCCGCGGGCGAAAGCGCAGCGCCGCGCTGGTGGCGCGGCTGGGCGACCTGCTCACCTTCGCCTGCGAGCAGACCGCCTACATCGAAGAGCACACCGCGTTCAAACTGCGCGCGGTGCGGCGGATGGTGCATCGTGGTTTCCTGGTCGGGGCGCCGGCGGTCGAGGGCGAGCTGCGGTTGCGCCGCGGCGACCCGCTGCTGTTGCTGCGCCGCCCGACGGTCGGCGAACTCGGCGAGCGCAACGCAGCCGGGCGCTACGTGCGGCCACCGGCGCTGCATTGCAGCTTCGGCGCGGCGTTCGACCACGTACGCGCCGGCGACCCGGTGTGGCTGGACGACGGGCGCATCGGTGCCGTGGTCACCGCGGTCGATACCGAGCGCATGCTGCTGCACATCACCCAGGCCGGCGCGGACGGCAGCCGGCTGCGCAGCGAAAAAGGCATCAACTTCCCCGCGACCGAATTCGACACCCCGGCGCTGACCGACAAGGACCGCGCCGATCTCGCGGCGATGGCGGGCGAGGTCGATCTGGTCGCGCTGTCGTTCCTGCGCCGCCCGCAGGACGTGGCGCAACTGCGCGAAGCGCTGCGCAGCCTCGGCCACGCCGACTGCGCGATCGTGCTCAAGATCGAAAACCGGCAGGCTTTCGCGCATCTGCCGTCCATCCTGCTCGAAGCGCTGCGGCATGAGCGGGTCGGGGTGATGATCGCGCGCGGCGACCTCGCGGTGGAGCTGGGTTTCGAGCGCCTGGCCGAGGTGCAGGAAGAAATCCTCTGGCTGTGCGAGGCCGCGCACCTGCCGGTGATCTGGGCCACGCAGATGCTCGACACCCTGGCGCACAGCGGCCTGCCCTCGCGCCCGGAGGTCACCGACGCGGCGATGAGCATCCGCGCCGAATGCGCGATGCTCAACAAAGGCCCGCATGTGGTCGAGGCGGTGCGCTTTCTCGCCCAGGTGCTGCAGCGCATGGAGGGGCACTACGCCAAGCGCATGCCGATGCGCCGCCGCCTGGCGATCGCCGAGGAGCTTGCGCTGCGACCGCCCATCGACCCTTCGGTGCCCAGCACCCCGCCCTCCCTCGCCGCCGGCACCGAAGCTACGGTAACGCCCCCGTCTCCGCCGATGGCCGCCTGAAGCGTCCCTTGCGGTCAGCCCGTCGCGGCAGGGCCTCCGCGAAAACCCGCAGCAACCTCGCCGCGGTTTTTTGGTCGAAACTCAGGCTGTTTTCGACTGCTCGTCCTGCAGCGCTTACACCCGGTTGTCGCTTTCCGGGGCGGCAAAGCGGCAGAGTTGACATGCGTCAACACGTCGCAGCTAAATCAGCTTCCGCTTATAGATGGTTTACCTAATGCCCAAGGGCGGGGGCGCACGGAACAATGCGCCATCTTTTTGGAGCCGCTGGATGGATGCAAAACGTCGCACCTGGTTGATCGCCACGAGTTGCGCCGGCTGTGTGGCCGGTGTGGCTACGGCCGTGCCCTTCGTCGATTCGATGGCGCCTTCGGCCAAGGCCCGTGCCGAAGGCGGCCCGGTCGAGGTGGACATCGGCAGCCTGCGTCCGGCGGAAAAAATCACCGTGATGTGGCGTGGCCAGCCGGTGTGGGTGCTGCGCCGCACCCCGGCGATGCTGGCCTCGCTCAACGAGACGCAAAGCCTGGTCGCCGACCCGGACTCCAAGCGCACCGAATTCCCGACGCCCAAATGGGCGCAGAACCAGTGGCGCTCGATCAAGCCGGAGTATCTGGTGGTCGTGGGCATCTGCACCCACCTCGGTTGCTCGCCAGTGGACCGCTTCACGCCGGGGCCGCAACCCTCGCTGCCGTCTGACTGGGACGGCGGCTTCCTCTGCCCCTGCCACGGTTCGATGTTCGATCTGGCCGGGCGGGTATTCAAGAACATGCCCGCGCCCGACAACCTGGTGGTGCCCCCGTACATGTACGTCACCGACACCAAGTTGCGCATCGGCGAGCACGACGACAAAGCCTGACCCCCGGGCGGGCCTTCGCGCCCAGCCCAAGCCGGCGCCGCGCCCGCGCAGCGCCGGAGCAGTACCCCGAGCCACAACAGAACTCAAAGGAGACGATGGATGGCCGACGACACCCTGAACGGCGTGCACGCCGCGCCCGAGCATGGCGGATTGCGCGGATGGATCGACAAGCGCTTTCCGTTCTCCTCGCTGTGGAGCGCGCATCTGACCGAGTATTACGCGCCGAAGAACCTCAACTTCTGGTACTACTTCGGCTCGCTCTCGATCGTCGTGCTGGCCATCCAGATCATCAGCGGAATTTTCCTGGTGATGAGCTACAAGCCCGACGCCGCGCTGGCCTTCGGCTCGGTCGAGTACATCATGCGCGACGTCAACTGGGGGTGGCTGATCCGCTACATCCACTCCACCGGGGCGTCGGCGTTTTTCATCGTCGTCTACCTGCACATGTTCCGCGGACTGCTCTACGGCTCGTACCGCACCCCGCGTGAGCTGATCTGGCTGTTCGGTTGCCTGATTTTCCTGTGTCTGATGGCCGAAGCGTTCTTCGGCTATCTGCTGCCGTGGGGGCAGATGTCGTTCTGGGGGGCGCAGGTCATTGTCAACCTGTTCTCGGCGATTCCGTTCATCGGCCCCGATCTGGCGATCTGGATCCGCGGCGACTACGTGGTCAGCGACGTCACCCTCAACCGCTTTTTCGCCTTTCACGTCATCGCCATTCCGCTGCTGCTCATCGGCCTGGTCGGCTCGCACATCATCGCGCTGCACCAGGTGGGCTCGAACAACCCGGACGGCGTGGAGATCAAGGACAACAAGGACGGCCGCGGCATTCCGCGCGATGGCGTGGCCTTCCACCCGTACTACACCGTGCACGACCTGTTTGGTCTGTCGGTGTTTCTGCTGATTTTCTGCGCGGTGGTGTTCTTCGCGCCGCAGTTCGGCGGCTACTTCCTCGAACACAACAACTTCATCCCGGCCAATCCGCTCAAGACCCCGCCGCACATCGCCCCGGTGTGGTACTTCACGCCGTTCTATTCCATCCTGCGCGCCACCACCACCAGCACCGTGCACATCTGGTCCTGGGTGGTCATCGCCGCCACGCTGTTCGCGGTGTGGAAGCTGCGCGGCCGACCGCTGCGCGCCGTTGTGTTTGCCATCGGCGGGGCGCTGCTGGTGTGGGCGCTGTACGGGGTCGACGCGAAGTTCTGGGGCGTGGTCAGCATGGGCGGGGCGGTGATCATCCTGTTCTTCCTGCCCTGGCTGGACAAGAGCCCGGTCAAGTCCATCCGTTACCGGCCGGGCTGGCACCGCGTGATCTACATCGTGTTTGCGATCAACTTCCTGGTGCTGGGGTATTTCGGCATCCAGCCGCCCTCGCCGATCGCGCATGTGGTCGCGACCATTTGCACCTTCATCTACTTCGGCTTTTTCTTCCTGATGCCGTGGTGGAGCCGGCTGGGCAGTTTCAAGCCCGTGCCGCAGCGCCTGACCTTCAAAGCCCACTGAGCCCCGCCATGAACCGACTCTTGAGCCGTTTTTGCGCGATTCTCGCTCTCGGGCTGCTGCTGCACACCGGCGCGCAGGCCGCCTCGGAGGAGGAGGCCATCCCCCTCGACCACGCCCCCTACCGCGTCAATGACCTGCTGGCGCTGCAGCGCGGCGCGCAACTGTTCACCAACTACTGCCTGGGCTGCCATTCGGCACGCTACATGCGGTATGAAAAGCTGCGCGCCATCGGCCTGAACGACGACCAGATCAAGGCCAACTTTCTGTTCGACGGAGCCAAGATTGGCGACACTATGAAAGTGGCGATGACCCCCGAGCAGGCCGAGAAGTGGTTCGGCACCGAGCCGCCCGACCTCACCATCATCGCCAAGGCTCTGGCCTCGCACCGCGGCAGCGGCGCCGACTTCCTTTACACCTACCTGCGCACCTTCTACCGCGACGACTCGCGGCCGACCGGCTGGAACAACCTGGCCTTCCCCGGCGTGGGCATGCCCAACCCGCTGTGGCCGCTGCAGGGCGAGCGCGCCGCGCGCTTCACCGTCGGCCCCGACCCGGCCGACCCCAAGATCCACCTCAAGACCTTCGCCGGCTACGTGCCCATTTCCCCGGGATCAATGACGCCGACGGAGTATGATTCCGCAGTTGCGGACCTCGTCGCCTACATGCAGTGGATGGCCGAGCCCGACCAGCTCTTCCGCAAACGGCTGGGGGTCATCGTCATCCTGTTCCTCATCGGCTTCACCTTCCTCACCTGGAAGCTGAAATCCGAATACTGGAAAGACGTCAAGTAAGGCGCCGCGCCGGCCGCAGCCCGATTCACTCGGGCGCATCCAGATTCGCCATGCAACGTCCGGGGTGGCCCATCCACCCCGTTGCGTTTTTCAGGAGTCAGCTCTCATGATGGTGCTCTATTCCGGCACGACCTGCCCGTTCTCGCAACGCTGCCGCTTCGTGCTGTTCGAAAAAGGCATGGATTTCGAAATCCGTGACGTCGACCTGTTCAACAAGCCCGAGGACGTCAACGTCATGAACCCCTACGGCCAGGTGCCCATCCTGGTCGAGCGCGACCTGATCCTGTACGAGTCCAACATCATCAACGAATACATCGACGAGCGCTTTCCCCACCCTCAACTGATGCCGGGCGACCCGGTGGCGCGCGCCCGGGTGCGGCTGTTCCTCTTCAACTTCGAAAAGGAACTGTTCGTGCATGTGCACACCCTGGAGTCGCGCCAGACCAAGGCCAACGAGAAGGCGCTGGAAAAAAGCCGCGCCGCCATCCGCGACCGCCTGACCCAGCTGGCGCCGGTTTTTCTCAAGAACAAATACATGCTCGGCGAAGAGTTTTCGATGCTCGACGTGGCCATCGCCCCGCTGCTGTGGCGGCTGGATCACTACGGCATCGACCTGCCCAAGTCCGCCGCGCCGCTGCTCAAGTACGCCGAGCGTATTTTCCAGCGCCCGGCCTACATCGAAGCGCTCACGCCGTCCGAGAAAATCATGCGCAAGTGACACGCGGTTGCCTGCTGCCCAATAACGCCGCCGCTTGCTGTACCGCCGCCTCGCCATGACCGACGCCGTCATCCCGACTAAGCCGTATCTGCTTCGTGCGCTCTATGAGTGGTGCACCGACAACGGCTTCACGCCGTACATCGCCGTGCAGGTCGACGGCAGCGTGCACGTGCCGATGGAACACGTGCGCAACGGCGAAATCGTGCTCAACATCAGCTTCGACGCGACCAACGGCCTGCGCATCGACAACGATGCCGTGCACTTCAAGGCCCGCTTCGGCGGCATCGCCCGCGACATCTACATCCCGGTCGAGCGCGTGGCGGCGATCTACGCGCGCGAAAACGGGCAGGGCATGGCTTTCCCGGTCGAACCCGTCGGCGCGACCGCGTCCGGCGCAGAAACCGCGCCCGCTGGCCATCCGCGAGCACCGGCCACCACCAACCGCGACAACGCGTCCGTCGTCACCCCACTGCGCCCCGTCAGCGGCGGTTCCGCGCCAGCGCAACCCGGCGCCGGCGACCAACCCGCCCCGCCCTCGCCCAGCGAAGATCAGCCGCCTCCCCCACCCGGGACGGGCGGGCCGTCGCGCCTGACACGGGTCAAGTAAGCATCGTCGGCCCTCGCCTCGACGATCGCCCCCAGCCGACTTAGCTCAGTTGGTAGAGCAACCGCCTTGTAAGCGGTAGGTCGTCAGTTCGATTCTGACAGTCGGCACCAGAACACGGTCATCGGCAGCGCGCGCATGGCGACCTGCTCCGCATCGATCTGGGGCTTGAACAGCGACCTCAGCCCGATGGGGCGCGAACAACGCTGGCATGAGGCGCGGCCAAAAAGCCCGCGTGTCGTCGGGCCGAGAACGGCACGAGAAAGAGGGGCCAGGGCAAGGTCAGGGTCGCGTTCTTCCGTTGAATGGACGCGCCTGACGTCAGGCCCCACTCAGGCTATGGGCGGATGCGTCGCATCCCATCCGGGCTGGTTCACCGGCCGCTGGCGACCGCCGACGAGCTTGAGCCGACCGCCGACGTTGTCGCGCGTGGGAATGACCATGCGGTCGATGTCACCTTCCAGCGTCAGCGCCAGATCGAGCGCGAAGTTGGGGTCGCCGATATGCCAGGAGTGGCAGAACGTGCCCGTGAACTGGGATTGCGCCGGGTCCTTGGTGGCGAAGTAATCCGAGCAATCGACGTTCACCGCTTTGCCCGGTATCGCTCCCGGCAGCCCCACGCGCCCGGCGCGCGGAGCGGTGCCCAGGCGCTTCATGTTCGAAACGGCGAGCACCCTGTCGAATCCGTTGGAGTAATTGGTGAGGCGAAAGATGCGGTCGTACATCGGCGCGGCCCAGTCGGAGGCACTCCCCAGCGAGGCGCTGGAGACGTCGCCGCCAATGAAGGCCACCTGCGCGATGCGCCAGGGCTTTTTGAAGAAGTCGCCGTTCTTGGCCGCGCTGGCGAAGGCTTCCATGATGACGTAGGCCCCGGTGGAATGGGCCAGCAGATGGACGTTGATGGTGCACTGCGGGGTGTCGGCGCCGGGCGGGAACTGCGCGTCGATCAGCAGTTGCAGCACGTCGTCGATCAGGCGTTGCGCCACTTGCGAGGCGTCGTGCCGGTCCTCCAGGTAATTGAGGGTGGAGTTGTCGCTCGGCCAGTCGAACCCCACCACCAGGCCGCGCCAGCCCTGCGCCGCCAGCGTGGTCTGCAGCACGCGCGTGCGCCACAGCACCGAGGCGATATCGTTGTTGTAGCCGTGAACGAAAAACAGCACGTCACCGGTCGATCCGGTCACGTCGTCCTCCTCCCCGTCGGCCGCGGCGATCACGGCTTTTTTCCAGCGCTCACGCGACAACTTGTTGTCCGGTGAGTAGGTCAGGCGCGAGGGCGGCACGCGCAGAAAAGTAGTGTCGCCAGGCTCGGCGGTGAACTGCCCGTTGTCGTCGATCGCGCGGGTGCAGACGATGAAGGTGTTGACGGTGGCCATGGCGACCTCCCGGTATCGGCATGAAACGCGTTGCAACGGAATGCGAGTTTGCGCGCGATTGTCATCACGCTGACTGGCCCCGGCCACCCCTGGTTCGCGCGGCGCTGCGTCGAACGCTCCAGTTCGATGCCGCCATCGAACGGACGCGCCCTTTTCCCTGCTCTTGCTTGGTCAGCCCTCGCCGCCAAGGCTCACCAATACCTTCAGCGCGTCGTGCTGGATTGCACGATTCGGAAGTTGAGTCTGGCGGGCGGACGCGGGGCGACCGCGCGAGGGAGTTGAATCCAGAATGTCTCGAACCGCAGCGTCGACGCCCCAGACAAAAAATAAAAAGCCGCCTGAGTGGCGGCTTTTTATTCAACTTAAGACCCGTTACCCTGGCGGAAAGGGAGGGATTCGAACCCTCGATACGGTATAACCGTATACCGGATTTCGAGTCCGGCGCATTCGACCACTCTGCCACCTTTCCGGGTTTGTTTTACGGTCGATCCAGCAGCGCGAGGCGCGCTGCGGAAAACTTGTAAGTGTACCTTATGCCGCCGGGCGGAGAACGGTCTGGCCGCCGAGATAGGGCTGGAGGGCGGCGGGAACGTCGATGCCGCCGTCGGCACGCTGGTAGTTTTCGAGCATCGCGACCAGGGTGCGGCCGACGGCCAAGCCCGACCCGTTGAGGGTGTGGACGAAGTCGGTCTTGCCGTTTTCGGTGCGGTAGCGTGCCTGCATACGCCGCGCCTGAAACGCCTCCATATTGGAGCAGGATGAGATTTCGCGGTAGGTGTTCTGCGCCGGCAGCCAGACTTCAATGTCGTGGGTGCGGGCGCTGCCAAAACCCATGTCACCGGTGCACAGCACGACGGTGCGGTATGGCAGTTCCAGGCGCTGCAGAATGGTTTCGGCGTGTTGGGTCAATTGCTCCAGCGCGGCGTCGGAATCCTCCGGTCGGGTGATCCACACGAGCTCGACCTTGTCGAACTGGTGCTGGCGGATCAGCCCGCGCACATCCCGGCCGTAGGCGCCGGCTTCGGAGCGAAAGCACGGGGTATGCGCGACGAAACGCAGGGGCAGCGTTGCGCCGTCCACGATCTGCTCGCGCACCAGATTGGTCAGCGGCACTTCGGCGGTGGGAATGAGGTAAGACGGCTCGCCTTCGCCGCGCGGCACGGCAAACAGGTCTTCGGCGAACTTGGGCAGCTGGCCAGTGCCGCGCAAGGTCTGCGCTGACACCATGTAGGGCACGTACGCCTCGACATAGCCATGCTCGGCGGTGTGCACATCGAGCATGAACTGCGCCAGCGCGCGGTGCAGTCGAGCGACGGGCCCGCGCAGGACGGCAAAGCGAGCGCCGGAGATTTTCGCGGCGCTTTCGAAATCCAGCCCCAGCGGCGCACCGACGTCCACGTGATCGCGCACGGCAAAGTCGAAGGCGCGCGGCGTGCCCCAGCGGCGCAGCTCCACATTACCGGTTTCGTCCGCGCCGACCGGCACGCCGGGTTGCGGCAGGTTGGGCACGGCCATCAGCAATTCGTGCAGCTCGGTCTGCAGGGCGTCGAGCCGGGCGGCGCCGGTCTCCAACTCGGTTTTGATCTGCGCGACTTCGGCCATGATGCCGGCGGTGTCCTCGCCGCGAGCCTTGGCCTGGCCGATCTGTTTGGACAGCGCATTGCGCCGCGCCTGCAGCTCTTCGGTGCGGGTCTGCAGCTGCTTACGCTCGGCTTCGAGCGCGGCAAAGCGCGCAGCATCGAGAAAGGGTTGCGGGGATTTGCGCGTGTCCAGGCGAGCGATGACGTGGGCGAGGTCTTTGCGCAGCAGGTTGATGTCGAGCATGGGGTATCGCAAGGAGTCGCCGCGCGGCGGGTTGGCGCGCGGCGGAAACGAAAAGAAAGGTCAGCGGACGGTGGCTGTGGGTGGTCGTTCAGGCGGCGGCCGGCGGCTTGAGGCCACGCGGCAGCGGGAAGGACACCGATTCGGTCACCCCGTCCATCTGCCGCACCGCGACTGCGCCCAGCGCCTTGAGCCGGCGGATGACCTGGTCGACCAGTGCCTCGGGCGCGGAGGCGCCGGCGGTCAGACCAATCTGGCGCGCGCCCTGCAGCCATTCGGCGCGCAGGTCTTCGGCGCTGTCGACCATGTAGGCGGGGGTGCCGAGCCGCTGCGCGACTTCGCGCAGGCGGTTGGAGTTGGAGCTGGTCGGGCTGCCGACGACGATCAGCACGTCCACCTGTGGCGCCAGCAGCTTGACCGCGTCCTGCCGGTTTTGCGTCGCATAGCAGATGTCCTGTTTTTTCGGCTCGCGGATGTGCGGATAGCGCGCGCGCAGCGCCGTGACGATGCCCGCGGCGTCATCGACCGACAGGGTGGTCTGGGTCACATAGGCCAGCGGGGCATCCGCCGGGATGGTCAGGCGGGCGACGTCGTCGAGATCCTGCACCAGATGCATGCCCTCGGCCTGCCCCATCGTGCCTTCGACTTCCGGGTGCCCGGCATGGCCGATCATCACCACCTCGCAGCCCTCGCGCCGCAGCTTGGCGACTTCGACGTGCACCTTGGTCACCAGCGGGCAGGTGGCGTCGAACACCTGCAGCCCGAGCGACTGCGCCTGCGCGCGCACCGCCTGCGACACCCCATGCGCCGAAAACACCACCACGGCGCCCCGCGGCACCTCGGTGAGTTCGTCGACGAACACCGCGCCCTTGGCCTTGAGGTCGCTGACCACGAAGGTGTTGTGCACGATTTCGTGCCGCACATAAATCGGTGCGCCAAAGCGCTGCAAGGCGAGCTCGACGATGTCGATCGCGCGATCGACTCCGGCGCAGAACCCGCGCGGGTTGGCCAGCAACACCTGCGGTGCGACGTCGGGAGAATTGAATTCGCTCATCGCGGCCCTCACAGCACGGCGAGAATCTGCACCTCGAAGGTGGTCTCGCAACCGGCCAGCGGGTGGTTGAAATCGAGCAGTGCCTGGCCGTCGCGCACTTCGCGCACCAGCGCGGTCAGGATGCCCACTTCGTCGGCATCGCCGGTGGGCAGCCGCAGCCGCAGCAGGTCGCCGGGCTGCGGGTCGGCGTGTCCGTCGTCGCGCGCAAAAGCGACTTCGTCCACCGACATCCAGCGCAGCAACTGCGGGTTGCGTGGGCCGAACGCCGCGCCTGCCGGCAGATCGAAGCGCACATGCGCGCCCTCTTCCAGCCCGACCAGCCGCGCCTCCAGCGCCGGGCTGAGCAGGCCCTGACCCAGCGTGAGGGTCGCGGGCGACTGCCCGAAGGTGTTGACCGCGTCGAAACCCTCGGGGCCGCCCAGGCGGTAATGCAGGGTGAGGTAAGAGTCGGGCTGAACGGTGGGCACGGTAGGGGCAGGTCGCAGGTCGCCTGCTCGGAATGGCAGCGCGAGGCGGTGTCGCGGCGTGTGGCCTTCGCGTCAAATGCGGCGGCCATGCAAAATCAGGCGTTGCTCCGCATTTTAGAGGTCGCCCTCATGGCCACACGCATTGCCGATCTGCCGCTGGACGCGCGTCCGCGCGAAAAGCTGCTGGCGCGCGGTGCGCAGGCGCTGGCCGACCCCGAGCTGGTTGCCATCGTGCTGCGCACCGGGGTGCGCGGGCAAAGCGCGATCGATCTGGCCGCGGCGATGCTCGCGCGCTTCGGCGGACTGCATGGTCTGCTGCACGCCTCGGCCGATGAACTGCGCGCCATCAAAGGGTTGGGGGCGGCCAAATACGCCGAGCTGGCCGCGGTGCTGGAAATCGCCCGCCGCGCGCTGCACGAGCGGGCGGCGCAGCAGCCGGTGCTCGACACCCCGCACGCGGTCGGCGACTACCTGCGGCTGTGGCTGGGCGGGCAGGATGTAGAGATTTTCGCTGCGCTGTTTCTCGACACCCGCCACCGGCTGATTGCCAGCGGGGAACTGTTCCGCGGCACCCTGGCGCAGACCAGCGTATATCCGCGCGAAGTGGTCAAGGCCGCTTTACGGCACAACGCCGCCGCGCTGATCCTCGCGCACAACCACCCCAGCGGCTGCGCCGAGCCCTCGGCGGCCGACCGCACCCTCACCGACACCTTGCGCGCCGCGCTGGCGCTGGTGGACGTGCGCGTGCTCGACCATCTGGTGGTCACGCGTGCGTCGGTGTATTCGTTCGCGGAGCACGGACTGCTGTGAGCGGGCGCACCGCAGACAAACCCCACCACGGCCCGCCGCAGCGCACCGATCTGCGCGGTCTGCGCCAGGCGCTGGCGGCCGCGCCGTCGCGGGTGGTGACGCCATCGGCGCTTGCGGCCAAGCCCGCGTCCTGCGCGCCGGCGCAGTTGTCCGCGCGGCGCA